>CAMFDU010000012.1 GCA_945949175.1 Gulosibacter massiliensis | reverse complement strand
CCACTCGTCCCCACCATGGATGTCGTTGTTCCTCACACGCGCACGATGGAGGACATGCTCGCGTTGCTCGACGTCATCGTCGCGGACGACACCGTCACGCGCGGAGACTTCTGGCGCGTGCAACCGTGGATTGCAACACCACCGTCATCCGAGCTGCGTCCTGACTCGTATGCGGCGCTCGCAGAGGGGAATGCGCTGTCGGGCACGCGCATCGCTATTCCGCGGATGTACATCAACGCCGATTCCGAGACCTCTGACCCCATCGAAACCCGACAATCGGTGGTTGAACGCTGGCGAGACGCGAAAGTCACACTAGAGCGGCTTGGTGCCGAGGTTGTTGAAAGTGATTTCCCCGTCGTCACGCGATACGAGGACAAGCAGGGGGAGTCGCATAACCTCGTCGCGCGCGGGTTCGTACCCGCCGACTTCGCCGACCACGAACTCCACGAGTTGAGCATGTGGGGGTGGAATGAATTCTTGGCGGCGAACGGCGACCCGAAACTCCGCGCGCTCGTCGATGTCGACGCCGACAAGATTTTTCCGCAACCGAGTGGGGCCTTGGACGATCAATACGGGATTCACCAGTCAAGATTTTCGCCCGAAGACGTCACGCTTGACAGCTATGTGACTGACGCGAGACGAGACGGCGTTGCGAAACTGGAGGACATCCCGACCATCGCCGAGGGACTTCGGGGGCTAGAAGAGGCTCGTCGGATCGACCTTGAGCAGTGGATGAACGAAAACCGGTTCGACGCGATTGTTTTCCCCGCGGTCGCTGATGTCGGCCCGGCCGACATGGATGTGAACCCCGCCTCGGCTGCGATCGGGTGGCGAAACGGAACCTGGGTTGCGAACGGAAATGTTGTGATTCGTCACCTCGGCATACCGACCGTGACGGTACCGATGGGCAACATGAGCGACATCGGTATGCCGGTCGGACTCACGTTTGCGGGGTGTGGTTACGACGACACAAATCTGCTGAGCTTCGCCTCTGCGTTCGACCGAGCGCACAAGGGACGGATTGCGCCTCCTCGAACTCCGGAGTTACCGGCCAACCTGTGGGTTTCTCGCGGCAGCGTCGCGTCGGCACAACCGTCGGTCTCGATCGACGCGGCAATGGTTTCCGCGACAAACGGAACGATTCCCATCCACATCGAGATTCACACAGACGCCGCCGAGGTGTCGGTGTCCGTCAACGGAGTCGCTGTGCCGGGCACCGTGACAGAGTCGGGCTACACGATTGACACTGCCGTTCCCGAGGACGAGCACAGTCGCCTCCATAGCGAATGGCGGGATGCCTACGGGTCGGTCATTGTCGCGATGGCGCGAACGGGCGATGTTGTCACCGGGGTATTCACCATCGTGGGCGGCGTCGCTTAGCCTTCGTCGGTTGGCCACCCGCCGGGAGGTCCGATGATGATGAGCGTGGCGAAAATCGCGACAATCGCCACGAGCAAAATCAGTGCGAATAACACAGGGCGATTGAGGAACCACCGATACAGCCGATCGAACCAGTGTGCGTCACGCGGGTCGCTCGTTGCCGCGCGTCGCCAAGCGCCAGCCAGACGGCCTGCCTTTTCGGCTCGGGTCTCGAACGGAATTGTTGCGTAGGGAACAATGGCGAGCGCGATTCCTAGCACGGTTCGACCGATGCCCCAGCGGTTATTGACACCGACCAGCGCGGCAACCACCCCGTAACCAAGGAACACGGCGCCGTGGATTCCGCCGACGACGGTGATCAGAATTGGCGGTGCGCCCCAAATCGCTCGAATCGCGAGACCGCCTAGTAGAAGGGTCCACGTCACCGCTTCACTGAATGCGAAGAATCGAAAGAGGCGTCGAGGCGAAAAATCGGTGGCGCGCGGACTTGTCATGAGAGCCTTTCGTGGGTGATTGATTCAAGCCTATGTTCAGGCTCTAATTCACTCGGTTATATTTGATTCGTGAGCGATAAAGTTCAGGGCCCTGCATCGTATTTCCCGTCAATCGAGAAGAAGTACGGCAAGCCGGTTACTCATTGGTTTGGGCTTCTTGAAAGCGTGCTTTCCAAGAAGCACTCAGAGCAGGTTGAGTGGCTCAAATCTGAGCACGGCATCGGGCACGGTCATGCCAACGCGCTTGTCGCCCATTTTCGCAAATCAGAAGGCCTCTGAACCGGTGAAGAAGACGGTGTTGTTTGTTTGTGTTCACAATGCTGGTCGTTCGCAGATGGCCGCGGGTTACTTGCAGGCTCTCGCGGGTGACCGTGTCACGGTACTGTCCGCTGGGACAGAGCCGAAGGACGAGATTAATCCATCGGCTGTTGCGGCAATGGCGGAAGAGGGCATCGACATCGCCAACAACTCCCCAAAGGTCCTGACCACCGAGGCAGTCAAGGAATCCGATTACGTCATCACCATGGGCTGTGGTGACACCTGCCCCATCTATCCCGGAAAGACATACCTTGATTGGACGCTAGATGACCCGGCCGGACACGGAATCGATGGCGTTCGTCCCATTCGTGACGAGATTCGCACCAAGGTGAAAGACCTCATCACTGAGATTGATGCGCGTGGATAAATCGCCCGTGATTCGCGGCGTCCCGCGTTTCGGTTTTGCGAGCCAGTTCGCTCTGGTTGTATTCGCCGGATTAGCGCTGGCAACCTTGTCGGCGTTATCGAATCGGAGCACATCGGCACTGTGGATAGACGTTGTTCACGTTGCGATGCCGGCGCTTGCGAGCGTTCTGGTCATCGGGCTGGTTCGATCCGGGGTCTTGCCACAGCTCGCAATACGCACCTTCGCTTATCTGATTTTCTTTTCCGTCGCTGCGCTGACGGCAACTGGCTTCATGAGCGTCATGAACGGCCTTGCGGTGTCGTCTCCTAACCCGTTCCTCTATGGATATTCGTTTTATTCGGCGTCCCTTGCATATCTGGTACTCATGGAAGGTCGTTCGGCGTCGTTCATTCGAACCTTCGACATCGCGAACCCGCTGATGTTGGCCACAGGACCACTGGCAATCTCGGTCGCGTCGATGAGGCACTGGTCGCTTCGCGGTCGGCTCAATTACTTTTTCCCGTTCCTCATCATCGGCGTGTTCTTCTTCATCGTTCTCGGACTTGGGCTGGCCCCGGCTCTGGCCATCAATGAACAGTTAAACCTTGTTTCCGGTCTTCTCTTCGGTATCGTCTTTGAGCTTTTCATTTATGTCAACTTTGCCGGGCTTTCACTCATTGTTTATGCGGTAGCGGGAATTATTGGAATGCGGGTTCCTCTCAACTTCAAACAACCTTTTTCAGCGGCGAACATTCTCGACTTCTGGAAGGGATGGCACCTTTCACTGAGCGCTCTGTTGAAAGAATTGTTTTACAAACCAGTCCGCGCACGGTGGGGAACCTTCGCCGCGGTCATGGTGACCTACCTCGCATCAGCGTCGTGGCACGGAATGACGGTCAACTTCGCGATTTGGGGATTCCTTCACGGCGCGATTTTTGTCGGGTCGATAGCTCTTCTCAAGCGCAAGCACGCCTTCTGGGCGTTCGTCATCTTCCCGCCGACGGTGGTCGTTGCGCGCATGATCTTTGGAACTCCAAGTTTTGACAGCTTGGTCACAATCATGAATCACGTTCCGACCCTTGCGGAAGCGACGATCGCGACTCAAACCGTGATCGAATGGCCGACCGGGACGCTCATTGCACTTGTGTTGTCGGTTGCTCTCGTTTTCGTTGAATTCGCATTTCGCAAGACTCGGCTCCTACTCGGACGCAACTACAAGTTCCTTCGTGTGCGCGTAACCCAGGTCTTCCTCATGGCGGCAATAATCATGTTCGCCTCTGGCCGAATTGGAGACGTCATTGCTGCGTATGGTCAAAGATAAATACGTCTGGCTCGTCGCCTTATTTGTGGCGGGTTACATCGCGTGGGTTGCCACGAGCGGATTTCTCGCGTCCGCGACGATGTTCTCGGGGTCGATACACGACCAAAAAGCTACTCGTATGCAGGATATTGGTGCGGTCGAGAACCTGATTGTAGGCGGCTCCAACGCGGTGTACAGCCTTTCCGCTGAACGGTTGTCCGAGATTTCGGGCGAAACCTGGTTTAACGCGGCGCTACCCCGGGAAGGGTTCACCCAGGAAAACATGACGGCTTTTGTGGACGAGTTCGTCAATTTGGTAGAAGCGGACAAAGTTTCGACGGTAGTGATTTCGAGTGCGCGACACTGGCATCTTGGAAAGCGCGACCGCATCAGAGAATCGGCGCCAGAGCTGGGCTTTGATGGCATAAAAACGTCACCTTTTTGGCTTCCTTCTCAATCCTTATGGGACTTAATTAGCGGGCCGCCAGCCAAAATTTTTCCGACCATTATTTCCCGTCAAGGGGATTTAATGCACGACGCGACGGATTTGTGCCAGCCGAATCTGCGCGCGGTGAAAACCGAATGGGCGACCGATGGCGAGATCGACTCGCTGCTGGAATCGTGGTTGCCCCTGATCCATTCGAGATTCCCTAACGCAGCAATGGTGATTACAATCCCTTCGCGATACACGGTCGACCGAGTGGACCCTGCCGCCAGCAGGGATTACCTAGAGCGTTTGCAGTCCAGGATTGATTCCTGGATTGGCGCGCATCCTGAATCAGCGGGAATCCAGGTTTCAATTGTTCTCGAGACTAACTATGACGACCCGTCACTTCTGTGCACTACGGGGGGACACTACAATTCAGCAGGGCGATCATTGCGCACCGACGCCCTATTCGAATTGCTGATCGAGAAAGGGGTTACAAATGGCCGATAAATGGTCAGCGGAGGAACGCGCAGCGATGAAAGACCGTGCCGCCGAGGTGAAGGGCAAGAAAGTTGACGGGCTCACCGCTGTTAAAGAGAAGATTTCGGCGATGGCGCCGGAGGATCGGAAAATCGCCGAGAAAATCCACCGACTCGTGACCACAATCGCGCCGGAAATGGAAGTCAAAACCTGGTACGGAATGCAGGCATATTTTGTGGCCGGAAAAGTGGTGTTGTTTTTCCAGGACGCAGGAAAGTACAAGTCTCGCTATTCGACCCTGGGTTTTCAAGAAGCCGCTCAGCTAGATGACGGCGCCATGTGGCCGACGTCGTTTGCCGTAATCAGCTGGACAGCTGATATCGAGAAACAGGTGTCTGAATTGGTCCTTCGCGCGATTAATCGGGCTTGAGTCGACGACAGTGAACAATCCCGCTGACGCCGAAAAGTCGAAAATCGAAGAGAATCACCCCATTGTCAAGAACGCTGCTGCCAAAGGCGTGGGTTGCGGGGTCGCTGTCCTCGCTGTAGTTGGGCTCGTCGGTTTTATTGTCTGGTCGATGTCGCCGTTAGCGCCAATCGGGATCGCCTACAGTGCGGTCGGGGCCATTCCTTGGTTGATCGGCGTCGGAGCGTTGCTCATTATTCTGCGGTTGTTCACCAGGAAAAAGTAAAGAGGCGTCGCCTCTCGCCGATTAGTGGTGAGCGATAGATCGTTCGAGCTTTGCACCTTCGACATCGACATCCGGCAGGATGCGCTCGAGCCATTTGGGCAGCCACCACGCGGCAGGGCCGAGCAACTTGAGCGCAGCGGGTACGAGCACGAGCCTCACGAGAAATGCGTCAATGAGCACGCCGACAGCAAGCCCAAAACCGACCGGTCGAATCATGGTTGTGTGGCTGAAGACGAATCCGCCGAACACCGAGACCATGATGATGGCGGCAGCCGTCACGACACTGCGACTGAGGCGCAATCCGTAGTTGATAGAGTCCGTCGCGGACTTACCGTGGATGAAAGCCTCGCGCATTCCAGAGGCGAGGAACAATTGGTAGTCCATTGCGAGCCCGAACAGGATTCCGATAAGCATCGTCGGGAGGAAGCTGAGAATTGGCGCTGGGTCGTGAATATCAAAAAGCCAACCGAGCCATCCCCATTGGAAAACAGCGGTCACTGCGCCAAGAGTTGCGAAAACGGTGAACAGGAAGCCTGCGCTAGCGATGAGTGGTAGCCAAATGGAACGGAACACAAGCATCATGATGAGAAGCGAGAGCCCAATCACGGTACCGAGGTAAATCGGTAAAGCCTGACTGAGTTTTTCGGAGACATCGATATTGATTGGAGCCATCCCTGTCACGTTGACCGACGAGTCGAGTGTTGCGCTGAATTCTGCATCCAGTGCTCGGATGTCGTGAACGACATCTTGGGTTGACTCGTCATTCGGACCCCCCGCTGGAACCACGCGGAAAATGGCGATGGTGCGGTCGTCCGAGAACCCTCCCGGCACGGTTGACTCGACGTTGTCGATATCCATGATGAGTTTGGTTGCGCCCGCCTGGAAGGCGAGTTCGTCGTCTTCGGGAATGGGATTTGGCGAGGATGCAACGACGAGCAAGGTTGCATTGACACCTTCACCGAATGCGTCTTGCGTCAACTGGTAGGACTTATAGCCGGTCGAATCGGTGGGCTCGGACGAGCCATCAGGCAGGCCGAGACGCATATCGAGCAAAGGAATTGCGGCGATTCCGAGGACGGCAAGGGTCGCGAACAGCGAAACAAGGGGGTGCCGAGTCGCGAACACGCTCGCCGTCGTCGTATTTGGCTTGCGGTCGCGTGTATCCCGATCGGCGAGTGCTCGACGTTCTTTTGCACTGAGCACACGAATCCCAATCAACGAGATGACCGCTGGGTTGAACGTGACGGCAACGGCGACGGCGATGGCAATCGCTGCGGCACCCACAGACCCCATGAGACCGAGGAAATCGATGCCCGTGAGGTTCAGCGCAGCCAGGGCGATGATTACGGTGAGACCAGCGAAAGTTACAGAGTTACCGGACGTTCCATTAGCGAGGGCAATAGATTCCGCAACCGGCATACCCGCCTTCAGCTGACGGCGGTGACGATTCAAGATAAAGAGCGAATAGTCGATTCCGACGGCAAGTCCCAGCATCACTCCGAGAATCGGCGTCGTTGTGGTCGATTCGACTACGGCTGCGAGAGCGACACTCGATGCGCCCGAAATTGCGACGCCCACGATTGCGGACAAGACAGGAAGGCCGGCGGCGACGAGCGTCCCGAGCATGACAAACAGAACAATGGCGGCAACGAGAAGCCCGACGATTTCACCGGGTCCGAGCAGCCCACCGAGCGAACGTGTGAGATCTTGCGAAAACTCAACTTGAATGTTTTCGGTTGCAGTGTCGGATAACGCTGCAACGACGGCTTCTTTATCGGACGTTTCCACGTCCGAGATGGGCGAGGTGAACATGACGCTGCCCGTTGCAGTTTGATTGTCGGTTGACACAACGCGGAATTTGGTGGTTCCCTCCATGATGATTCGCGCAAAGGCAAATTCATCGCGCGCTTCGTCCAGCTTTACCTGACCGCGGTCGAGCTTCCGTTGCGCTCGGGCGAGGTCCTTGTCGCCATCATTTGCCTGTCGTTCACCGTCGTAAATATCGGCCCAGGCTGCGTCAATCTTGGCCTGCCCGTCGCGAATACTTTCTTTGCTCGCGACTATCGTCGCGAGGCCGGCGTTAATGAGAGCGAGGCTCTCGTTCAGTTCATCGAGTTCTGCTTCGTGACCACCCAGGCTTGTGTAATAGGCGATTGCGGCGGTGACTTCGGCTTTGGTGGCGCGTAAAGCAGGCTCGGCCTCCTGAATCTTTGCAAGACCCTTGTCCAGCTTTTTCTGGTTTGCCACTAGCTCGACCCGTCCATTGGCGAGGTCAACCCGAGCCGCAGCGAGGTCCTTCAATCCCTTGTCGATTTTTGCCTGGCCGCGATCAATCTTTTTCTGTCCGTCGGCGAATTTTTCGGGGGCGTCCGCGACATCGCGCGCGTTTTCATCGAGAGTCGCTTGGACATCGAATGGGTCTACGGTGTCGTCGACGGCGGGAAGATCGTGAACCGACTCTAACGCGGCGGTGATGTTCTCTTTTTCTTCGTCGGTGAATGGCAGTCCATCGGTCTTGTGGAACACCACTTGACCAATACCGCGACTTGCGTCGCTGAACTTTGATTCGAGGGTTTCAATGGTCGTTTGTGCGTCGGTGCCATTGATTGTCATGGCGGTTGAGAACGTGCCTCCGGCCGTTGCTGCGATTCCGCCCAGTATTCCGATGATGGCGACCCACCCGGCGATGACGAACCACGCTCGGCGCGCAGAGAATTGTCCGAGGCGGTATAGAAATTGAGACACGGGAAACCTTTTTCGATTTATTGCACTAGTGAATAAATTATTGCACTAGTGCAGAAATCTGTCAAATCGGGCTAGACTCTTTCCATGAGCGTCGAGACTGCGTTAGGAACTAGCGCCAGCCATGTGCTGGGGCGCAAGCCAAAATCAACGCCAGACGAGATAATCCTTGTCGCTTGGTCGATCTTCGAACGAAACGGATTTGACTCGACGACCATGGCGGATGTGGCGTTCGCTGTCGGAATTTCGCGTCGGACGCTGTTCAATTACTTTCCAACCAAGGAAGCTTTGTTGTATCCCGCCGTGGATGAATACATGGAACATTTCGGTGCATTGCTGATGGATCGCCCGGGGGACGAGCCTCTGTTCCAGTCGCTGGAATACTGTCTGCACCACAGTCATGACAAGCAGATTGAACTTGAAGACCGATTCAATCCAGGACCCACGGTTCACGCGGCGCGATTGGCCGACGGTGCGGTTCGGTATTCCCGCGACCATTGGGCTCGCGAAATGGAACAGGTGGTGGCACGACGGCTCGAGGGGCAACCGGGTGGTGCGGCACTCGCAGGCTTTGTCGGCGCGCTTGCGGCCCAGGTTTGGACCGAAATCACGAAGTACCTCAAAGCCGCTGGACCCGATGGCGACATTAGTGAGGCATTGGCCGAAGTGATGGCGTCACTTCGAAAACTCTTCTCCTAATGACAATGCGCTAACGCGCTGTCAGCGTCACCTTTGGCATTTCGGGCGCTGGTATCCATCCGCCCACTCTGTCTGCGATCGACGGGTAGGTGTGCAGGTTCCAATCCATCCGCATTTCTTCGATTTCCTCGTGACTGCGGGCGATGAAGTTCCACCACATCACGATTTGTTCGAGGAACGGTTCGCCGCCGATGACAATTGCGACCCCAGATCCGGTGAGATCGAGCTCGGTCGCGCCCACCGGTGAAAACCACAGTGCACTGGGTGGAACGTCGTCACCGTTCGCCGACATCGAACCATTAATGTTCAGTACCCCATACTCCCAAGCGGGGTTGAGCGGAATCGATCCACTGGTTCCAACCGACACCTCGGCCCCAACGAGTGGACTATAAACAGTTGCCGGCGAAGCGACCGTACCCCATTGACCAATAAACACCTGGGCGACATGGTCGCCGAATGCTGCGGTGGGGACTGCTTCGATGTGTTCGAAAGTGGGTCGCATTGAACGCACCGCTTCGGGTAGCGCGATCCACAGTTGAACAGCGTGGAGTGCGGCCGGTCCTGGCAAGCTCCGTTCGCTGTGCGAAACACCTGAGCCAGCAGTCATGAGATTGAGAGAGCCGGGCGTGACGTTCTGGGCTGTCCCAAGACTGTCGCGGTGATCAATGAGTCCATCCAACAACCACGTCACCGTTTGGAGTCCCGTGTGCGGATGGGCGGCGACCGTCATCCCGTCGACCTGTTCTGTCGGCCCGAAGTGGTCCACGAACACCCACGCACCGATGCGCCGAAGTTTCGCGTGAGGGATTGTCCGTCGGACGTCCACCTCGGTTCTTGTCGTCAATTTGACGAGCCGGGGTTCGATTATCACTGTTCCAGTATTGCCCTCGGGGCATAGAATGATGCCAGCCCCTCGCGTGGCGCCACCCAGGCCAACTCCCCCAGGTCGGAAACGAAGCAAGGGTAACCCGGCTCTGGCGGGTGCGTGAGGGGTCTTTTCATATCGTTTCCTAACAGCCCAGCGTTCGCGCCGCCCCGTGAAAGTCGAAGGGTGCGGGTAATCTCATAGAGTGGCAGTCGCTCTTTATCGTCGGTACCGACCCGAATCATTCGATGAACTCATCGGGCAATCTCAGGTGACCGATCCGCTGCGCGCCGCTCTTCGTCAAAACCGTGTCAATCACGCTTACTTGTTCTCTGGTCCGCGCGGTTGTGGCAAGACCACGTCCGCCCGAATTCTTGCCCGGTGCCTCAATTGCGCTGAAGGCCCGACCGATACGCCCTGCGGAAAGTGTGACAGTTGCGTCGAATTGTCCCGTGACGGATCTGGTTCGCTCGACGTTGTCGAGATTGATGCGGCGAGCCACAACGGCGTCGATGATGCGCGAGAACTGCGAGAACGCGCAGGCTTTGCACCGGCCCGAGACCGATACAAAATTTTCATCCTCGACGAAGCACACATGGTGACCCAACAAGGATTCAACGCTCTCCTCAAAATCGTCGAAGAGCCGCCCGAGCACGTCAAGTTCATCTTTGCGACGACAGAGCCCGAGAAGGTCATCGGAACAATTCGGTCGAGAACCCATCATTACCCCTTCCGCCTCGTCCCTCCCGCGGTCATGCTCGATTACGTGACGGAACTCTGCGTCCAGGAAAAGGTCACGATCGAAGACGGCGTTCTGCCGTTGGTCATTCGTGCGGGCGGTGGCTCGGTCCGCGACACCTTGTCTTTACTCGACCAGATCATCGCGGGTTCGGACGACAACACCGTCAACCGTGTACGCACGAACAACTTGCTCGGTTACACGCCGAGCGAACTTCTCGACGAGAGCATTGAAGCGATTGGGCGTGGCGAAGCGGCTCACGCCTTTGGGGCAATCGACCGTGTTGTGCAGACGGGGAACGATCCGAGGCGCTTTGTCGAGGATGTACTTGAACGCCTGCGCGACCTGATCATCATCAACGCAACAGGCGACGGGGCCGCGGCGGTCCTGCGAGGAATCCCGGCGGATGAAATCACTCGCATGAACGGGCTCGCCGCGCTGTATGGCTCTGCTGCACTGTCACGTGCTGCCGACATCGTCAACGCAGCGTTGTCGGGAATGACAGGAACGACCCCTCCCAGAATTCATCTTGAGCTGATGGTCGCCCGACTATTAACCGAACTTCCCGACCAAAACAACTCTCAATCAGCACCTGTGACCGACGCGGCTCCCGTGACTCCTGCTGTTCCTGCAGCAATTGTTGCCGAACCCGATGTTTTAAAGCCGGTTGCATCAGTTTCCACCCCCGTTAACGTCACAGCGCCAGTAGCTTCAACCGTCGAGCCCGGGACGCTCGCGGAACTCCTCGACGTGTGGCCGGCGATTCTTGAAGAACTCGAGTCGTCGAAGGGCTCGTGGGTTGTCGTGAACTCGGCCCGCGCCGCGCTTCTCGAGGGGGATGTACTCACCCTCGAATTCTCGGAACAGATGTGGGTTGATCGTTTCAAAGAGAACCCGACGAGCGGTAATGCCGTCTTTGAAGATCTTCGCGAGGCGATTCAGGGTGCGCTCGGAGTGCGCCTCCGATTCGTGCCGCGTCTCGGAATCACAGTCGGTTTGAGTTCGACAGCGCCGGCAAAAACTGTCACACCCGTAATGGTTGACACGCCGGCCACTGATGCTGAAGCCCCAGACGATGACGCGCCGACGACCAAGATGGAGCCCGTCGAATCGCCCAAACTCGCGGCGTCCGCGCCCAGCGAAACCGAGCATGTCGCCGTCGAATCGGATGCACCCGAATCGGCAGAACGCCGGGGCGAATCCGTGATTCGCGAGATGCTCGGAGCCACGCTGATTGCCAACATTGATGATGCGGGAACACCGAACGCACGCTCCGTACCGGCCGATGACACCCCCGCGATATTTGACATCGACCCGACACCGCGTGAGGGTAACAACTAAAGATGTACGAGGGCATACTTCAAGAACTGATTGACGAATTTGGTCGCCTTCCCGGTATCGGGCCGAAATCGGCACAACGCATTGCGTTCCACATCATCCAAACGGAATCGTTTGATCCGGCCCGTCTTGCGGAACTACTTCGAACCGTGAGGGCTAGCGTTAAATTCTGTGTGACCTGCGGGAACGTATCTCAAGATGCCGAATGCGCGATTTGCCGTGACCCGCGCCGCCGTCGTGACCAGATTTGTGTTGTTGAAGAAGCCAAGGACGTCGTTGCGATCGAGCGGACCCGCGAATTCACGGGTGTTTACCATGTGCTGGGCGGAGCAATCAGCCCCATTGACGGAATTGGCCCAGACCAATTGCGTATCGCACCGCTGTTGGAACGGCTCCGCGACACCTCTATCACCGAAATCATCCTCGCAACCGACCCGAACGTCGAAGGCGAAGCGACCGCGACATATCTGTCACGACTTATCGGACCACTGGGAATGATCGTGTCGCGACTTGCGAGCGGATTGCCTGTCGGCGGCGACCTTGAGTACGCCGATGAGATTACGCTAGGTCGTGCCTTCGAGGGCCGCACTCGAATCACGCAGCCCTAAATTTCGATAGAATCTCCCCAATTAGGTGGGCAACGACGCGACCGCCTTCGCCTGAACCACGAACGAGAGAAAACCCGTGTCACTCATTGTGCAAAAGTTTGGTGGCTCTTCGGTCGCTGATGCGAAGAGCATTATGCGCGTGGCCCGTCGAATCGTTGCAACACGTGAGTCAGGACATGACGTCGTGGTAGCGGTATCCGCGATGGGGGACACCACCGACGAGCTCGTCGACCTCGCCCATCAGATCACCGATTCGCCCGACCCGCGCGAACTTGACATGCTTCTCACCACAGGTGAGCGGATCTCGATGGCGCTATTGGCGATGGCAATCAAAAGCCTTGGACACGAAGCCCGCTCGTACACCGGAAGTCAAGCTGGAATGATGACGACGGCGCAGCACGGAGCCGCCCGAATCGTTGATGTGTCTCCCGATCGAATCCGTGAAGCGCTTGCCGACGGCGCAATCGCCATCGTTGCGGGTTTCCAGGGGTTCAATCGTGACTCTAAAGACATCACAACTCTTGGTCGAGGGGGAAGCGACACTACAGCGGTCGCGCTCGCGGCGGCGCTTGACGCTGAAGTGTGTGAAATCTACACGGACGTAGATGGCGTGTTCACCGCTGATCCGCGAATTGTGCCGAAAGCGCACAAAGTTGACCGCGTCACCTTTGAAGAAATGTTGGAACTCGCCGCTGCGGGCGCCAAAGTCTTGCACATTCGCGCCGTCGAGTATGCGCGTCGTCGCGGTGTGACCATACACGTCCGTTCGAGTTTCGTGGACACAGAAGGAACGTTTGTCATTGCAGATAGGGGAGAAAACATGGAAGAACCGATCATCACCGGTGTCGCTGGCGACCTGTCCGAGGCTAAAATCACCGTCATTGGTGTCCCCGACATTCCGGGAAAAGCCGCCGAGATCTTCACCATCGTTGCGGGCACCGGCGCGAATATCGACATGATTGTCCAAAACGTGTCTGCACAAGCCACTGCTCTGACCGATATTTCATTCACGCTTCCGAAAACCGATGGTGAAAAGACTCTTCAGGCGCTTCGCGCCGCCCAAGAAAGAGTCGGCTTTAGCGACGTTGCATTTGACGACAACATCGGAAAGCTCTCTGTCGTCGGTGGAGGGATGCGCACCAATGCCGGAGTATCGGCACAACTTTTCACCGCGTTGTTCGAGGCTGGCATCAATATGGAAATGATCTCAACCTCAGAGATTCGCATTTCCGTCATCACACGCGGCGAGGACCTCACGCGGGCGATGCAGGTCGTGCACTCCGCGTTTGGGCTCGACGGTGAGGTCGACGCAGTGGTTTACGCCGGAACGGGTCGATAATGGGGGCTCGTATCGGCGTTGTCGGAGCGACCGGTCAGGTCGGAACCGTCGTTCGGCAGCTTTTGGTGGATCGCGAGTTCCCCATCGATGAAATCCGGTTTTTTGCGTCCTCTCGGAGCGCTGGCAGTGTGCTTTCGTTTGACGGTAAAGACATCGTCGTCGAAGACACGGAAACGGCGGATCCGACAGGACTCGACATCGCCATATTCTCAGCGGGGGCGACCCTGTCGAAAGCGCAAGCCCCTCGGTTCGCCGCTGCGGGCGTCACGGTCATTGACAACTCCAGCGGGTGGCGAATGGACCCAGAGGTCCCACTCGTCGTCTCTGAGGTAAACCCCCACGCGATTGCTGACGCGGTCAAGGGCATCATCGCAAACCCGAACTGCACGACCATGGCGGCGATGCCGGCGCTGAAACCCCTCGACCTCGAAGCGGGGCTTGCTCGCCTTCAAGTGTCGACATACCAGGCGACTTCTGGTGCGGGGCTCTCAGGAGGCGCAGAACTGTTCGATCAGGTCGCCGCGACCACTGGGCAAGACCTGATGGGGCTCATTCACAGCGGTCGTGCGATTGAATTCCCGAAACCCGTGAAATTCCCTCGCACCATCGCGTTCAATGTGATTCCGCAAGCGGGAAACTTCGTTGATGACGGATGGGGCGAAACGGATGAGGAAAAGAAACTTCGCAACGAAACCCGCAAGATTCTCGAACTTCCGAACTTGCTTGTTTCGGGAACCTGCGTTCGCGTTCCCGTGTTCACGGGGCATTCCCTGTCAATCCACGCTCAGTTCGATCGCCCCATCACAGCCGAACGTGCGCGCGAGATTCTCTCCACCGCTCCCGGTGTGACCTTGATGGATGTCCCGACACCACTCGATGCTGCGGGCGTCGACCCCAGTCTTGTCGGTCGAATCCGTCAGGATCAGTCGTTCGATGATGGAAAAGGACTGGTCTTCTTCGTGTCTAACGACAACCTTCGGAAAGGCGCGGCGCTCAACGCCGTTCAGATCGCCGAGTTGGTTGCCGACCGTAAAGGGCTTCGCTAACCTCTTCGCATCGAGTTAATCGTGCGGATGGTGAGCTGGACGACCGCGTAAATCAGTAACGCTGCAAGTAAGGGGTTTGCCCATTCGACAGGTGTTGTTGTGGCTAGCCATACGCCCGCAATAGACGCGAGAGCCATCGGAACTCCGAGCGAAACGCCTGCTTTCCAATTCACGGTTCCTGCGCGTGCTGACCCGATTGTGCCCGAGATTGCTGCGGGGAACATCGCGATAAGCGAAAGCACTTTTGCCGTGAGGTCGCTGACGCCGAACCCAAGCACAAGTAACGGCAGCAGCAACAAGCCTCCTCCGACGCCCAAGAGCCCGGCGACAAATCCCATCACCGCACCGGATGCGATCAAGCCAATGACAACGCCCGCCGACCATTCCAGGTGGTTATCGCGATTTGGCAGCTGATATGCGACTTGAATAGCGGAGAAAAGCAAGACAGCAATGAAAATCCAGCGAACAGTTGTTGTCTTCCAGGTTCGAAGGGCCCATGCCCCCAGAGGTGCGGTGATGGTTGATCCGATTGCGATGATGAGACCGAAGACCGTTTGATCCCAAGGCACGGTTCCAGACGCTAAAAAAGCCGATGCTGCGACAAGCGAGGTGGGAATAATCGCGACTAAAGACGTGACCGAGGCCTGCCGCTGATCGAAGTGAACGAACAGAATCAGCAGGGGGATGACGACGATGCCGCCGCCAACACCAAAGAATCCCGCTAAAAGTCCGGCAAGCAGCCCAATTCCCGTATATGTCAACGCTCGGGGCGCGGTGGTTTCAGTGGGCACAAATTCAGCCTAATGGCGCGGATAGAATGGTTGGGTGACCAAGATTGTTGACGTCGTCCTCGTGGGTGGGGGCATCATGAGCGCCACTCTCGGTTCACTTCTTCGGAGACTCGAGCCCAACTGGACGATTTCATTGTTCGAGCGCGGGCCTGGACTCGCTCCTGAATCGACGAACCCCTGGAACAACGCTGGTACAGGACATTCGGCCTTGTGCGAATTGAATTACACCCCCGAACAGCCAGACGGCAGTGTCTCGACCGCCAGCGCAATCAAGGTGAACGAAGAATTCCAACTGTCTCGAGAATATTGGTCCGCCTTGGTTAACGACGGAACCATCCCCGACCCGTCATCGTTTCTCGTCCCCGTTCCACACATGTCGTTTGTGTGGGGCGCTGACAATGTTGCGTATCTCAAGAATCGTTACGAGGCATTGAAGAAACATCCTCTTTTCCCCGGCGCAGAATTCACGGATGACCCAAAGGTCATTCACCAGTGGGCACCGCTCGTCATGCCCGGTCGACCGAAGTCCGAGCCGGTGGCGGCGACCCGTTTTCAGAACGGCACCGACATTGACTTTGGCGCGCTGACTAAAATACTGGTCAACTCGATTGTGGGGCCCAAGACTGAGGTTCATATCAATCATTCGGTTCGATCAATTCGACGTCGCAAGGACGGTCTGTGGAACGTCGTGGTGCGCAACGAAATCGGCCGCACTCCGTCAACTGTGGTCGCAAAGTTTGTCTTCGTCGGTGCGGGTGGCCATGCCCTCAACCTGTTGCAACGCGCGGGTATCCCTGAAGTCAGCGGTTACGCCGGATTCCCGGTTTCAGGACAGTTTTATCGATGCGACAATCCCGACGTCGTCGCCCGTCACAACGCGAAGGTTTACGGAAAGGCGGCTGTTGGGGCCCCGCCAATGTCGGTTCCACACCTCGACACTCGTGTCGTCAACGGCAAGTCCAGCCTGCTCTTTGGCCCGTATGCGGGTTTCACGCCCAAGTTCCTCAAAGACGGATCGTGGTGGGACCTTCCCCGATCAATTCGTTTCGGGAACATCATCCCGATGCTTGCGGTCGCGGTCACCAATCTGGGACTCATCAAGTACCTCGCGACTGAGGTTTTTGCAGGACGTGCTAAGCGCATGGCGGCGCTACGCGAGTATTTTCCCGAGGCTAACGCCGCTGACTGGTATGGATATTCCGCGGGGCAGCGCGTGCAAGTGATCGCCAAGGACGCCAAGAAGGGCGGTGTCCTCAAGTTCGGCACTGAAGTGATTTCTCACGCTGACGGATCAATCGCCGGCCTGCTGGGCGCTTCCCCCGGAGCGTCCACGGCGGTGGCTGCGATGCTTGACGTCCTCGCAACCTGTTTCCCCTCGAAAGAGTCGGTGTGGGGCGCAAAAATCGCAAATCTCGTTCCGTCGTATGGAACAGCGCTGGCAACCGATTCAGCTGCCGCACGCGCGTCACTCAAGCGCACGGCCGCAATCCTCGGCATTCGCTGAGTCGGTCAGCGGGTGACCCGTTTCACTTCTGACGGGACGGATTCACCCGAACTAGTGACTGCGATCACACGGACATACAGTGCGCCACGACGGGGTTTTTGCAACTCGACCCTCGGGTTAGCCGATAGGGCGTCAGGCCACACGGTGAACCCTCGGTTTTTGTGTCGACTCAGGTGAACAATGAAATCGATGACGGGTGCTCGAACGGAATTCTCAATTCGCCATCCCACCGTCACGAATTTTCGCGCTGTGCTGACTACGGCGATGTCGGTTGGCGCGCTAGGGGTAAGGAAACCAGGTGGAGGGTCTACGACGGGAGGATCCACAATTGGCGGGTCAACAATCGGCGGGTCGACGATCGGTGGGTCGACGATCGGTGGGTCGACGACGGGAGGTGAAATTGGAATCACAAATGCGGATTCCCGCGCAACGCTTTCACCGATGGTGTTGACCGCTGTGACGGTAACGCGATAGTCCACCCCGTTGGTCAGTCCAGGCACGGAAGCCTTCGTCACGGACGTATCAAACTCGGCAACGACGAGAGTCTCCATCCAGATGCGAACGCGATATCCGGTAATCGGGTCTCCGCCGTCGTCTGGCGACGCAGACCATTCGAGCTCTGCCCTGTCGGCGCTCGCGGTGGCGCTCAGCGATGACGGTGAATCAGGGACTGTTGCGGGGGTCACGGAAGCGCTCGGTGCTGAAGGCAGTGATGTTCCTACTGAATTGTGCGCGACAACGTGAATTGTTTGCGCGACCCCATTCGGTAATCCGGAAATGGTGCAGGTTTGGGTGATGGACTCGCACATTTGGCCACTGGGTGACGCCGTTGCTCGGTAACCCGTGATCGGCACACCACCGTCGCCTCGAGGTGTCCAGGTTACGGTTACGTTGGTGTTTCCCCGAGTCACGAGAGGTGTCGTGGGTGCGTCCGGAACGGTGCGCGGCATACCAGAGGCCAGTGTTGCCTGACTGATTCCGGCGGCGGAACGTGCCACGACCGAGACCGAGTAGGTGGTTCCGTTGTTCAAGCCCTGAATTGTGCATGCAGTCCCGTTCGATGAACACGAGCTCGAGGAGGACCCGGCGACAGCGGTTGCCGTGTATTCGAGAATTGGTTCGACCGACCCACCGGAATTCCAAGAGACAATCAGTGATGAGTCCGATTCCTGAACTTCCCTGATGACAGGCGCGTTCGGTTCGGGTGCGACGGTGAAGGTCTCGACACCTCGGGTTTCCTCGAAGCCGGTGGTGAGCGTCCCTTGCGACAACCACAGTGACGTGGCCGAAAATCCCGCTCTGAGTTGCGCAGTTCCTAGTCGAGCTAAATCAGTCAGTCGAAACGATGCAATCCGCGGACCCTCCGCGCTATTGGTCGTCGCGTACAAGGTTCCGGTTGAGCCGTCAACCACAAGATTGCGCGCCCCAACTTCTCCTGCGTTCAAGGTCGTCGATCCAATCACTGTTTTGGTCGCGATATCTATTGCTGTGATTCGACCAGGCGTTGCGTCGGTGCCCATGTAGGCGGTGGTTCCTACCACAATCGGGTCGAGCAGGGTTGGTGTCCCCGCGGGAAGTGAAATTGCCGCTCCAACGACCAGTCGGTTCCGCGTGAACGGAACCAATTTGATTGGATTTGTGTTGACCGCCGCGAGCAACTCGGTGCCGTTGGGAATAAACGCAGTGATCTCGTTGAGCCCGGTTGCCAGCGTGGAACTGTATTCCAGGTTCCCGGTGCTGGTTCCGAACTTCATGACCTTTGCCGGACTTTGGTTGGTGCCAATGATGTAGGAGTCTGCGTCGGAGTTGAACGCTAACGCGCGGATGAGGTTTTCGTTGGTCGCCAATGATCGGGTGGCGATTCGAGTCCCTGTTGTTAGGTCGAAGGTGGTGATTTGGTTTCCCAATCCCGTGCGGCGGGTACTAAAAATCGCCATGTTCGTTAGTGGTGAGTAGAGTCCGGATACTGAACCTTCGTTTCCAGCGGCAATAGCCCGCGACGTGAACCCGCCGGTCACTGGATTTCTCGAGATCAGTGTTCCCATGGATGCACTCGTTGTGCCGTAGGCCCATTCTGTTCCCGAGGCGTCGACCACCCACGGAGAGTTGATGATGATTCCAGCAGGTGCGCTCGTAGACGAGAGGCTGCCTGGTGACGCGATTGTTGCGCTCGCGGGTTGTGTTGGCCAGAACGGTGCGCTGAGCGACGTGGCGGTGATCAGGACGATATTGCCGATTGCGTTGAGGAAACGACGGGTGGGTGATTGTGTCATGGGAGATAACTCACCACTCCACACGAACTCGTGTCGTAAATTATCCACAGCGAGCGGTATTTTTGACCAGGGGGGGTGGATATGTCCGAATTGATTGACACTACCGAGATGTATCTCAAAGTCGTCTTCGAACTGGAAGAACAACGCCAACCCGCACTTCGCGCGCGTCTCGCCGAGCGCCTAGAACAGGCGATGCCATCCGTGTCACAAACGGTGTCTCGACTTGAACGGGATGGGCTGCTGCGTCTCGGGGACGAACGAATTGTGGAACTCACCGACGAGGGCCGGCACATCGCCGTTGCGGTAATGCGAAAGCACCGTATCGCCGAGCGGTTCCTCTTCGACGTTCTGGGGCTTGATTGGGCGGATTGTCACGAGGAGGCCTGTCGATGGGAACACGTTCTCGGCGATGCGGCCGAAGAAAAACTCGCAGCGCTCCTCACGAACCTAGACACCGATCCCTATGGGAACCCCATACCGGGCCTGGGGCACATCGGACGAAAAGGGGTAAGTTTCATCCCGGGCGTCCCCGCTACCGATTGTGATTCCTCAATATCCGGAACTGTTCGATCGCTGGGGGAAGGAATCCAAGCGGACGACGGTTTGTTGACTGATTTCTATGCTGCGGGAATCACGCCCGGTGCGGTCGTGACAATCACACGCTCAGACTCGAGTTATCTGGTCGGCGGGCCGGCGGGGTCAGTCACCCTTGACGTCCATTTCGCCGCTCAGCTGTTTGTGGGGCTTTGACAGCCACACCGAGCGTAAGGCGAACGGCCGATATACTGGGGAAGGAAAGCTGGGAAGACTGGTCAGCGCTCGTTCGACCGTAGGGATTTCTTATGCTCACTATTGCCGCCACTGTAGTTTTCATCGTCGCTTATGCACTGATTGCGTCAGAAAAGTTCAATCGGGTCGCCGTAGTTTCGGCAGGAGCCGCCGCGATGATTCTTCTGGGCGCAACCGACTCGTCGAGTGCTTTCTACAGCCACGAGACGGGAATCGATTGGAACGTCATTTTTCTCCTTCTGGGGATGATGATTATCGTCAGCGTGATTCACAAGACAGGACTATTTGAATTTCTCGCGGTCAAATCGATCCACTGGGCGAAGGGAAACCCGAGAACCACGTTCGTTTACATTCTTGTGTTGGTGGCGTCGGCCAGTGCGATTCTCGACAATGTCACCACGATTCTGTTGGCCGTGCCGATGACGTTCCTCATCGCGGACAAATTGCGCGTCAATCCTGTCCCGTTCATTCTTGGAGAGGTCTTTGTCAGCAATATTGGAGGCGCGGCAACACTGATCGGGGACCCGCCCAACATCATCATCGCGTCGAAAGCTGGACTCGACTTCAACGAATTTCTTGTCCACATGGCACCTCTTTCGGCCGCGGTCCTTGTGGTTGTGATTCCCATGTTGTTGTTCTTTTTCCGCACACAACTGACCAATACAGCCTCAGATCGTAGCGCAGTCCTCAAACTCAATCCGGCGAAGTTCATCACCGACCGCACACTCCTCGTCAAGAGCGTGAGTGTGTTGACCATCGTGGTCGTGGGATTTGTCCTGCACTCAGTCGTGCATCTTGAACCTTCATTAATCGCCATGATGGGGGCCGGCCTTTTGGTTCTAATCAGCGGATTAAAGCCAGCCGATTTTGCGATGGACGTCGAATGGGGAACGCTTGTTTTTTTCGCGGGGCTGTTCATCATGGTTGGTGCGCTGGTCAACGTCGGAGCGTTAGACGCCTTGTCTGAGTCATTGGCCGAATTCGTCGGAGATGACTCGCGATTGGCGGCGGGCGCGTTGGTGGTCGTATCGGCGCTCGTATCCGGTGTTGTCGACAACATTCCTTACGTCGCGAGCATGATTCCCGTGGTGCAACACCTAGTCGAGGTTTTGCCACCATCGGGAAATGACGGATTGTGGTGGGCACTCGCCTTTGGCGCAGACTTTGGTGGAAACCTCACGATAATTGGCGCAAGCGCGAATGTCGTGGCAATCGGGCTCGCACAAGCCCGTGGTATACACATTTCGTTCTGGCAGTTCTTCCGTTTCGGACTCCCCGTTACTGCCGTGCCGATAGCAATGGCTTTGCCCTATGTGTTGACCCGTTACTTCTGAGGACGCCGATCCGGAAAAGCGGTCGGCACCAGCACCGGCGCTTCGCACCGATCGGCGGTTTAGCGTTCGACGGTTAGCGTTGGCCACGCGGAATGACGCAAGGGGGCGGTCAAATCGCGAAGACTCGACTTTTGGTTGCCCGATTCATCGAAATTCGACGGGTCAAGCCATGCTTCGTGGGCCAGTTTGATCGCCGGCCAATCCCCGTCAGTGAACCCAAACCACGCCGTGTCCCGATTGTGCCCTTTGACGATGACAGCGTTTCGGAATATCCCCTCGAAACTGAAGCCGAGTCGTTCTGCGGCGGCGATGGACGGTGCGTTGAGAGCGTTGCACTTCCATTCGTATCGACGGAACCCGAGCTCGAACGCGTGTGTCGCCATGAGATACATCGCCTCTGTCGCCGCGGTGCTTCGACGAAGTTGTTCCGAAAACGTGAGCCAACCGACCTCGACAGTGCGGTTGTGCGTATCGATGCGCAAATAGGCCGCAATGCCCACTGATCGATTCGTTGAAAGGTCGATGATCGCGTAAAACAGCGGATCGGTTGAGTTTTCGATGCTCGACAGCCATTTGATGAAATCCCGCTCGGTGTCGAACGGGCCGTGAGGCATGTATGTCCACAGTGTTCCGGCAGGGTCCGCCTGGAGTGCATCATGCAAATCAGCCCCATGCTGTTCGGCGCTGAGGCGTTCGAGCCGAACTCGCGAACCCGCCAGCGTCGCGCCACTCGGCCGCTCGGCGGGCTCGAGAGATGAAACGGGGAGTCCAACCGGGTGTCCGGCGGCGTCTGAGATTGATTCGATGCGCATGCGCTAATCGTACGGCGATAAAGGGAACGAGCCCGGTCTTTCGACCGAGCCCGTCCGAATGCGCCACTTGTGATTAGGACAGAATGTCCTTGACCAGCGAGGCGTTTTCCTTCTTGTTGATAATCGCAGCGATGTATCCGATTGCAGCGGCGATGAAGGGGCTGAGCACGAGGAACCAGCCGAGGGGGCTGAGCGACCACGCGCTTTCCGGGAGCGACGGGTCAACCCCGTCCGCCGCAGTTCCTGCGAGCAGGTTGAAGCGGCTCATTACGAGGTACACGCCACCGGCGAGAAGTGCTGCCGAGGCGAGCGGAGCAATGGTGCTCTTCCACACGCCCACTCCGCCTTCCTTGCGGAAGAAGCGGAAGACCGCGAGCGAGACCAGCACCTCGACGACCATGACGGCAACTGCGGTAATCGACGACATCCAGAAGAACAGGTTCAGGACGGGGTCGAGACCGGTGATGAAGAAGATTGCCATGACGGCAATCGCGAGAATCGACGTTGCATAAACACCCGTGCGGGGTGCACCGCGTCCATTGACTGACGCGAACGACTTCGGCAGGACGCCACCGCGACCCATTGCGAAGAAGTAGCGCGAGGTTGCGTTCTGGAACGCGAGCAATCCGGCGAAGAGGCTCGAGATGACGAGGATCTCCATGATGCCAACAATCCAGGGTCCAACGTAGGTGTTGGCAAGGTCGAACAGCAGTCCTGCGGGGTTCGCCAACGGCGCTCCGTCGATTGCAGTCACATTGAGGATGGCGGCAACGAGGGCGGGCATTTCTCCGCCAGCACCGTCATCGACCATGCCGTTTCCGTAACCGGTGACCATCGCGAGAGAGACAATCGCGAACAAGCCGGTGATGATTCCGATGGCCCAGTAGGTCGCGGTCGGAACGGTCTTCTTGGGGTTGGATGACTCTTCACCATAGATTGCGGTGGCTTCGAACCCGATGAACGAGGCGAAGGCAAACGCGATGGCGATACCGGCTGCACCGGTAAGTCCGCCGGCGAGAATGGCGTTCGGGTCGAACGATGCGGCAAGGTTGACGCCACCGTCGGGTCCACCGTTGGCGAGAATGGCTCCCGCAACGATAAGCAGTGCAGCCAACTCGAGAACGAGGAACACACCGAGAACCTTTGCACCGAGGTCAACCGACATCAGCGAGAGCGCTGTGACGATGACCCACGCGATGCCGGACCAGACAATCCAGGGAAGGTCGATTCCGTAGCCGGCCATCGTGCCTTGAACAAGACCGCCGAAGAAGCCATAAATGGCGAGCTGAATCGTGGAGTAGGCGAGGATCGACGTGAACGCCGACGCCACACCCATGTTGGTGCCGAGACCGCGACCAACGTAGGCGAAGAATGCTCCTGTGTTGGTGACGCGGCTGCTCATGGCGGAATAACCGACCGCGAACAACAGAAGGGTAAGGCCAACCGCGAGATACGTGCCGGGTACGGCTGAACCGTTTCCGACGAGCATTGCGACGGGGACCGCGCCGGTCATACCGACGAGAGGGGCGGATGCTGCGACTACGAAGAAGACAATCCCGATTACACCGAGACGTCCCTTCCTGAGTTCGCCAGCTTCTTTGGTTGATGCCATGACAGAATCTCCTCATTGAGTTAGTGACACACAAATCGTTCTGGTACGAACGACTTTAACTACTGTGCCGAAGTTTTGTCCAGACCGCAAGGGGGACTCACCTTTTTGGTTCAATCAAGTGTCAGTCGTTTCCGACGTTCCCGTCAAAGGATTGTTCGCTTCCGAATGATTCGGTACAGTGGCTTTCATGACTGATTTGAATGGATTCTTGCCCCCGCTGACTCCGACGGGGAAGAGCGCGCTTGTGCCCGAGATGCCCTGGTTTTACTCGGGTACGCTGCTCACGGTCGAATACCTTACGGACCCCCAAAACGTTCGCGCTATCCTCCCTCCTGAACTCGAACTGGCCGACGAGAACCCCGGCGCCGTAGCGATTATTTGGGCCGACTGGCAGTCGTGCAGCACCGGCGGAGCCGAACTTCTTGACCCCGTGCGTTCGCAATATCTCGAGGCCTTTGTCGTCGTGCGATGCAAATACGAGGGTGTCACGTACAGCCGCTGTGTTGCTATCTGGGTAACGAAAGACTTTGCGATCGGTCGTGGGTGGTTTCAGGGTTACCCCAAGAAACTCGGCAACATCGCGGTCACGCGCGTGTTCAACTATGGCAAGGCCACCCCGAAACTTGAAGCTGGGGCAAAGCTCGGCGCGAGCGTCGCCGCCTACGACCACCGCCTCGCGTCCGCTGTTGTCACACTGCGTGAAAAGAGCGAAACGAACGGTTTCGTCAACGGGCACAAGATGCTGCACAGCCGTTGGGTTCCATCGATCACGCCGGGGCTCGGAAACTCGCTTGACCAACTGATTGCGATGGGCGGTGTCGACGCCGAACTCGGTGACCCGTGGATGGGTGACGCCGAACTCGAATTGCACGACTCGCAGTGGGATGAACTGAAGTCGATACTTCCCGTCGAGAAGGTTCTCGGCGGTTACTACCGCGAACTGGGCGTCACGTTCAACGGTGGCGAACTCATCGCGGACCGTTCGACACCGACCATCTAGTTACGAATCAGACGGTTGGGGCTGTTGGGACAG
The DNA here is from genome assembly GCA_945949175.1 of Gulosibacter massiliensis. Lineage (GTDB taxonomy): Bacteria > Actinomycetota > Actinomycetes > Actinomycetales > Microbacteriaceae > MWH-TA3. The sequence goes on along the minus strand of CAMFDU010000012.1, from coordinate 12,688 downwards.
AAATGGGACCCCATCAGTTCGGCAAAGAACTAATGGGGCCCCAAAGTTGACTTGCTAGCAGCAACCGCGGCCGCCGCAGCAACCGCCATCACTACTCTGATTCGAGTCGAGATTGTTCATGGTTCACCTCCCAGCCGCAAACATCCGTTTCTCTCAAATCGAAGTTTATCGATTTGTAATCAATATAGCATGCTCATATCGATAAATGTCAATATATGATTATTCGTATGGCTACCATCGAAAAGAACGCGAATCACATCAATGTCGCCGAACTTGCTTTGGCGATGAAAGCGATGGGCGACGAGACCCGGCTCAACCTTTTGCTCACAATTTCACGGGAAGAAAGTCTTGTTGGGGCGTGCATCTGCGATCTCACCCCGGACACGAACCTCGCGCAAAGTACGGTGAGTCATCACATGAAGATATTGGTCGATGCCGGTCTACTCAGCCGAACGCAAAAAGGGAAATGGGCACATTTTTCTCTTACGCCCACCGGTGAAAGGCTTATCGCAGCGGTCCACGTCGAATCACGCGCGAAAGATGATTGTTGCTAGCTAACCATCAGACGGTTGGGTGCCGGACCGGCAACCACGCCGACCTCGTCGAGTTAATCGTGACGCGATTCGGATTCAAGAACAGCCATCGCAGAATTGTGGCCAGCGATGCCGCTCACTGCACCACCCCGCCTGGCGGTTGATCCGCAGAAGAAGATACCTGGCTCGCCAGAGTCGACACCCCAGCGTTCGGCCGGTGTCGAAAGAGGCGAGTCGTCCGAGACGAACGGCCAACTGAGTGGCGCATGGAAGATGTTTCCACCTGGCAATCCAAGAGCGTGCTCGAGATCGAGTGTTGTTTTGGTTTCGATACAGGGTTTGCCGTGTGCGTCGATCAACAACAGATCGCGGATGTCCTCTGACAGCACTGAATTGATGGAGTCGATGACCGCGTCTTCAAGTTTCTGACGCATCACGGCGTTGTCGGTGTCCCTCAACAGCGAATGAGGTGTCTGGAGGGCGAAGACAGTCAGAGTCTGGGCACCCGACTCGCGAAGAGTTTCACCGAGGATGGTCGGGTCGGTAATCGAGTGACAATAAATCTCGCACGGCAGCGGGTTGGGAATCTCGCCCGCCGCAGCCTGTTCGAAAGCTACCTGTAATTGATCGAAGCCCTCGTTGATGTGGAGGGTCCCCCCGAATGCTGCGACAGGATCGGTGGCTGTTTTCAGTTTCGGCAACCGCTGAAGCATCATGTTGACCTTCACCTGAGCGCCCTCGATATTGTGGGTAGAGGAACGCCCGCGGAGTGATTCGAGAACAGGCCGGGATACATTGGCCAGCACGAATCGTGCCGACACCGATTGGGTCTGGCCGTCCTGGCGGTAGGTAACGGTTCGAACGGGACTGTCGCTTGCGGCGTAGCCTTCTAGATTGCCAATGGACAGCACCTCGCAACCTGACTTCAGTTCAGCACCGAGTTCCCGCGCACGCGCCGCCATCGAAGTTGTCACTGCCCCCATCCCGCCAACGGGGATATTCCACTCACCGGTTTCGTTTCCAATCACGTGGTACAGAAAGCACTTGTTGGCGTCAAGCGCCGCATCGTGATTAGAGGCGAATGTCCCGATGAGTGCGTCCGTCATCACGGCGCCCTGCACGAGATCAGACTCGAACGAATCGGCGATTGTTTCCCCGATGGGCCTTACAAAGAATTCGTTCCACAATTCGGGGCCGAGTAATTGCCGCACTTCCGATTCGGTTTTCAACGGTTCCAGAACCGTGGGGAATAACCGTTGCGCGATGGTCTCGGTTTTTGTGTAAAAAGCGTTCCACGCATCGAAGTCGCCAGCCGCACCGATTGATTCGAACGACCGCGCAGTGGCTTCGGCGTCGAATTCGTCGATCAGCAAACCAGCCTTTCCGTCCGGGGCGGGGGTGAACGACCCGTAGCGTCGAGGAGCTGTCGTGACATCGAGACTAAGTTCGTCGACGATGCGTCTGGGAAGCAGGCTCACGAGGTAGGAATAACGCGATAGTTTGGCGTCGATGCCATCGAATGACTGTGCTGATATGGCAGCCCCTCCGAGCACGTCGTGCTGCTCGAGCACGACCACTGATTTTCCAGCTTTGGCTAGATATGCCGCCGCAACGAGACCGTTGTGCCCGCCGCCGATTATCGCAACGTCGACGTCATAACGCGGCATGCGTTCAGTCCTGAACGAGGCGGCGGACGGCAGCCGCAAAATTATCGACGTCGGCCTCGGTGGTGTCCCACGCGCACATCCAGCGAACTTCGCCTGTGGCGGGGTTCCAATCGTAGAACCGGAACTCTTTGCGTAGCTCGTCGGCGACGCCCGGCGGCAGCGTCGTGAAGACTCCGTTTGCCTGGGTCGGCTGCGTGAAGTTGACGCCCGTTACCCCTTCAAGCGAGGAGCGCAAGCGAGTAGCCATTGCATTCGCGTGTGACGCCGAGCGCAACCACAGGTCGCCCTCGAGAAGAGCAATGAGTTGCGCAGAAACGAAACGCATCTTCGACGCGAGTTGCATGTTCATCTTGCGCAGGAAGATCAATCCGTGAACGGCTTCGGGGTTCAAGACCACAATCGCTTCGGCACCCATCAAGCCATTCTTGGTTCCACCGAAACTCACGATGTCGACGCCGGCATCCCGGGTGAACGCACTGAACGGAACGCCCAGAGCGGCCGCTGCGTTCGAGATACGCGCACCATCGAGGTGCACGGTCATGCCCAGCGAGTGGGCGTGATTGGCGATGGCCGTGACCTCGTCGGGAGTGTAAATCGTGCCCAGTTCACTTGATTGGGTGATGGTGACCGCGAGGGCCTGGGCGCGGTGCTCGTCGCCAAAGCCAAAAGCCTGTTCGTCAATGAGAGCGGGAGTCAGCTTGCCTTGGAATGCCGGGACGGTCAGCAACTTGAACCCGCCCACGGCTTCCGGCGCCGTGGACTCGTCGTTGTTCACGTGAGCGGTAGCGGCACAAACGACGCCACCCCAGCGAGGAATCATCGACTGCAGACTAAGGACGTTGGCGCCCGTGCCGTTGAACACCGGGAAAACTTCGATTCCGTCACCGAAGTGTTTCGCCATGACAACCCCGAGATGCTCGGAGTACTGGTCTTCGCCATAAGCAACTTGGTGTCCGCCGTTGGCTGCGGCAAGCGCATCGAGCACCTCGGGATGTACCCCGGCATAGTTGTCGGATGCGAATCCGCGCCAGGCGGTGTCGTGCAGTTTTTCCATGCCTTTACCCTAGGCGCGGATGCCGACGGTCGACTCAATCACCGGCGAAATTTTGCGTTGAAGTGCTTCGAAGAACATCGACAGCGGAAATTCATCATCCAGTAGTTGGTCCGTCAGTTCACCGGGCGCCCCGGTGACAGGAAGTGCGTCGGCGCCCTTTGCCCAGACAGAGGCGGGGTGCGGCGTGAGGGTGGTGGCAACCAGCTCGTAGGCGGCGAGCCAGTGCGAAATCTTGGGGCGATCGATAGAGCGCCAATAAAGATCATCGATAGCGTCCCCGAGAGACACCACGACATCTGGCACGTCCGCCCAGTCGATAGAGAGCTTGTTGTCGGTCCAGTGCAGCACCTTGTGCTGGTGCATCCAGGCAAAGAGCAACTGTCCGGCAACGGCGTCATAGTTGCGCACGCGCGATCCGGTCATCGAGAAACGGAAGATACGGTCAAAGATGACGGCGTACTGGACGAGCCGGGCCCGACGACGAATCTCGGGGCTGGCAGTGCTGTCCCGGTCGATCTTTACGCTCTCGCGAAAAGCGGTGAGGTCACAGCGCAATTCCTCGAGCCCGTACAAGAAAAACGGCATACGTTGTTTGATCATGAAGGGATCGAAAGGCAGATCGCCACTCATGTGGGTGCGGTCGTGAATGAGATCCCACATGATGAAGACCTCTTCGGTCAAGGTTTGGTCGGTGAGGAGTTCCTCGGCATCCGCGGGCATGGTGAGCCCTGTTATCTCGGCGGCCGCCTGTGTCACTTTGCGGAATCGAGCAGCTTCGCGATCTTGAAAAAGCGCGCCCCACGTGAAAGAGGGAACCGAGCTCATCGCGACTGATTCGGGAAACAACACCGCTGAGTTGGTGTCATAACCGGCAGTGAAGTCGAGAAAGCGAAGTGGCACGAGCATCTTGTTTGAGTAGTCACCGGCCTCGAGCTCCGAGATGAATTCAGGCCAGAGAACCTCGACCAGCACGGCCTCGACGAAACGATTGGTGCTGCCGTTTTGGGTATACATCGGAAAAATCACGAGATGACGGATGCCGTTCACCCGCTGGGATGCTGGCGCGAATTCGAGGATTGATGCGAGAAAATCGGGCTCGCCGAATCCGCCCTCGACCCAGCGACCAAAGTCGGCAATCGCTGCGGCCAAGTAGCTGGCATCGTGCGGAAAGTGCGGGGCGAGCTGCTCGATCGAGGAGCAGATTGTCGCGACGTGCGCTGCTGCGTCGCTCGTGTTTTCTGGAATCGAGCCGTTCTTGGTTTGCAGACCCTGCAGCGCGGTGGCCGCCGCTTTGAGGGCAATCCACGCGGGCTCTGCGACAAGGTCAACGCCGGCGAGGTCCGCGTTGGCGGAGTCGATCGTCGTGAGGGTAGGGTCAACAAAAGCCATGGAGCAATTGTATCCGCGATTCTGCGTTGATTTGCGTACTCTATTTCACTAAACCTGCGTCTTTTGAGGCAAATCGCGTCTTTAAAACTCACTAACGCATGAAATTTGGTTTGTTTCCCAGTTGGTGGCGTGAAACCTTCTCAATAGTCGGCGAAGTACTCGTCGATCTCCCACTGGGTGACGTCGCGCGTTGACGGATCTTTGACGGCTGCTTCGTAGCGGGCAATCTCGTCACGCTTCATGACGAGGAAGACCTCAACGAGTTCCTTCGACATCTGGTCGTGCAGGTGGGCGTTCGCCTCGAGAGCGTCGAGTGCGGCACCAAACGTTGAGGGTAGTTCGGGCGCGGACTCGTTTTCATAGGCCATGCCGACCGCGTCGTCGGGGCAATCTAGTTTGCGCTTGATGCCGTCGAGAGCCGCGGCGAGGATGCCGGCAATCACGAGATATGGGTTCGCGGCGCCGTCACCGACTCGAACTTCGAGACGGGTTCCCGCGCCGCGCTCTGGTGGGACACGGATCATGCACGAACGGTTGTCGTAACCCCAGTTGGCGCGGAAGGGGGCGAGGGTGTCCGGGCCGAGGCGCTTGAACGCGTTGACGGTCGGGTTCGTCAGGGCCGTGAGCGCGTTCGCATTCGCGGTGACGCCGGCAATCATCTGCCGAGCAACTTCAGAGAGTTGACCCTTTCCGTCGTGCATCTTGTTGACGCCCTTCATGTCAGTCACCGAGAAGTGCAGGTGGAATCCGCTACCGCCCTCGTCGCTCCAGGGCTTTCCGAGGAACGTGGCGTGCTGACCGGATTGCGCGACGATGTCTTTGATTGCGGTCTTGAAGAAGAACGTGCGGTCGGCGGCGTCGAGCGCGTTGCTGTGCCAAAGGTTGATCTCGTACTGACTGGGGCTGAACTCGTGATTTCCTGCAAAAACACCGATGTTCATCTGGTCGAGCATTCGCATGAGGTTGAGGAACACGCCGTCGGGGTCGACGAGCGTTCCGGCCGTGTAAACACGACCCGTGCGCGTAAGCGAGCGCTCGTAACCCCCGTCATCCTTGACGTTGGCAATGTAGAACTCGAGTTCCGGACCGACCACAGGTTGAAGCCCAATCGCGTTGTATTCATCGACGACTTTTTTGAGGACCGTGCGGGGCGAGATCATGTTTGGCGAGCGGTCGGGGTTGAGGGCATCGGCAATGACGTAGGCGACACCCGGTTCGAAAGGGAGTGGGGTGATGGTGTCGGGTTCAATCGAACTGACGAGGTCTTGTAGTCCGTCCGACGCGATGTTCACGGCGTCGAGAACGTCTCCACCCGTCGTCGTCACCCAGACACCTTGGCAAAAGGCAGGTCCATTGTGAGCTGCCTTGTCCAGTTGGCTGACAAGCACGTCTTTCGCTCGGGCGATACCGAGTACGTCGGCGTAGGTGAAGCGAAGGACATCTATCCCCTGGGCTTGCAGTGATTCGCGCAGCGCGACGAGGTCGTGAGACATTGGTACTCCTTTGTAACCATTTCGTTAGGACTCAAACGAAATAATAGTCTCTAGAATCGAAAAAATAAATGCTTGTACTCAAACCGTAATACTTGCACTCTGTAGATTTAAAGGAGCTCACCGTGAAGGCACTCTTCATCCAGCACGACCACGTCAGCCCGACCGGCCCTGTGTCCGAACGGTTGCGTCACCACGGATATGAAATCGATGAGATGGTCGTTGTCCCGGAAGAAAGTTTTCGCGACCCCAACGTCAGATTTGTTTTCCCCCCTCTCGACGACTACGACCTCATCATCCCGATGGGTGCCCCGTGGGGTGCGTGGGATGACGCCTGCATCGGAAACTGGCTCACCCCGGAACTCGAGTGGGTTCGCGACGCGGTGACCAGTGGCAAACCCGTCCTCGGCATCTGTTTCGGCGGGCAACTCATCGCCCGTGCGATGGGCGGATCGGTCGCACCTGGTCCGAAGGGCGAAATTGGCTGGACAAACATCTGGAGCGACGACGAAACCCTCGTGGGCAATGGACCCTGGTTCCAGTTCCACTATGACCGTTGGGTCGTTCCGCCCGGAGCAAAAGAAATCGCACGAAACCCGATTGCGTCCCAGGCTTTCGTCATCAACAAGGCACTCGCTCTGCAATTCCACCCCGAGCTTGACGCCCCGGCGCTTGCCAGTTGGCTCGAGTGGGGTGGCGACAAAGAGGTTATCGACGATGGCCAGGATCCGGCGGTGATGCTCGCGCAGACCGCCGCAATCGAGCCGGCAGCCCGCGAACGCACCTACGCACTCGTTGACGCATTCCTTGAACGCGTCGCTAAGTAACTAGCGCAACGTCACTTTCACCGGCATGTGCTTGATGCCGTGAACGAAGTTCGAGCGAAGGAAGTCGACCGGTCCGGTGTGCTCGACCGTGTCGATTCGTGACAGCAGGTCTTCGAACATCACGCGAAGCTCGATGCGCGCGAGCGCGTTTCCGAGACACATGTGCGGGCCGCCTCGACCGAACGTCATGTGTTCGTTCGGGTTGCGCGTGACGTCCATCTTTGTGGGCTTGTCGAAAATCGTGTCGTCGCGGTTTCCCGACGCGAACCACGGCACGACCTTGTCGCCGACCTTGAACGTGTGCCCCTCAAACTCGACCTCTTTCGTGACGGTTCGACGGAAGTGGTAAACGGGGCTCGCGTAGCGAAGGAACTCTTCGACCGCCCACGGGATCATGTCGGGGTTTTCTTGCAGGTACACCAGCTGATCCGGGTTCGCCATGAGGTTTCGCATCGTGTGCGTGATGGTGTGGCGCGTTGTTTCGTTGCCGGCCACGACCAGCAAGAGGAAGTTGGTGTGGAAGTCTCGGTCGGTCAGCGGGATGCCATCGGACATGTCGGAGTTGATGAGTACCGAAACGAGGTCGGTCCCGTCTTTGCCGCGACGCTCGTTCGCGAGTTTGTCACCGTAGTCAAACACTTCTTGGGCAGCCGGCGACCGGAATGGCAGAAGGCGATACTTTTCGGATTCGGGGGAATTGATGAGAACGTCGGCGCTGTCCGGGTCAGAGAACCCGACCATGCGGTTTCCCCACTCGATCAACTGGTCGGTATCGGTTTCGGGAACATCGAGAAGTTTGGCGAGAACCTGGATCGGGAAGTCGGCGGCGACTTCTTCGACGAAGTCGAATTCACCCTTCGCGAAGGCGTTGTCGAGAGTGGTCGCGGTCAGTCCGCGCAGGAAGGTCTCGTAACGCGCGACGGCGGCTGGAGTGAACTGTCCTTGCAAGAGCCGGCGAAGGGCACGGTGGCGAGTGCCGTCGGTTTCAAGGAGAGATCGACGTGCTTCTTCTTGTTCGGCGTCTACTTCTTCGAGGTTGGTAAAGCGTTCACTCGTGAATGTGTTCGAGTCGCGCAGAACCTTGACGATGTCGTGGAATCGCGTCACGGAATAGAAGCCGCTACCGTCGTCGCCCTCATCATTGAAGTGGATCGGCGCGTTGGCGCGAAGTTCGGCGAACGCGTCCCACGGCGCACCGTTACGGAACAGTTCGAGGTCGGCCAGATTGATGCTCGACGCTGAGGTCATCACTTTCTCCTTCACGAGATTGTTCGGGTACTAACAATCTCTGAGAATACTGACTTTTTTCCATTCGGCATATTGTTTGGGTGAAAACGTTATATTCCGTGACCGAATTTTCGCTGAAGTCGGGAACAATAGAGAAGCGGCGAATGTCGCCGAAACTGGGAGAACAATCATGGCAGGCGCACACACCCTCGCGGAAACAGAACGACACGTTGCGGAACGGCTCTCGCACATGTCCCTCGATTTTGAATCGATGGCAATCGTCTCGAACCTGTTCCGGGCCGCGAACGCCGTTCGAAACCACTTCGAACGAACCGTGTTGCACTCTAATGACCTGTCGTGGACGGCGTTCGTCGTGTTGTGGGTCACCTGGATCTGGGAACCAATCGAAACGCGACAGATTGCCGAAGAAGGCGGATTTTCAAAAGCGACGCTGACTGGTGTCTTGGGAACGCTGGAAGGTCGCGGCTACCTCGCCCGGTCAAAGAGCACATCAGACGGTCGACTCGTCATCGTCACGATGACGGACGACGGACGGAAGCTCATGGATGACCTTTTCCCCAAGTTCAACAAGCAAGAACAGAAAATTGCTGGCGCGATCCCTAACGCCGAACACGCGGCGCTCGCCGAAGCGCTGCGCCTCATCACCCAGCGCGCCGAAAACCCTAGCTAGCAGCGCGAATAAACCGTTTGAAAATCTCTAATTGCCCGGGTTCTGTGTCGTAGTTATCCTCTGGATGCCACTGCACGCCAAACGCCCAACCGGCTGATTCGATCTTGACGGCCTCGACGTGTCCCTCAGCGGCTCGAGCGATGACGGTGAGCCCCTGCGCGAGTTTGTCGATCGCTTGGTGGTGGTAACACGAAGCGTTTAGCGTCGCATCGGACAGGCCCAACTCGTCGGCGTGTGAGTCGATGGTCACCGACGCGACGTGGTGCAGATGCGGGCTGTCCATGTGCTGCGTGAGCGTTCCGCCGAGCGCAACGTTCGTGACCTGCATTCCGCGACAGACTGCGAGCATTGGGATACCCGCTGAAAGGACGTGGCGAATCAGACTGATGTCAACCTCGTCCTGCATCATGTCCATTCCATAGAGTTCGTCCGAAATCGGGTCCTGACCGTAATTGCGTGGGTCGACGTCGGCACCACCGGGCATCAGAACGCCGTCTATTCCGTCGAGGCGCTCTGTCCAATCGCTGCCAGCGACAGCGAGGAACGTCAGGGGTTCGCCACCGGCGGCCCAGACGCCTTCCGCCATACGTCGAGCGGTCACGATGGCTTCGTAGCGCGTTGCCGAGGTGGATTCCGCAAATCGTGCGACGATGGCAATTCGAGGGCGACGTCCGACCATGGTTGTCCTTTGAAATCGTTACAAATAGGGATAGCGTTCGACATTCAGTATGGCGTACGCTAAATCATTAGTATCCTAATGATGTTCTTTTCTATGCCCCGAAGGAGTGGTGTTCGTGCACACGATTGATGTTGCCGGTGTCCAGGTGGATACCCGCCACTTCGTGAATGGCGAACGCCTCGAGTCACCCGCGACCTATACGAACACGTCCCCCATCGACGGGTCTTTCCTGGGCGAGATCGCCCGTGGTGATGCCGACGCCGTCAACGCCGCGGTTGCCGCCGCCCGCGCAGCGTTCCCCACCTGGTCAAAGTTGGGGCCGAAGAAGCGCGGCGAACTGCTCAACAAACTCGCCGACCTTGTAGAAGCCAACGTTGAAACCCTCGCCAATATCGAGACGCTCGACAATGGCGCACTCTTGCGCTCGCACCTGCGGGGAGTCATGCCGCGCGTTGCCATGAACATTCGGTTCTTCGCCGATTACGCCATCAACGACCTGCACCACGAGGCGTTTGAAACTCGTGGGCACACAAACAACATCACGTGGGATCCGTCCGGGGTCGCGGCGCTCATCACCCCGTGGAATGCACCGCTCATGCTCGCGACGTGGAAGATTGGGCCGGCGCTCGCCGCCGGTGACACCGTCGTTCTCAAACCCGCTGAATGGACTCCGCTGACAGCGTCGTACTTCGCGGACCTAACCAAACAGGCTGGAATTCCCGACGGTGTCTTCAACGTCGTGTTCGGATACGGCACCGAGGCGGGTGCGGCACTTACTGCCCACACCGGGATTTCGCGAATCTCGTTTACGGGTTCGGTACCAACGGCGAAAATCATCGCGCACGCCGCCGCCGACAACCTCACTCCTGTGTCGTTCGAATTGGGTGGCAAGAGCCCGTGCATCGTCATGGCGGACGCGGACCTGGACTTGGCCGCCGAGATCGCCGTCGAACAATACGACAACGCGGGCCAGGTGTGTCTCTCGGGCACTCGAATCCTCGTGCACGAATCCGTCGCGGATGAGTTCGCCGAGAAGTTCCGCGAGAAGGCCGCTGCGCTCACGCAGGGTGACCCCCGCGACCCAGCGACGGACATTGGGCCTCAAGTCCATCAGGTTCACTTCGACCGCATCAAGGGCTTCGTCGACCGCGCGGTAGCCGAAGGCCACGACATCGCCTGGGGTGGTGGGCCCAACACCGAGCTCGGCGGACTCTATTTCCAGCCGACTCTCGTCAAGAACCCAGCGCCCGGCAGTGAAATCGTCTCGGCCGAGATCTTCGGACCGGTGCTGTGCATGCAAACGTTCACGTCCGATGACGAGGTCATCGCGATGGCTAACGGGACCGAATTCGGACTCGCCGCTGTTGTTGTGTCTGGTAATCGCGACCACGCCAAACGCATTACCGATGAACTTGTTGCCGGAACAATCTGGGTTAACTGTTTCTTTGTCCGCGACCTACGCGCCCCCTTCGGCGGATCAAAGAAATCGGGAATCGGTCGCGACGGCGGCACCTGGTCGTTCGATTTCTACGCCGACGTCAAAAACACTGTTGTCTCACCTAACGGATGGAAGGAATAACCCATGGGCGAAGTAGTAGGAGCCGGACTGTTAGCGCACGTCCCCACCATTATGTTGCCGGAGGCGGTTCGAAAAGACCTCAACAACGGTGAAGAACTCAGCCTGGTCCCCGGACTCCGGAAGCTTCGCGCGGACGTGTTCGAGACGCTCGACTACGACACCGTCGTCGTTCTGGACAGCCACTGGGCGACCACGGTTGAATTTGTCGTCACGTCGGCGGCCGAACGATCTGGTCTGTTCACCTCGGAAGAGCTTCCTCGCGGAATGACACAGATTCCCTATGCCATCAAGGGCGACCCCGAACTGGCAAATTCGCTCGCCAAATACGACGAGAAGAACGGAACGTGGATCACCCCGATCGCCGACCCGCACCTGCCGATTTTCTATGCGACGGTGAACCTGTGGCACTACCTCGGCCGCGGGCTCGACGAAAAGGCGTGGATTTCACTGTCGGTCTGCCAGACCGGAACGCCCGAGGATTTCATTCGCGCTGGGCGAGCACTGGGCGAGGCCATTCGTGACTCTGATCGCAAAGTTCTTCTTCTTGCGTCCGGCGCGTTGTCGCACACGTTCCACAAACTCCGCGACTTGCGTAAGCACGAAGCGAGTGACCCGAAGAACATTTACACGCCCGAGGCCTACCAGTACGACCTCAAAGTGCTCGAATGGATGAAGGCGGGCGACCACGCCGCTATCCTCGACGACTTCGACACATTCAAGAAGTACAAGCCAGAGGCCGGTTTCTACCATTACCTCGCGATGGCGGGCGCACTGGGCGAAGAGAATTTCACCGCCAAGGGCGAGATGTACAGCGAATACGAGAACTCGATCGGGACCGGGCAGGTTCACGTGTGGTTCTCGAAGCCCGAGGGCGGTTTCGCGCGACCGAAGGACCTGGTGTTGTCGCGTGACTGAGTACCGCCGCATCCTTCTGGACGGGTACCCGACGCAGGTCCTGCGTCGCGGAGAAGACCTGGTCGCCAACGACGGTCGTGTCGTCGCCATTTCTGACGCGATTCACCTCGCACCGGCCGAGCCGACCAAAATCATCGCCGTGCACCTCAATTTCGATAGCCGAACCCAAGAGTTCATGACAAAGTTACCGGCGGCTCCGACGTATTTCCACAAACCGATCACCGCGCTCAACACCCACAAAGGCGCAGTAGTGCGTCCGGCGGGGTGCAAGTGGCTCAACTACGAGGGTGAAATTGTCATCGTTATCGGAAAGACGTGCCGCAATATTGCACCCGAAGACGCAGCCGAATACATCGCGGGCTACACCGTCGGCAACGATTACGGGCTTCACGATTTCCGCGACACTGACGCCGGTTCGATGCTGCGCGTCAAGGGTTCGGACACGCTCGCTCCGGTCGGCCCCGGACTCGTCACCGACTGGGATTTCCGCAACAAGATGCTTCGCACCTATGTCAACGGAGAGGTCAAACAAGAAGACAACACCGACAACATGGAGTGGGACATGCACTACCTCGTCGCCGACATCGCGCGAACGATCACGCTTGTTCCCGGCGACATGTTGTTTGCGGGCACACCC
>CAMFDU010000011.1 GCA_945949175.1 Gulosibacter massiliensis | reverse complement strand
CCGACCTCGACGAGCGAACGTGTGAACGTGTCCATTGCGGAAGTTGATGGTCTCGACGAGGTGAGCATCGCGTGAAGCACCTAATCTCGACACGGGACCTCACGATCGACAAAGCAGTCGCGATACTTGATACCGCTGTCGACATGGTCGATGTACGGTTGCGCGATGTGAAGAAATTGCCGACACTCCGCGGCAAAACCGTCGCGAACGTGTTCTTCGAAGACAGCACCAGGACTCGACTGTCGTTCGAGGCGGCCGCACTTGCGCTCAGCGCCGACGTCACCGCGTTCACCGCTCAGGGCTCCAGCGTCTCCAAAGGAGAAAGCCTCAAGGACACACTCCAAACTCTCGAAGCGATGGGTGCAGACTTCATAGTGCTTCGGCATTCACACTCCGGTGTCGCGGCGACCGTTGCGAACAATGGCTGGGTCGATGCGCACATTATCAACGCCGGAGATGGGACCCACGAACACCCCACGCAGGCACTCCTGGATGCTTTCACAATGCGCTCGCGACTCCGCGGAGACGCGGCGCGGGGAACGGATTTGTCCGGGATTGCGGTCGTGATTGTGGGCGACATCCTTCACTCGCGAGTCGCACGCAGTAATGCATTGCTCCTTCGCACGCTCGGTGCTTCCGTGACCTTAGCCGCGCCCCAGACCCTGTTGCCCCGCGAGATCGACGGCTGGGGAGCAACCGTGGTCTCCACACTCGACGAGGCGATCGAAACGAAACCCGACGTCGTGATGACGTTGCGCGTGCAAAAGGAAAGAATGACGAGCGGGTTTTTCCCTTCCGAATCCGAGTTCAGTGCCCTCTGGGGAATGAACGATTCGCGATTGCGGCGATTGTCGTCGACCTCGATAGTGATGCACCCCGGACCCATGAATCGAGGGCTGGAGATCTCGGGAAGTGTCGCCGACTCGCCGCAATCGACCGTCACCGAACAGGTGGCGAACGGTGTGGCTATCCGAATGGCGGTTCTGTACACGCTGATGGGAGACTCGCGATGACTATTCTGATACGCGGCGCGTCGCTCATGGGCAGAGACACCGGCGACATTCTCGTTGACGGCGACTCGATCCGCGAGGTCGGATCAGTTTCAATATCAGCAGACCGCGTAATTGATGCCCACGGACTGGTAGCCCTGCCCGGACTCGTCGACTTGCATTCCCACCTTCGGGAGCCCGGTGGTGAAGGCGCCGAGACAATCTTGTCGGGGTCTCGGGCCGCGGCGGCCGGGGGATTCACGACGCTCCATGCAATGGCCAACACAAGTCCGGTCGCGGATACGGCTGAACTCGTCGAACTTGTCTCCGAACGCGGTCGTCTCGCTGGATACGTTCAGGTGCGTCCAATCGGTGCGGTGACCAAGAATCTTGGCGGGGAACAGCTCGCCGACATCGGCGGCATGGCAAACAGTGCGGCTGCGGTGACCGTGTTTTCCGATGACGGACGGTGTGTCGGCGATGCGCTGTTGATGCGTCGTGCCCTCGAATACGTTTCCACGTTTGGCGGAGTAATCGCCCAGCACGCTCAGGACCCTCGCCTCACTGTCGACGCAGTTCTCAACGAAGGTCGCGTCTCAAGCGAACTGGGTCTTCGAGGATGGCCGAGTGTGGCCGAGGAGTCGATTATTGCCCGCGATGTTCTGCTGGCTGAATACGTCGGTGCTCGATTACACGTCTGCCATGTGTCGACAGCTGGCTCCGTCGATGTTATTCGTTGGGCCAAAAAGCGCGGAATCAAGGTCACCGCAGAAGTCACGCCCCACCACCTGCTCCTGACCGAGGATTTCGCGCTCACCTATGATCCCGTTTTCAAGGTCAATCCGCCACTACGAACTGCCGAAGACGTGGAAGAACTGCGCCGAGCGGTTGCCGATGGCACGATTGACACCGTGGCGACAGACCACGCTCCTCATGCGAGTTCGACGAAGGAATGCACTTGGCACGATGCGTCATTCGGCATGGTGGGTCTGGAGTCAGCGTTGAGCGTCGTTCAACACGCACTCGTCGACGCGGGTCACATCTCGTGGGCAGACGTCGCACGCGTTTTGTCTGTCGCTCCGGCGGCGATCGGCCGAGTAGAAGGCTACGCGAAACCCCTGGAGGCCGGCAGCGCAGCGAACATCACACTGGTCGACCCCGCGCACACCGAACAGTGGGGTTCGTCGCGTTTACAAGGCCGTTCGAGCAACAGTCCGTTCCTCGGAATCCAGTTGCCCGGACGCATCGTGTCCACCATCTACAACGGCACAGAGACCGTCGCCGACGGCGTTCTGGTCGACCTCGACACCCTGAGGAGAACATGATCCCGAACACCACTCTGGTCCTCGAAGACGGCAGTCGGTTCGATGGAGCATCCTATGGCGCGATCGGTGAACGAATCGGCGAGATCGTTTTCCAAACAGGGATGAGCGGCTACCAAGAAACACTCACGGACCCGTCCTACGCGGGACAAATCGTCGTACAGACAGCTCCCCACATCGGAAACACGGGAATGAACAGCGAAGACGAAGAGTCGAGCCGAATCTGGGTCGAGGGATATGTTGTCCGTGACCCAGCTCGTCGCGCCTCCAACTTCCGCTCCGTAAGGAGCCTCGACGACGATTTAGTAGCTGGTGCCGTCGTAGGAATAGCGGGAGTGGACACTCGAGCAATCACCAGAATCATTCGTGAAGTAGGGGCGATGCGGGCCGGCATTTTTCCAATCGACGGCCGAACCACCGAACAGTACCTCGCCTTGGTCGCTGCGGCACCCGAGATGTCGGGCCTCAACCTTTCGGCGGAAGTTTCGGTGAAGCGCAAATATGTGGTTCCCGCGATTGGTGTATCAATCGGCGCCCTCGCCGTTCTCGATTTGGGTGTCAAGAACGCAACGCTCGGACATCTCGCGGCTCGCGGTTTCGAGGTGCATGTGCTGCCGCAGTCGGTGACCCTCGACGACATTCTCGCCATAAACCCGGTTGGGGTCTTCTATTCGAATGGCCCCGGCGACCCGAGCGCTTCCGAGCGTCACGTCGAACTTCTGCGTGGGGTTCTAGATAAGGGAATCCCGTTCTTTGGAATCTGTTTCGGCAATCAACTACTCGGTCGTGCTCTCGGTTTTGACACCTACAAACTCAAATACGGGCACCGGGGCATCAACCAGCCCGTGCTTGACAAGAAGACCGGCCGTATCGAAATCACGGCTCATAACCATGGCTTCGCGGTGAATGCCCATACTGATGGCGTGATTGATTCGCCGGCCGGTTTCGGAAGGGTTGAGGTCAGTCACGTTGGGCTTAACGACGATTGCGTTGAAGGTCTTCGTGCTCTCGATCGACCTGCATTCAGCGTGCAGTACCACCCCGAGGCGACGGCGGGCCCTCACGATTCGACCTATTTGTTCGACCAGTTTCGAGATCTTGTGGTTGCTAACCGAGGAGCCGCGTAATGCCAAAACGCGATGACATCAATTCCGTCCTCGTAATTGGTTCAGGACCGATTGTGATTGGGCAAGCAGCCGAGTTCGACTATTCCGGGACCCAAGCGTGTCGCGTTCTTCGCGCCGAAGGTATCCGAGTGATCCTGATCAATTCGAATCCCGCCACGATTATGACCGATCCAGATTTTGCCGATGCGACCTACATCGAACCGATCACGACCGCAGCAATCGAAGCAATCATCCTGAAGGAAAAGCCCGACGCAATTCTCCCTACTCTCGGCGGTCAGACTGCGTTGAATGCGGCCATTGCATTGCACGAGGAAGGAATCCTCGCGAAGTACAACGTGGAACTCATTGGCGCAAAATTCGACGCCATTCGACGGGGTGAGGACCGACAGATTTTCAAGGATTTGGTCCTCGAGTGCGGAGCGGATGTCGCGCAGAGTGTCGTCGTGCAGTCGGTTGAAGGCGCACTCGACTTCGTCACGGTGACCGGCTATCCGGTCGTCATACGCCCGTCGTTCACGATGGGGGGACTGGGTTCCGGTTTCGCCCACGACGAACCGGAACTCCGTCGAATGGTCGAAAACGGTATTCACGAAAGCCCGACGAGCGAGGTGTTGCTCGAAGAGTCGATTCTGGGGTGGAAGGAATACGAGCTCGAGTTGATGCGAGATTCCACTGACAACACCGTCGTCGTCTGCTCAATTGAAAACATTGATCCGGTTGGTGTGCACACGGGGGATTCGCTCACGGTTGCACCGGCACTAACACTGACCGACCGCGAATATCAAAACCTTCGCGACATCGGTATCAGAATCATTCGAGCTGTCGGTGTTGATACGGGCGGCTGCAACATCCAGTTCGCAATCGATCCTGCAAACGGTCGCGTGATTGTCATCGAGATGAACCCGCGCGTGAGTCGATCAAGCGCACTCGCGTCGAAGGCGACGGGCTTTCCCATCGCAAAGATTGCCGCGAAGTTGGCAATCGGTTACCGACTCGACGAGATTCCGAACGACATCACGGGGGTAACTCCGGCGTCGTTCGAACCGACTCTCGACTATGTCGTCGTCAAGGTGCCGCGTTTCAACTTCGAGAAGTTCCCCGATGCCGATGCGGGATTAACGACCACAATGAAGAGCGTCGGAGAGGCGATGGCTATCGGTCGAAACTTCACGACCGCTCTGCAAAAATCTCTTCGGTCGCTCGAAAAGCGGGGGAGTTCCTTCCACTGGAATGGGCCAGTCGGTGATGTTGCTGCCCTTCTCGAGGCGTCTCGAATTCCCACCGATGGCCGAATCGTCACGCTGCAGCAGGCGTTGCGAGCGGGAGCGAGTATTGAGCAGGCGTTCGATGCGACCGCAATCGACCCCTGGTTTCTCGATCAGATCGTGCTCATCAATGAGGTTGCGGCGGAGCTAGCGTCGGGTCCAATGACGACCGACGCCATTCGGTCAGCAAAAAACCACGGCTTCAGCGATGTCCAACTCGCGGATATTTGGGACACGACAGAGGACGCTGTCCGGGCATTCCGTCTCGAGCAGGGCATTCGTCCCGTCTTCAAGACGGTCGATACCTGCGCGGGAGAATTCCCCGCGTTGACCCCTTACCACTACTCGTCGTATGACACCGAGACCGAAGTGATTCCCTCCGACCGGACTAAGGTCATCATCATCGGGTCGGGGCCGAACCGTATCGGACAGGGTATTGAGTTCGATTATTCGTGTGTCCACGCATCGTTCGCCCTGTCGGACGCCGGTTACGAAACCATCATGATCAATTGCAACCCCGAGACGGTGTCAACCGACTACGACACGAGTGACCGTCTTTATTTCGAGCCACTAACGCTCGAGGACGTGCTTGCCGTCATCGACGCAGAGAGCGCAAGCGGAACTATTCTCGGCGCAGTCGTGCAACTCGGCGGTCAGACCGCTCTCGGTCTCGCCCACGGTCTCGAGAGCAACGGTGTGACCATCCTGGGAACTTCACCGGATGCCATTGACATCGCCGAAGAACGAGGGCGGTTCGCTGACGTGCTCGATGCTTGCGGTCTTGTTGCACCACGAAACGGCGTTGCGGTCGATGTCGAGTCAGCAATCACCGTCGCTCACGAGGTCGGCTACCCTGTGCTGGTCCGGCCGTCTTATGTGCTCGGTGGTCGCGGGATGGAAATCATTTACGACGCGGAGTCAATACGTGACTATTTTGAGCGAATACAGGATTCAGCGATTATCGGTCCGAGCGCTCCAATATTGGTCGATCGGTTCCTTGAGGATGCAACCGAAATTGACGTCGATGCGCTCTTTGACGGAGAACGTTTGTACATCGGTGGAATCATGGAACACATTGAGGAAGCAGGCGTGCACTCGGGCGATTCGGCGTGTACGTTACCTCCGGTCACACTCGGGCGAGGCGTTATTGATGAGGTTATCGCCGCAACGAAAGCAATCGCACTTGGAATCGGTGTTCGTGGACTGCTCAACGTCCAGTTCGCCGTGTCGGCTGGCATTCTGTATGTTCTTGAGGCGAACCCTCGAGCAAGTCGCACGGTGCCTTTTGTATCCAAGGCGATGGGGACGCAACTCGCGAAGGCGGCGTCACTCATCATGGTTGGCAGGAGTATTTCGGAACTGGTGCGGGAGGGTCACCTCCCGGCGCAAGACGGTTCAAGGGTCTCGCGCTTGTCGCCGGTTGCGGTCAAAGAGGCAGTCCTTCCGTTCAAGCGGTTTCGAACACTCGAAGGTCGTGTCGTCGACGCAGTATTGGGGCCGGAAATGCGCTCAACCGGCGAGGTTATGGGAATCGACCGTAATTTCCCGCTCGCGTTTCGCAAGAGTCAGGACGCCGCGTATGGGGGCCTGCCCACAAGCGGCTCGGTGTTTGTGTCCGTCGCCGATCGCGACAAACGATCGATCGTTCTGCCGATTCAGCGACTCGCGCAATTGGGTTTCACTGTTTTGGCGACGGGAGGAACCGCAGACATATTGGCGCGAAACGGCGTACCGGTGACGACGGTCCGAAAGCACTACGAGGCGGATGCGGGCGAGGAATCAATCATCGACCTGATTCGAGCCGGGTCGGTTGATCTGATTATCAACACGCCATCGGGGCGAAGCGCTCGTGCGGACGGCATGGAAATCAGACGCGAAGCGGTGGCTGCCGACAAAGCTTTGGTGACGACAATCGCACAGGTGTCGGCGGCCGTCGCGGCGATCGAATCGTCCAGTGAACCGATTTCGGTTCGTTCCCTGCAAGAGTACGCAACGGATCGGAAGTCATGGTGACGGGTCTCGGCGCTCGGTTTGACTCGATTGTCGAGGCGGTTGGCCCGCTGTGCGTCGGAATTGACCCGAGCGCGGACACTTTGGTTTCACTCGGGTTGGCCGACACTGCCGACGGGGCTTTGGAATTCGCTCGGACTATCACGGCGGCAGCAACCTCGCGTGTCGGAATTGTGAAACCCCAAGTGGCCTATTTCGAACGATTCGGGTCTGTTGGAATCGCCGCGCTTGAGACGGTCATACTCGAGTCGCGAGAGGCGGGTCTTGCCGTAATCGCCGACGCGAAGCGCGGCGACATCGGGTCGACCATGCAGGGTTACTCGGACGCGTGGCTGGCGGACGGACCGTTACAGAGTGACGCGCTAACCGTGAACCCCTACCAAGGCTTCGAAGCCCTCGAGCCCGCTTTTTCCCGAGCGGCGTCGGTCGGAGCGACAGTGTTCGTGCTCTGCGCAACATCAAACACTGACGCCAATGATCTCCAAGGAGCGTCGCTAGCGGGTTCCTCACTGCCCGCTATCGTTGCCCGATATGCCAAAGAATACTCGGGGGACGCGAGCACCGTGGGCGTCGTGGTCGGTGCCACCCGGGATTTAGCGGAAGCGGGCCTGACAGCAGAGGACCTGGCTGGTTTACTCGTTCTCGCTCCTGGCTTCGGCGCGCAAGGAGCATCGCTAACGGACCTTCGTGAAATTTTCGGGACCGCGACCCCGCGAGTGATCCCCTCAGTCAGCCGAAGTGTCGTTCGATCGGGACTCGCCAGTGTCGCAAACTCCATTGACGAACACCTGCAAGAATTGGGACTCTAATGCGAGATCCCCGTGAAGCGTCAGTCATCGCTGTTGAAAGTCGCCGCGCGCGGGCTGCTGTCAAGCGCGCAATCGAGGCCGGCGAGAGAACTCCGCTCGTGGTCGCTCTCAGGGCATGGCGAGAAGCGAATTCCGCGGAGGCGAGCCTGCGCGTCACAGAATTTTTGGGCAGTATCGGTGGCATCGGTGCAGTCAAGGTTCCGCGCATCTTGACTGAACTGGGTATCTCTCCGCGAAAGCGACTTGGTGGGCTCGGCGCTCGGCAGATTGAAGCCCTCAGTGGATGGCTCCGTGCGAGAGCGCCGCACGAAAACGAGCCACTCCACCGCGCGAGGCTAGTCGTTGTCGCCGGACCGACCGCGGTGGGCAAGGGCACTGTCGTTGCGCGGATCAGAGAGACATACCCCGATGTAAAATTCTCCGTCTCGGCGACCACGCGTCCGCCTCGTCCCGGGGAAGTCGACGGTGAGCACTACCTTTTCGTAACGGAAGTGGAATTCGACCAGCTAGTCGAGACGAAACAGATGCTGGAGTGGGCAGTTGTTCACGGTCAGCACCGCTACGGCACTCCTCGCGGGCCGATTGACGCCGCGCTTAACGGCGGGTCCAGCATCATCCTCGAGATTGACATACAGGGCGCACGGCAGGTCAAGAACGCAATGCCCGAAGCGTTACTGGTGTTTCTTTTACCGCCTTCCTGGGATGAACTTGTTCGCAGACTTCAGGCCCGCGGAACGGAAAGCCCAGAGGAACAGGCTCGCCGGCTCGAAACGGCGAAAGTCGAGTTCGATGCGCAGTCCGAGTTTGATGTCACGATTGTCAACGACGATGTCGATGCTGCCTCAGAAGCCGTCGTACACTTAATCACAGACATCTAGTCGGAAGGCGAACCATGAACACGAGCAAGGGCATCATTGACCCTCCCATTGACGAACTCCTCGAGAAGGTCGATTCGAAGTATCAGCTCGTGATTGTTGCGTCAAAGCGCGCGCGCGAGATCAACGACTATTACGTAGAGCGCGCCGAGGGCACCGTCACTACGGCGGGTCCGCTCGTCGAGTTCTCAGTAGACGAAAAGCCACTTACTATTGCCATGCGCGAAATCAACGAGGGAATGGTCGAGCTCGTTAGCAAGAAGTAACGCTATGACACTCCGCCTTTTCACTAGCGAGTCCGTCACGAGCGGCCATCCAGACAAACTGTGCGACCAATTGTCCGACGCGATTCTTGACGCAATCCTCGCCCGCGACCGCCATTCAAAAGTCGCTGTCGAGTGCCTCGCATCCGGAGGGCTTATCCACGTGGCAGGGGAAGTTCGTACCGAAGGCTACGTAGATATTGATCGGGTTGTGCGCGATGTAATTCTTGACATTGGATACGACTCTGCCGATGTGGATTTCGATGGGCGGACCTGTGGAATCATGATGTCGATCGGAGAACAGTCTCCCGAAATTCATCGTGCTGTCGATAAGGGTGAAGAACTGGGCGCGGGAGACCAAGGTCTGATGTTTGGTTACGCGTGCACTGAAACTCCTGTGCTTATGCCTGCACCCATCTTCTATGCACACCGTTTAGCAGAGCGTCTGGAAGCTGTTCGCAAACAGGGGATTGTTTCGTACCTGCGCCCGGATGGAAAAACCCAAGTGACGATCGGCTACGACGGCCATCTGCCCCGCAGCGTCGACACGATCGTTGTGTCGACCCAGCATGCTCCAACAATCGACGACCACGCCATTTCGCAGGACCGCATTGAGGCCGACATCCGGGAACACGTGATCAAACCCGTGTTTGAGGGTTCTGGTCTTGACATGAGCGACGTTTCCTATTTCATCAATCCTTCGGGATCGTTCGAACACGGGGGACCGGGGAGTGATGCGGGACTGACGGGTCGCAAAATTATTGTCGACACTTACGGTGGAGCCGCACGTCACGGCGGAGGAGCGTTTTCGGGCAAGGATCCATCAAAAGTGGATCGCTCAGGAGCTTACGCAATGCGTTGGGTGGCAAAGAACGCTGTCGCTGCCGGACTCGCCGACCGTCTTGAGGTACAAGTTGCCTATGCGATCGGTGTCGCTCAGCCGATCGGCTTGTATGTCGAAGCATTCGGCACAGAGACCGTTCCTCTCGACACAATTCGACGCGTTCTAGAATCAGTTTTCGACCTACGTCCCGCTGCGATCATCCGTGACTTAGACCTTCTGAATCGGAACTTCCGTGAAACGGCCACCTACGGTCACTTCGGTCGTGAGAGTGAGAACTTCACGTGGGAGCGTCTCGATCGGGTTGACGCCATTCGCGCCGCTCTCGCCGAAATCGGTTAGCGGTGACGCGACTAGTCGCTCACGTGTTGGTCGAGTCGCCCGTGCCGCGGCTAGACCGTTTACTCGATTATTTAATCCCCGACGAGTTGGTGAACGATGTAGTCGTGGGATGCCGTGTCCGAGTCCCTTTAGGCAAGGGTGGTACACGTCGTATCGACGCCTTCGTCGTCGAGATTTCGGAAAAGTCTTCGACCGAAATGGTGTTGGCCGAAATCGAGTCAACCCACGGGAGCGTGCCTGTCCTCACTCCCGCACTGTGGAGTTTGGCCCGCACGGTAGCCGACCGGAATGGTGGTGGCGCAGCCGATGTGCTCCGCGGAGCGATCCCGAAACGCGGCGTCCGAATCGAGAAGGGAAGAGAGTTCTTACCGCGCGACATGCCGGTGCCACGGCCCATCGAACGAACCGCGCTTACTCTCGACGCAGGTGTTGTTGAAACACCAAACGGACCCACTCTGCGGTCTCTTGCGCAAATAGCTGAGCTCGTCAGACAAGCGCAGGCTGGGGTGATTGTGGTGGTGCCCGATTGGCGTGATGTATCACTACTTAGCCGTGCGCTTGCTGATGTGCCACACATCATTGTTGATTCGTCGGGGACTCCCTCTGAGCGATACGGACGTTACCTCGACATCCTTTCTGGCGATGCGCGTGTCGTGATTGGCATGAGATCCGCCGTGTACGCGCCGGTCGTCGACCTCGAACTCCTCGTCGTCGTCGACGAGTCAGATCCACTACTGGAGGAACCGCACACGCCTTATGTCCACGCGAGAGACGCGGCCGTCGTTCGGAACTCCATCGAGGGCGGACGTCTCGTCTTCGCCTCAATCACACCGTCGGTTGAGCTGACGCGATTCGTCGAGCTCGGTTTCGTAGAATCCAACGTCACAAAACCATCTAGGACCACCGTGATGTTGGCAAACGACGTCAGCGATGACGGTTATGCATCGCGCGCCCGCATCCCATCCAGCGGGTGGAAAGTCCTTCGAGAGGCACTGGAGCGAGGACCGGTTATTGTCCAAGTGTCGAGACCTGGCTTCACGCCACAGGTTGTGTGCGCCGCGTGTAGGACCCCTCACCGCTGTGGAACCTGTAGGTCACTGCTATCGGGTAATCGAGACGGAACCGTCCTATGTCGTGTCTGTGGACTCACCCCAATCGGTTTGAAGTGCGCACACTGTTCTGGGCGCGAGACGGCATGGTCGGGCGTCGGATCGGTTCGGACCGCCGACGAATTGGGTCGTGCGTTCCCTGGTGTGCCCGTGGTGGTGGCCGATGGGGAACATCGCGCTCTCGAGGTTCCACGCCGAGCCAGTCTCGTAATTGCGACGCGCGGCGCCGAGCCAATCGTCTCCGGAGGATATGAGGCGGTTCTGATTGTCGACGGGGACAAAGAACTTCAACGACCGGGTCTTCGCACCTCGGAAAACTGTCTGCGGTGGTGGGGTCACGCTGCCAGCCTCGCGGCTGACGGAGCCACTGTTGTGCTTGCCAACGTTGACGGCGCGTTCGCGAGCCTGTTCGCCTCAAACCAGTGGGAAACAATCATCGAAACGGAATTGCGGGAGCGACGCGCTTTGGGATTCCCCCCGTCAACTAGAGCAATCGCGGTTCGCGGCTCCATCAAGGACCTCCAGTCGGTTCGCGAGCTCGACGAGGTTTCCGGACATCGAATTATGGGACCTGCCAAAGATGGCGACTCGTTCCGAATCGTTGTTCTGGCGGACTACCGGACAGCGCCGACCGCGATCTCTGCGATTCGAGTGCACACTGTTGCCAATAACGCCGTGAACGTCCGTGTGCACTGCGACGATCTCTCGATTTTCGACGATGTAGACAATGACTGAAACAATGAAGTCATGAGTACACGCATCGTGTTTGCCGGCAGCCCCGAGGTTGCGGTGCCTTATCTGCGTGCCCTCCACGATGCTCGTTTCGACATCCGCGCCGTGATTACCCGAGAGGATTCGCGTCAGGGCAGGAAAGGCATTGTGACCCCCACGGCAGTCGGGCGCGAAGCTGCGGAACTCAACCTGCCGATTATCAAGGCCAATTCGCTTCGCGAGGTCAAGATTCCCGAGGTCGATATCGGGGTGGTCGTCGCATACGGGGGCCTCGTGCCTCCCCGGCTCCTCTCCGAGCCCACACACGGCTGGGCGAATGTCCATTTTTCCGTCCTGCCGAAGTACCGCGGAGCCGCTCCCGTTCAGCGCTCACTGTGGAATGGTGAATCGGCGTCCGGCATTTCGATCTTTCGGCTTGTCCCGGAAATGGATGCGGGACCGGTGTACTTCAGTCGGTCGATTCCATTTGAGGGCACCGAGACTGCTTCCGAAGCGTTAGTTCGAATGGCGAACAGCACCACCGACGAACTTGTCGGCACACTCCGACTCGTGGTGACTGATGCGGTCTCGGCGACGGAGCAGACGGGCGATCCCAGTTTCGCTCCCAAGATGACTCGCGAGGACGGTCGAATTGATTGGTCACTCGACGCGTCCACGATCATCACGCGGATCAGAGCCGTCACCACCGAACCGGGGGCGTACACGAGCGTCAATGGTGAATCAGTCGCTATCGGGCGGGTTGCGAGCGAAATCGGGCCCGCGATCCCGCGCGGCGAAGTTACAGCCAGCGAGGGACGTGTCTTCGTCGGCACCGGTAGCGACTCGGTCGAATTGTTGAAAGTGAAGCCAGCGGGAAAAACGATGATGTCCGCTACGGACTGGGTGAGGGGACAACGCTCGTCTCTGGTGTGTGAATGACGACGGCGCGCGAGGTCGCGCTTGACGTCACGGCGCACGTGCGAATCGACGATGCGTATTCAAATCTGATTCTGCCGAATGCAATTCGTGATGCCCGTTTGAGCTCACGGGACTCCGGACATGCGACTGATCTGACTTATGGCTCGCTTCGGTGGCGGTCATTGTTGGACGGGGTCCTCCGCGACTGCGTGACGGGATCGTGGGCACGCGTCGATGCCGATGTGCTCGACTTGTTGCGTTTGGCCACCTACGAACTGATCGTTCGGCGCGACCCGCCTCACATCATCAATGAGTGGGTTAATCTTGCGAACCGCCGCGTTCGTCGCGCATCCGGTTTTGTCAATGCAACCCTTCGGGCCGTATCGAAGCGCACGCCCGAAGAGTGGCGGGAATCAATCACAGCGAACGCGACCAATATCGCTGGTCTAGCGATTGCCTACTCCCACCCCGAATGGATCGTCCGAGAGTTCACTGAACTACTGGGGGCCAGTGAGGCTGACGAACTGCTCGTCGCCAACAACACACCACCCGTTCCGACGCTTATCGCACTCCCTGGGCTGGCGCATCGACCAATAGGAGCTGAACCCACGCCTTTTTCACCATTCGGTTTTCATTCGCGCGGAGGGTCATTGAACGAGGAGCCCGGAGTCACCGATGGAGTTGTTCGGGTTCAAGACGAAGGCTCGCAATTGGCGGCGTTGCTGTTGACCGCTGTGGCGCCGATTCGCGGTGGCGAACGTTGGCTCGATCTGTGTGCTGGGCCGGGTGGCAAGACCGCCGTCCTCGCAGCGGTGGGCCTTGTCGCCGGTGTGACGGTGGAAGCGAACGAGGAGCAAGCGCACCGAGCAGAGCTCGTGCGGAAATCGCTTGCGCCGTTCGGCGGGCGGGTCGATGTTACTGTTCGCGACGGACGCGAGTTGTGTTCCGAGAACCCCGATGCCTTCGACCGAATCCTTGTCGACGCGCCGTGCACCGGACTGGGGGCATTGCGCAGACGGCCCGAATCGCGCTGGCGAAAAAGCCTTGAAGACCTTGACGAACTTGTTCCGCTACAGCGTGAATTGCTCTCTGCCGCACTGGGCAGCCTTACGGTCGGGGGCGTCGTTGCGTACGTGACGTGCTCGCCTCTCACCGAAGAGACTGTCGATGTTGTGGACGCGGTTCTTGCCGAGCGCCCTGAAGCCGAGGCTCTCGATACGGCTGCGACTCTCGGGGTTGTCGCCCCGCATATGACAGGGGCGACACGCGGCACGGCGGTTCAGTTGTACCCGCACCGACACGACACTGATGCGATGTTCATTCAGTTGATTCGCCGGACGCGATAACCTGACGGAAATGACAGTTCGAATCAACCCCAGCATCCTCAGTGCGGATTTCGCCAACATGGCCCACGATTTGGCGCGGATTGATAACGCTGATTTTGCTCACGTGGACGTGATGGACAACCACTTTGTCCCCAACCTCACCTTTGGGCCTCAAATGGTTGAGCGGATCAAGGCAACGTCACCGATTCCGCTCGACGTCCACCTCATGATTGCGGATCAAGATCGCTGGGCGCCTGGTTACGCCGAGTTGGGCGCAGAGTCCGTCACGCTTCACGTCGAGGCGACGGCCGATCCGGTTGCTGTTGCCTCAGCCATCCACGCCATCGGTTCACGAGTCGGAATCGCGCTCAAACCCGGAACACCATTTTCCGAGATCGAAGAGATCGCCGAACACTTCGACCAAATCCTCGTGATGACCGTCGAGCCCGGGTTCGGCGGCCAAAAGTTCTTGGCGGATCAGATGCAGAAGGTACGAGAGGTCGCAGCGTTTCGAGCAAAGACCGGGACAGAGTTGTGGATTCAAGTCGACGGCGGGGTAGATGCGCTCACGATCGAACTTGCAGCGGAGGCTGGTGCTGACACCTTCGTCGCGGGCTCGGCCGTTTACGGCACCGATAACCCATCAATAGCTATCGAGAATCTCCGTAGGATTGCCCGAGAACATTCACATCACTAGGAGCAACATGAACAAGCCCGAAATTGAACCCACGCTTGGGCCGGAACCCACCGAACTCGTCATCGAAGACCTCACGGTTGGCGACGGCGCCGAGGCGTCGTCCGGCGGCAACGTCGAAGTTCATTACCTCGGTGTGACATTCGAAGGGGAAGAGTTCGACGCATCATGGAATCGTGGCGAAAGCATCGAATTCCCTCTTAATGGTCTGATTCGCGGGTGGCAAGAGGGAATTCCCGGAATGAAGGTGGGCGGGCGCAGGAAACTCATTTGTCCTCCGATGTGGGCTTACGGTCCTGTTGGCGGCGGTCATCGTTTGTCCGGTCAGACATTGGTCTTCGTCATCGATCTCCTTGCCGTTCGTTAGCCGATTAGAGAACCAATAAACACTACCGAGCGTTAGGTCCTCGTTTATCCAGTTCTGACGACAAAGGGCGTGAAAGCATGACAACGACACGTGCCGAATTCGAGCGTGCGGCGGCAATAGGTCCTGTCGTCACGGTCATCCGTTCGGTGTTCGTCGATTCCGTCTCTCCTGTTGCGCTGTATTCGCACCTCACGGACGGGCGTCCTGGCACTTTTCTCCTCGAATCAGCCGAACAGGGCGGCATTTGGTCGCGTTACTCGTTCGTCGGGCTCTCGGCGTGGGGATGTCTTACTGAACAGGAGGAACAATCCGTATGGCTCGACAACGGATTGTCCGAAGAGCGTGCCTTCGGAGGATCCGTCCCACCACGGCGACTCGACGCGCTCGACGCGTTGTATGCACGATGGGCGTCGCCGGCCCCGACCGAACTGCCACCGTTGACGAGCGGTTTGGTCGGGTATCTGGGGTGGGACACCATCAGAGAAATCGAGTATTTGCCCAATGCGCCAAAGGACGAATCGGGAGTTCCGGGCCAATCACTGTTGTTCGTCCGTGACCTGCTGGTGTTCGACCACCGGACGTCGTTGTTGCACGTTGCGACTGCCGTACTGGCCACCGATGACCTTGACGATCTTTGGGATTCCGCGCAGTTGCGCTTAGATGACATCACGGCGAGCCTCAGAACCGCGGTATCGCTCGCTCCGCTGACACCTCCTGCGACGACAGCACCGAACCCGACTTATCGCACCGAACCCCAGACATTCCTTAATTCGGTGTCGACTTCTCAACACTTCATTCATGAGGGTGATGTTTTTCAAGTGGTCATCTCTCAGCGTTTTGACACCGATGTAACGGCCACCAGCACGGATGTCTATCGAATGTTGCGGGCACTCAATCCGTCGCCATACATGTACCTTTTGAACCTCGAAAGCGCCAACGGGAAACCGTTCGCGGTGGTGGGATCGTCGCCCGAGGCTCTTGTCAAAGTCAACGACAATCGTGTGTTCAGCCACCCGATTGCTGGTAGCCGGCCACGCGGAGACACCCCTGAACGAGACGCTCAGTTGGCCGAGGGATTGCTGGCCGATGTGAAGGAGCGCGCCGAACACTTGATGCTCGTCGATTTGGCACGCAATGATCTCTCACGCGTGTGCACCCCGGGGACGGTCGAGGTCACCGAGTTCATGAACGTCGAACGTTTCTCGCACATCATGCACCTCGTATCGAGTGTCGAAGGCGACCTAGCGCCGGGGTCGACTCCGATTGACGTCTTCCGAGCGACTTTTCCGGCGGGAACGCTATCCGGAGCTCCAAAACCACGCGCACTCGAGATCATTGACGAGCTGGAGCCCGCTGGTCGCGGAGTGTACGGAGGAGTGGTTGGGTACATCGGTTTCGGCGGCGACTCAGACCTGGCGATCGCCATCCGAACTGCGGTCATTGTGGACGGAAGAGCTTCAGTGCAAGCGGGCGCTGGCATCGTCGCTGACTCAGTTCCACAGAGCGAGTACGACGAGACAGTCAACAAAGCGGCTGCCCCGCTTCGAGCAATCGCCGCGGCGAACGCCCTGCTCCCCGCGCTAGACTGAGGGCCAGGAGGAACGACATGAACGACGCGCACGATCCCGGACACGGCTCTTCTCCCGCTGCCTGGACCGGAGTAACAATTATGCTCATTGGTGCTACGGCAGGAACCTTGTTCTTCTGGCTCGACCAGCCCCTCCTCGTCTGGGCGAGTTCCGCGCTTCTCGTTGTCGGTCCAATCGTCGGAACGCTCATGGCGAAAGCTGGTTACGGTGTTGGCGGCTCAAAGACCAAGGCTCCGCACTAGTCGTGCTGGACGCCTTGACTGCTGGTGCGCTCGAGGACGCAGCTACGCGGCGTGAAAGCGTTTCCTATGCCGAGATTGAACGGCGGGCGCTTCGGAGGCATGATCCGATTGATGCGTATCAGTCCCTCGCGCCGACGCACCACGTGCGATTGATTGCCGAGATCAAGAGGGCGAGTCCCTCGAAGGGAGCACTCGCCGCGATTGATGATGCCCCCGCTCTTGCCGAGTCGTATGTCGAGGGTGGAGCGGATGCGATCTCGGTTTTGACCGAGGAACGGCGTTTCGGTGGAACGCTGCGCGACCTCGAAGACGTCAGAGAACGCGTCGCGGTGCCGCTGTTGCGTAAGGACTTCATCTCTGAGGAATACCAGATTCTCGAAGCCCGTGCGGCTGGGGCCGACATCGTCCTCTTAATAGTTGCTGCTCTCGATCGTTCTGCTCTCGAGCGACTCCACGCGTTTTCTCGTCAATTGGGCCTTACTGTGCTCGTCGAAGCGCACTCGGCCGATGAAGTCCGCCAAGCCGCTGACATTGGCGCCGGGCTGATCGGTGTTAATGCTCGAGATCTGTCGACCTTCGAACTCGATCGCACTCTTTTTGGAATGGTTCGAGATCTCATTCCCGCAGACGCTATCGCTGTCGCGGAATCAGCAGTGGACACCGTCGATGATGTTAAGGCATACCGTTCCGCTGGTGCTGACGTGGTTCTCGTCGGAGAAGCACTCGTGACGGCCGGGAACGCCCGCGCGGTCGTTGAACAATTCCGAGAGGTGACCTGATGTCCCTTCGCGCTGAGCTAGGTCCGTATTTCGGAGAATACGGCGGTCGTTTCGTCCCAGAGTCACTCATTGCGGCCCTTGACGAACTCGACGCTGCCTATACGGCAGCAAAAACCGACGCAGTATTTCAGGCCGAACTTGCCGAACTGCACCGCACCTACACCGGGCGCCCGTCCATCATTACCGAAGCCCATCGTTTCGCGGCTCTTGCCGGTGGGGCGCGCATACTGCTCAAGCGTGAAGACCTCAACCACACCGGCTCTCACAAGATCAACAACGTGCTCGGACAAGCCCTACTCGCGAAGCGCCTTGGGAAGAACCGGCTCATTGCAGAGACCGGCGCCGGCCAACATGGTGTGGCGACGGCGACAGCCGCCGCACTGATGGGGATGTCCTGTGTCGTGTACATGGGAGAGGTTGACACGGAACGTCAAGCGCTCAATGTTGCACGGATGAAGTTGTTAGGTGCGGATGTAGTCCCTGTTGTTCATGGATCACGCACCTTGAAGGACGCGATTAACGAGGCGATGCGGGACTGGGTCGCGAACGTCGAACATACCCACTATTTGCTCGGTACGGTCGCAGGCCCTCATCCATTCCCCGTGATGGTTCGCGACTTCCACTCGATCATCGGCAACGAAGCGCGTCAACAAATCCTTGATACCGAAGGACGACTGCCCACAGCGGTTGTGGCGTGTGTTGGAGGTGGTTCCAACGCGATGGGAATCTTCCACGCCTTCCTCGATGACGATGATGTCGCGTTGGTCGGCTACGAAGCAGCCGGCGATGGCATCGACACACCTCGTCATGCAGCGACGTTGCAGCGCGGTCGCCCTGGAGTTCTGCACGGAGCAAAGACCTACGTTTTGCAGGACGAAGACGGACAAACAATCGAGTCGCACTCGATCTCGGCTGGGCTTGACTACCCGGGAATCGGCCCTGAGCATGCGTGGCTGAAGGACAGCGGACGAGCAACTTACATCGGAATCTCGGATTCCGAGGCGATGCAGGGCATGCTGGATCTTTCACGCACCGAAGGAATCATCCCTGCTATTGAGACCGCCCACGCCTTGGCTGGGGCACTCGACCTCGCTCGCACGCTAAAACCGTCCGACATCATCCTCATCAACCTCTCTGGGCGTGGTGACAAGGACATGGAAACAGCCGGACGGTACTTCGGCTTCCTCGGGGGCTCTCAGTGACATCGCCTGTGGAAGCGGTCATCGACGCTGCACGCGCTGACGGACGAGGCGTTCTCGTTGGTTACCTTCCGGCGGGTTTCCCTAACGTAAAAACGTGCATCGACGCGCTCATCGCCCTGTCAGAGAGTGGCGTCGACATCATCGAATTAGGCGTGCCGTATTCGGATCCGGTGATGGATGGTGTCGTGATTCAACGAGCTACCAACGCAGCGCTCGAAACTGGATTCCGGCTCACGCAGTTGTTCGAGATTATTCAGGCGGTGACAGCCAAGGTCGACACACCAATTTTGGTGATGACGTACTGGAATCCAGTCGTCCAATACGGTATCGACCGATTCGCCACAGATCTAAAGGCTGCAGGGGGAGTGGGGCTCATCACACCTGACCTGATTCCCGACGAAGCGGCCGAGTGGATTGCGGTGTCGGACAAGCACGGTCTGGATCGAGTGTTCCTTGCGGCGCCCTCATCGACGGACGATCGACTCTCATCGGCAATTGCCCATTCTCGCGGGTTTGTGTACGCGGTGTCGACGATGGGTATCACCGGTGCTCGCGCCGATGTCGACGTGGCTGCGCGAACCCTTGTGGGACGCCTTAACGCGTTGGGTGCAACCCACGTGTGTGTTGGCGTCGGCATCTCGACCGACGAACACGTGCGCAGTGTCAACAGTTTTGCCTCTGGTGCGATTGTCGGTTCGCATCTGGTCTCGGCACTTGGCGACGACGGCGCAGCTGGAGTCGCGCGTGTTACGACCGAGCTTGTGGCGGGTCTCTCTGCCCGTCAAGGTTAGGCTGAACGTGTCGAAAGGACGTCCGTGATTCTCGCCAGCATTCCCTCCCCGCCGCCCGAGTGGCGGTCGTTCAACCTTGGCGAATGGCTCCGCGACAACGGTGCAACCTGGTTCACATTCGATCTGACGATTCACGCATACGCGCTGTGCATCTTGCTGGGAATTATCGTCGGGCTCATCGTCACCAATCGGCGACTCGTCGCGCGCGGGGTTGAGTCCGGGTTGATTCTCGACATCTCGTTGTTCGCTATCCCTCTCGGCATCATTGGCGGGCGGGCCTATCACGTGCTCACGCACCCTTCGGACTACTTCGCAGGTCAGGACATCATGCGTGTGTTTTACGTGTGGGAGGGCGGCCTTGCAATCTTCGGTGCTCTCATTCTCGGAGCTGTTGGGGGGTGGATCGGCTGCCGCCTTAGTGGTTTGCGTTTCACGGCTCTTCTCGACGCCATCGCCCCTGGCCTCATCATTGCCCAGGCACTCGGCCGATTCGGAAACTACTTCAACCAAGAACTCTACGGTGGCCCGACCGACTTGCCGTGGGGACTCCAAATCGACCCGCTGAATCCCGCATTCCCACTCGGTCTGCCGGCAGACACCCTGTTTCATCCGACATTCCTCTACGAAGCACTGTGGAACCTGCTCGGTGCCGCCGTCATTATCTGGGCGGGACATCGTTTCCAGCTGCAATGGGGTCGGAACTTCGCGTTGTATCTGGTCTGGTACGGAATCGGGCGAATGGCAATCGAAACCATTCGGCTCGACCCGAGTGAGTCCTTCCTTGGTGTTCGAGTGAATGTCTGGGGGGCGTTCGCCGCAGTCCTGCTCGGAGTAGCTATCTTCCTGCTGCAAGCGAGACGACACCCGGGCTTTGAACCCGCCGCGTACGTGCCCGGTCGAGGTCCAGATTCCCAAACAGGACTAGAATCGAAAAACAGCTATACCGCGGAGGAACTCGCCGTCGATACCGAGTCACCCGGATCGCGTGTACGGACGACTCGCTCTTCTCGGTAACTCGGAATCACAGTCCGCAGACGATAACAAAGGACGACATGAGACGCGCAAAAATTGTCGCAACGCTCGGCCCAGCCACGAACAGCTATGACACTATTCGTGCCGTCATCGAAGCGGGTGTCGATGTTGCCCGAATGAACTTGAGCCATGGCACCTATGAGGTTCATGAAGAGGTTTTTGCCAACATTAAGAAGGTCGCTGCAGACCTCGGGAAGCCGATAGCCGTGCTCGTCGATCTTCAGGGACCCAAGATTCGTCTCGGAAAGTTTGCCGACGGTCCCCACGAGCTTGCCATCGGTGACATCTTCACCATCACGACGGAAGACATCGAGGGCACGAAAGATATCTGTGGAACGACGTTCAAGGGATTACCCCAGGACGTCGCCGCGGGCGACACACTGCTCATCGATGACGGCAAGGTTAACGTTCGAGTGCTCGACACCGACGGTGTGCGAGTTCGCACCGAGGTGGTCGTCGGTGGAACAGTCTCTAACAACAAGGGGATCAATCTTCCCGGTGTTGCGGTGAATGTCCCAGCGCTAAGCGAAAAGGACGAAGACGACTTGCGCTGGGGTCTCCGTATCGGTGCTGATTACATTGCCCTGTCGTTTGTCCGCAGCGCCTCTGATGTCACCCGTGTGCACGAGATCATGGCAGAGGAGGGGGTTCGTCTTCCCGTGATTGCCAAGATTGAAAAACCGCAAGCCGTAGAAGCAATCGAAGAAATCGTCGACGCTTTCGACGCCATTATGGTTGCGCGCGGAGACCTTGGCGTTGAATTGCCGCTCGAGCAAGTCCCCCTCGTTCAAAAGCGCACGGTAGAGGCGGCCCGTCGAATGGCAAAGCCGGTGATTGTCGCGACGCAAATGCTCGAGTCCATGATTTCGGCTCCGGTGCCAACACGCGCCGAGACGTCCGATGTTGCTAATGCAATTCTGGACGGAGCCGATGCTGTCATGCTGTCAGGCGAGACCAGTGTGGGCGCCTTCCCAGCGATTACGGTCGCGACGATGGCTCGAATCATCGAAAACACCGAAGAACACGGTCTTGAACGCATTCTTCCGCTCGGCACGAAACCTCGCACTCAGGGTGGGGCGATCACGCTCGCTGCGGCAGACGTGGCTGATTTCGTTGAAGCGAAATACGTTTGCGTTTTCACCGAGTCCGGAGACTCCGCCCGTCGCATGTCACGGCTTCGTTTCCGCATTCCCATGAAAGCGTTTGCAACAAACGAGGCAATCCGTCGACGTATGGCGCTGTACTGGGGAATCACCTCTTACCTCGTAGCGCCAGTAACGCACACTGACCAGATGTTTACCGAGGTCGATGACTCGCTTCTTGCAGAAGGTCTAGCCGTTATAGGCGACAAAGTCGTCGTCATCTCGGGTTCTCCGCCCGGTGTTGCCGGCTCGACGAACGATATTCGTGTCCACATCGTCGGCACAAAGATGCCAAAGCAATAGCTAACAGAGAAAGGGCGAGCTCTGATGCTCGCCCTTTCGTTGTGCCGGATGTGGGACTTGAACCCACACGCCCTCACGGACAAAGCATTTTGAGTGCTTCGCGTCTGCCATTCCGCCAATCCGGCTACAGGTGAAAACGATACCGTAGGCTGAGCGAGTGAGTGAAACCGTAGCCCGTCGAGTTGTTGTCGCTGAGGACGAGGCACTCATCCGGATGGATGTCGTGGAGGTCTTGCGCGAAAACGGTTTCGACGTTGTCGGTGAGGCGGCGGATGGTGAAGCGGCAATTGAACTCACTCGCGAGCTTCGTCCCGACCTGGTTGTGATGGACATCACAATGCCGAAAATGGACGGACTCACCGCAGCCGAGGCTATCGGTAAGGAGCGACTCGCACCGGTTGTCATGCTCACCGCCTTTGCCCAACCCGAGTTCGTCGCCCGTGCGGTCGAGGCTGGCGCTATCGCCTACGTGGTTAAGCCGTTTACGCCGGAGCGTTTGTTGCCGCAGATCGAGGTTGCGTTCTCACGCCACCAAGAACTACTCGCCGTTGAGGCCGAAGTAACCGACGCGCTCGAGAGGCTCGAGACACGAAAGATTCTCGATCGTGCCAAAGGGTTGCTGCAAGAAAAGATGAAGTTGACGGAGCCGGAAGCGTTCCGTTGGATTCAGAAAGCGTCAATGGATCGTCGGCTGACTATGGGCGAGGTCGCTCAGGCGGTCATTGAACAGCTGAACCCAGCGACTTAGAGCCCACTAGAAGCGATGTGGGGCATGTTCCCATAGGTCGCGGTGACTTCGGTCACGATGACTCGGTATCCCTTATACCAGCGGTCTACCTGGCGCTTGGCCGTTCGATGATCGTCGAACCGCCCCAGTTTGGTAAGAGCGGACATGTCAGAGAAATAGTAGATGGCGTTGATCGTGAGTCCGTCCTGTGACACCCATCGGTCGGTACCCAAAAACCCTGGGATAGATTTCGCTTCATCGTCAATCGAGGAGTCCAGTGTGTGGAAGTCGTCGTCATAGACGCCCGGTTCAAAAATAAACTGCGCCGCGATCATCGGTCACGCAACAGATTCGTTATTCGGACAGTCGACAGTCGTTCTCCGGCGTCGTTTGTCACAACGATTTCGTGAACACAGATGGTTTTGCCAAGCGAGATTGCTGTGCACGTTCCAGTGACCCAGCCCTCGGCAATGCTCTTGGTGTGGGTTGCATTAATGTCAATACCGACGGCGTATCGACCAGCGCCGGCGTGAACGGCTGCCGCGACACTGCCCAGGGTTTCCCCAAGAACAACATGGGCACCACCGTGCAGAATTCCCACAACTTGGCGGTTTCCATCAACGGGCATTCGCGCGACGGAACGTTCAGCGGAAATCTCGAGTAGTTCGATTCCCATCTTTCGCGTCAATTCACCTCCGCCAGTAGAAAAACGCTCTTGCAGTTCGGGGTGCAGGTTGTCGAGTACTCCCACAGTGCGATCCTTCCGTTGGCGGCGCTCGGTAGGCTAAAGCCGTGAGCGACACGGAAAAGCCTACCCTTCTCATTATTGACGGTCATTCCCTCGCTTTTCGAGCCTTTTACGCTCTGCCTCTCGAGTCATTCCAGACTTCCGGAGGGCAGCACACGAATGCGATTCATGGTTTCTTGTCCATGTTCTTGACGATTCTGCAAGCCGAAAAGCCGACGCACGTCGCGGTCGCGTTCGACATTTCGCGATATTCGTTCAGAACCGCCGAGTACCCCGAATACAAGGGGACCCGCGGCGAGACGCCCCCCGAATTCATCGGCCAGGTTCCACTGTTACAAGAAGCGCTTCGCGCGATGCGGATCGAGACGATGCAAATCGAAAACTACGAAGCCGATGACATCCTCGCGACGCTTGCGACAAAAGGAGAGGCCGCGGGTCTCGATGTACTGGTTGTCTCCGGTGACCGCGACACGTTCCAACTCGTGACCGACAAGGTGACCGTGTTGTACCCCAGCGCGCGGGGCGTGTCCGAACTCAAGCGCTACACCCCAGCGGCGGTCGAGGAACGATACGGCATTCGTCCCGACCAGTATCCCGACATCGCCGCGCTCGTGGGCGAGACATCGGACAACCTGCCTGGAGTCGACAAGGTCGGCGAAAAGACCGCCGTTAAATGGATTCAGCAATACGGGTCGCTCGACGAAGTTCTTGCACACCGCGACGAGATTGGTGGTGTGGTCGGCAATAACCTGCGCGAACAGATTGGAAACGTCGAACGCAACGCAAGGCTCAACAAACTCGTTCGAGATCTCGAACTACCTGTCCCGTTAGATGGATTAGTCCGTCAACCAATAGAGCCGGACGAGGTGGTTGAGGTATTCGACCGACTGCAGTTCCGGTCGCTCAAGCAACGTGTACTGCAGTTTGGCGGGGCGACTTCTGCCGACGCAACTGCCTCAGGTGTTTCGGAATCGAGTTTTCCTGCACGAGAGCAAGTTCTTGCCCCAACTCCGCGTCACATGGGGGATGAGGAGCTCGCCAAATGGCTGGCGGACAACGTTGAATCGCGCATTGGTCTCTTCGTCGAACGAGCGGATGACGGATTGGCAATCGGACTCGCAAACCACGAAGTGAGCGTGCGGTCCGTTCGAGTAAACGAAAGTCTCGATCACGCGGCGTTTGACGCGTGGCTCGCTGGCCCGGGCCCCAAAATCGTTCACGATGGCAAGGCACTCGGTCACCTGCTATCGGATTTCGGCCTTACCTTGGGCGGTGTCGTTCGTGACACGAGGATTGCGGCGTGGCTTCTCGATTCGTCAACAAAGTCGCTCGCGTTGGCCGATGTGGCTCGATCACTTACCGGTCTTGACGTCCCCGTAGCAGACCCGAATGAATTGGTACCGTCAGTCGACCCCGCCAGCACAGCGACAGCCGCATGGACACTTACTCAACTTGACACCGAACTCGAAGTCCGGCTCGACGAGGGTCAACAGGCAGTCGAACGAGAAATTGAGATCCCGCTCATTCCGGTTTTGCTTGACATGGAACGAGCGGGCATTGCGATGGACGAATCCATCCTGGACGACATATACGCGCGTCTGACGTCAACCGCGGATGCCAAAGCAGCTGAGCTGTTTGCCATGATTGGCACCGAGATGAATCTGGCGTCACCGAAGCAACTTCAAGAGGTCCTATTCGAGAAATTGGGTATGCCGAAAACACGGGCAACGAAAACGGGGTATTCCACTGACGCAGCGTCTCTCGCGGACCTGCAGGCTTCCAATCCTCACCCGTTCCTGGATGGTTTGCTTGAGCATCGGGAACAGACAAAACTCGCCCAAATTGTCGAAGTCTTGCGCAAGAGCATCCAGGCCGATGGGCGAATTCACACCACATTCGATCAAACCGGGACGACGACGGGTCGCTTATCGTCGTCTGAGCCGAACCTGCAAAATATTCCGATTCGCAGTGACGTCGGCGCACAGATTCGTGCCGCGTTCGTTTCGGATTCCGCTCACGAAAGACTGCTCACCGCCGACTATTCGCAAATTGAAATGCGTATCATGGCCCACCTCTCCGGTGATGAAGGGCTAATCGAGGCATTCAAGTCAGGGGAGGACCTGCATCGATATGTTGGAGCGAAGGTGTTCAGTGTCGATCCGGCCGACGTCACCCCCGCCATGCGCTCGAAAGTCAAGGCGATGTCCTACGGACTCGCCTATGGGCTTTCCGCGTTCGGTCTTGCCAAGCAGCTGCGAATTGACAACAAAGAAGCGAAATCGCTGATGTCCGACTACTTCGCGCGCTTTGGCGGTGTCCGTGATTACCTTCGCTCTGTTGTCGAACAAGCCCGTAAAGACCTGTTCACGACGACAGTGTTCGGGCGGAAACGCCAGTTCGGGGACCTCGCGAGCTCCAATCGGATGGTTCGTGACAACGCAGAGCGCGCCGCACTTAACGCCCCGATTCAGGGGACTTCGGCTGACATCATGAAAATTGCGATGATTCGAGCGGTCGAAGCGGTTCGTAACGCATCGCTGTCATCACGACTTTTGCTCCAGGTTCACGACGAACTGATCTTCGAGGTTGCCCCGGGCGAAACGGATCGCCTGAGGGTCATCGTGGAAGAGGCGATGGAACACGCGGTTGCTCTCACGGTGCCGCTCGACGTTCAGATCGGCCTCGGATTGTCCTGGAAAGAAGCTGGTCACTAGGCTTCTGCCATGACCGAACAACGAGCTCAGACTGCAGTCGACCGAATAGCCGAACAATGGGTGGACACCCTGTGCGAGTTGGATCCCGATTTCCTGATCTGGCTTGGTCGGGACGGGGACGTCACGGAATTCGCCGACTATTCGCCGAATGGCCACGCCGCAAACAACGCCGCCGCAAGTTCGACACTCGCGGCGCTCCGTTCGGCCGACGTCGTAGATGACGTCGATCGGGTCACCAAGTTGGACCTGTCCGGTGACCTAGAACTCGCACTCGAACTGAGTGAGTCCAAGTGGCACCTGCGCGACCTCAACAACATCGCATCACCGGCACAGGGAATTCGCGACGTTTTTGACCTCATGCCAACCGACGGTGTTGAGGCATGGGAAACCATCGCCACAAAACTTGGCAACGTGTCGTCGGCCCTCAACGGCTACCGTCAGACGCTCACCGAGGGTATCGGCCAAGGATTCGTTCCCGCCCGTCGCCAGATAGTCGAAGTGATCTCGCAATCGCAACGAAACGGCGACCCTGAGGGTTTCTTTGTCGATTTTGCAACGAACACCGCGCCGAGCGACCTTCCCGAGACCCTGCGAGCCGACCTTCGGACAGCCGCTGAAGCCGCGCGTCTCGCGTACCTCGAGTTCGCCGCGTTCCTTCGTGACGACCTCGCACCGGCCTCGCACGACCACGACGGCGTAGGGCGTGAGGTGTACGGTCTGCATTCACGCCACTTCCTCGGTGCGACCGTAGATCTTGACGAAACTTACGAGTGGGGTCTTGACGAACTCGCGAGAATGAGGTCAGAGCAAGAGTCGATTGCGAAGCGCATCGCTGGCGGTTCAGTCGCCGATGCTGTCGCCGCACTCGACAACGACCCGGCTCGGAAGATCCATGGGACCGACGCATTGCAAGCGTGGATGCAAAAGCTCTCGGACACCGCGGTGCGCGAACTGGGCAAAGAACACTTCGACATTGCGGAACCAATGCGCAAACTCGAGTGTCACATCGCCCCGACGAAGGAAGGCGGAATCTACTACACCGGCCCATCCGACGACTTCTCGCGAGCTGGTCGTATGTGGTGGAGCGTGCCAAAGGGTGTCACAGAGTTCGACACCTGGCGCGAAACCACGACGGTCTATCACGAAGGAATCCCTGGGCACCACCTGCAAATCTCTCAAGCGGTCTACAACTCGGCCGAGTTGAACACCTGGCGTCGTCAACTTGCGGGATCCTCTGGTCACGCCGAGGGATGGGCGCTCTACGCCGAACGCCTTATGGCGGAACTCGGATACCTTGACGATGATGGAGATCGTTTCGGCATGCTCGACGGTCAGCGTATGCGTGCTGCCCGAGTGGTTCTCGACATCGGTGTTCACCTCGGCAAAAGACGACCGGACGGCAACGGACTCTGGGATGCGGATTTCGCGTTCGAGTTCATGCGCGACAACGTGCTCATGGAAGACGAATTCGTGCGTTTCGAGGTCAACCGCTATCTCGGCTGGCCTGGGCAGGCTCCGTCCTACAAGATCGGTCAACGCATCTGGGAAGACCTACGAGCCGAATCGCAACGCCGCGAAGGCAACGATTTCTCTCTCGCCGCCTGGCACAAACGCGCCCTCGACATCGGCGGTACCGGCCTTGACACACTCCGAACCGCGGTGCTAGGGGACTGGTAGCGGTTGCGAACCCGCGATAGCGGGCGTTAGACTCGAGTGTTGCCGTCCGGCAGCACATCCCTGTCCGCCGCCCGCGTGAAGAGATTTGCGTGGGCATTATTTATGCCCCACTGGAGCACCTAAACACATGACAACCAGCCAGACCAAACAGGTCGCGATTAATGACATTGGATCAGCCGAGGATTTCCTCGCCGAAGTTGAGAAAACGCTGAAATTCTTCAACGACGGAGACCTCATCGAAGGTACCGTCGTCAAGGTCGATCGTGACGAGGTTCTCCTCGACGTCGGCTACAAGACGGAGGGCGTAATCCCCATCCGCGAACTTTCTATCAAGCACGACGTGAACCCCGACGAGGTCGTCAAGGTCGGAGACGTAGTCGAGGCACTCGTTCTTCAGAAGGAGGACAAAGAAGGCCGCCTGATACTCTCCAAGAAGCGCGCACAGTACGAGCGCGCATGGGGTGATGTCGAGAAGGTCAAGGAAGCCGACGGCATCGTCACCGGTACCGTCATCGAGGTCGTCAAGGGTGGTGTCATCGTCGACATCGGTCTACGTGGATTCCTGCCCGCGTCCCTCATTGAACTTCGCCGCGTTCGCGACCTCACGCCTTACCTTGGCCAAGAAATCGAAGCCAAGATTCTCGAACTCGACAAGAACCGCAACAACGTTGTCCTCTCGCGCCGCGCTCTTCTCGAGCAGACTCAGTCAGAGAGCCGCAGCCAGATTCTCGGCAACATCCAGAAGGGCCAGATTCGCAAGGGCGTTATCTCGTCCATCGTCAACTTTGGTGCGTTCGTTGACCTCGGTGGCGTGGACGGTCTCATCCACGTCTCAGAGCTCTCGTGGAAGCACATCGAGCATGCTTCTGAGGTTGTCGAAATCGGCCAGGAAGTCACCGTCGAGGTTCTCGAAATCGAAGAAGACCGCGAGCGCATTTCGCTGTCGCTGAAGGCCACCCAAGAAGACCCGTGGCAGGTGTTCGCTCGCGAGCACGCCATCGGTGAAATCGCACCTGGCAAGGTCACCAAGCTCGTTCAGTTTGGAGCGTTCGTTCGCGTCGCAGACGGAATCGAGGGGCTCGTTCACATCTCTGAGCTCTCGGCCCGTCACATTGAACTCGCCGAGCAGGCTGTCGCGGTCAGCGATGACGTGTTCGTCAAGATCATCGACATCGACCTCGAGCGTCGCCGTATTTCGCTCTCGCTCAAGCAGGCCAACGAGGGCGTCGACCCCGAGAGCACCGAGTTCGACCCGGCTCTCTACGGAATGCCGACGGACTACGACGAAACCGGTGCTTACCGCTACCCCGAGGGGTTCGACCCCGCAACGGGCGAATGGAAAGACGGATTCGACGAGTCGCGCACGAAATGGGAGCACGACTACAGCGCCGCACAGGCGCGTTGGGAGGCCCACAAGGTCCAGGTCGTTCGCATGAACGCCGAGGCAGAGGCGTTCCCCGAAGCACCTCCCGCAGACTCTTCGACGGCCGCGAAAGCGAGCGAGCCAGACGCACCTGGCGCACTCGCCGAGGATGAGTCGCTTATTGCGCTTCGTGACAAACTCGCTGGCGAAGCCACCGAATAACCAACAACGCTGTAAAGGGGTGGTCGGAAACGACTACCCCTTTTCGTTACGCTGAAGGGGTGCCCATTATCGCGTTGACCGGAGGAATTGCTTCCGGGAAGTCCACTGTGGCGAATCGTCTTCGTGAACTTGGTGCGCACGTCATTTCCGCCGATGAACTGGTTAGATTCGTTCAGCAAGGCGGTAGTCCAACGCTCGACGCCATCCGCGACCGTTTTGGCATGGGCGTAATCGACTCTGATGGTGAATTAGACAGAGCGGCGCTTGGTCGACTCATCTTTGGCGACGGCATTGCCCGCAAAGACCTCGAGAACATCGTTCACCCAGCAATAGGAATCGAGTTCCGTGCTCGTGTTTCCGACATCGTGGCGAATGATTCACATGCGATAATCATTTATGACATCCCGCTTTTGGTCGAGACCAATCGCGTCAAAGAGTTTGACTCTGTAATCGTTGTCGCCTGCGACCCGCAGATTCGTCATGATCGACTCGTTTCGTTGCGGGGGCTGGATAGCGCCGACGCGTGGAGCCGAATCGAAGCGCAAGCCGGCGAAGACGAGCGCATCGCGGTTGCTGATTGGGTTATCGATTCCAGCCGGTCCATCACATCAACGATCACGCAAACCGAGTCGGTCTGGGCCGATCTTGCCGCCGCTTATGGCCTTTAGTCTGGATGTATGGAACCGACCCGCGACGTAAGACCGTTCAGGGTCATCAGTGACTACACGCCGAGCGGAGACCAACCGAAAGCAATCGCCGAACTCGCTTCCCGAATCAACGCGGGCGAAACGGACGTTGTTCTGCTCGGCGCTACCGGAACAGGGAAATCGGCCACAACGGCGTGGCTGATAGAGGCGATTCAACGACCTGCACTTGTACTCGTTCACAACAAGACGCTCGCCGCTCAGCTCGCGACTGAATTTCGGGAACTCATGCCCGAAAACGCGGTCGAGTATTTCGTTTCGTACTACGACTACTACCAGCCGGAAGCATACGTCCCACAGACGGACACGTTCATTGAAAAAGACACCGCGATCAACGAGGAGGTCGAACGTCTACGTCACTCCACGACGAACGCCTTGTTGTCTCGGCGTGATGTCATCGTCGTTTCGACTGTGTCCTGTATTTACGGACTTGGCTCATCCGAAGAATATTTGGACGCGATGCTCGCGCTTCAAGTCGGACAAAAGATTGGCCGCCAGGACATCGTGCGCCGGTTCGTTGGAATGCAATACGAGCGAAACGATATCGATTTCAGTCGTGGCAAGTTCCGTGTTCGAGGAGACACTCTCGAAATCATCCCGCAGTACGAAGAGTTGGCCGTTCGAATCGAGATGTTTGGGGACGAGATTGAGGCGTTGTACCAGCTACACCCGCTCACGGGCGAGGTAATCAAAACCATGGATTCGGTGAGCATCTTCCCGGCCTCGCACTACACGGCGAGTACCGAGACGATGCGCCGGGCAATCGTTGACATCAAGGCGGAATTGGCTGACCGACTCTCCGTTCTCGAGAGTCAAAACAAACTTCTTGAGGCGCAACGCCTTCGAATGCGCACCACCTACGATCTCGAGATGATGGAGCAAATCGGT
Source organism: Gulosibacter massiliensis (assembly GCA_945949175.1). Taxonomy (GTDB): domain Bacteria; phylum Actinomycetota; class Actinomycetes; order Actinomycetales; family Microbacteriaceae; genus MWH-TA3. Next base: position 10,154 of record CAMFDU010000011.1, on the reverse strand, counting down.
TTCTGTAGTGGCATCGAGAACTATTCGATGCACATGGATGGCCGAAAGCCCGGTGAGCCCTCGCACACACTAATCGACTATTTCCCCGACGATTTCGTTGTCATCATTGACGAGTCCCACGTGACTGTGCCCCAAATCGGTGCAATGTACGAGGGAGATGCGTCTCGAAAGCGAACGCTTGTGGAACACGGTTTCCGACTCCCCAGTGCCCTCGACAATCGCCCGCTGAAATGGCCAGAGTTTTTGGACAGAGTCGGTCAAAAGGTGTATCTCTCTGCGACCCCAGGCAAGTACGAAATGGGAGTCGTCGGCGGGGACGTCGTTGAGCAAATCATCCGCCCCACCGGACTCATCGACCCACAGGTCATCGTCAAACCGACGAAAGGACAGGTCGACGACGTCCTCGAGAGCATTCGCCAACGTGTCGCCAAAGATGAACGTGTTCTCATCACGACGCTCACAAAGAAGATGGCCGAGGATCTCACCGACTATCTGCGGGGGATGGGCGTCAAAGTCGAGTACCTGCATTCCGACGTCGACACGCTGCGCCGAGTCGAGTTGCTCACAGAGCTCCGAGCAGGACGTTTCGATGTGCTTGTCGGAATCAACCTGCTGCGCGAAGGGTTGGATCTTCCCGAAGTGTCACTTGTTGCCGTCTTCGACGCCGACAAACAGGGGTTCTTGCGCAGCGCGACCTCCCTCATTCAAACAATTGGACGCGCCGCGCGAAACGTATCGGGCGAGGTGCACCTTTACGCAGACCGCGAGACGGACGCGATGAAACAAGCGATTGATGAGACCAACCGTCGTCGAGCAACGCAGGTGGCCTACAACCTCGAGCACGGAATTGATCCCACTCCGATTCGGAAGCGTATCGCTGACATCACAGAGACGCTCGCGCGCGAGGTCTACGACACCGAAGGTCTCGCAGATCTCGACGACGACGTCGAGGTCGTTATCGACAAGTTGACCGAGCAGATGATTGCCGCGGCCGAAGAACTCAAGTTCGAGCTCGCCGCTCGTCTTCGGGACGAAATCCACGACCTGAAGAAACAGGTTCGCTCTGCCCGCGAACTTGGCAAACCGTAAGATTGACCAGTGTCGATAACGCCCCTCTCCGGAAAGAACGTCATCAGCATCAAGGGTGCTCGAGTCCATAACCTCAAGAACGTCGACTTGACAATTCCACGTGATGCGCTCGTGGTCTTCACTGGGCTGAGCGGCTCTGGAAAATCATCGCTCGCGTTCGACACTCTTTTCGCAGAAGGACAACGCCGCTACATTGAATCGCTGTCCTCCTATGCTCGACAGTTTCTCGGCCAAGTGGACCGTCCCGATGTGGACTTCATCGATGGGTTGTCACCGGCTGTGTCCATCGATCAAAAATCGACGAATAGAAATCCTCGCTCAACCGTGGGGACGATAACCGAAATCTACGATTACATGCGGTTGCTCTGGGCTCGCGTGGGTATACCGCACTGCCCAGAATGCGGCGAGGCAATTCAACGCCAGTCCGCTCAGCAAATCGCTGACCAGCTGACCGAGCTTCCGGCTGATACCCGGTTCCAGATACTTGCACCAATCGTCCAGGGACGAAAGGGTGAGTTCGTTGAGGTATTCGCCGACCTGCTCGGCCAGGGATATTCGCGTGCACTCGTCGATGGCGAAGTAATCCAGTTGTCTGAGCCTCCGGTCCTCAAGAAGCAGGTGAAACACGACATCTCTGTCGTCGTCGACCGACTGACCGCGGGAGGGGATATTTCACGCCTCAACGACTCGGTTGAGACCGCGTTGAAGCTTGGCCAAGGTGTCCTCGTGGCGAACTTTGTCGACACCAATGAAAATCGCACCTTCAGCGAAAAGCTCTCCTGCCCCAATCAACACGTCCTGACGCTCACTGAAATTGAACCGCGAACATTCTCGTTCAACGCTCCTTTCGGAGCGTGTGCGACCTGTCACGGGATTGGTGTTCAGTCGATGGCTGACGTCGAACTCGTTCTCGACGACCATGAATTGTCTATCCGACAAGGTGTCGTTTTGCCATGGAAGCCTGGTGGCAAAGAATTGATTTATCCGTATTTCGAACGTCTGGCCGAAGGGCTCGCTAACGATCTTGACTTCGACCTGGACACCCCGTGGAAAGACCTCGGCGACGAGGTTCAAAACGCCGTGCTCTATGGCAACAATCACGAGGTCGTCATCAAGTGGCGTAACCGCTACGGGCGGAAGGTGTCGATGTCTCGTGGTTTCGAGGGAGTCCTCACCTATGTCGAACGGAAGTATTCGGAAACAGAGGGGGAGTGGACGAAGGAGCGATTCGGAGCCTTCCATCGAACCGTCCCGTGTGAGGGGTGCCAGGGTCAACGTCTAGCCCCGGCCGTTCTGGCAGTAACAGTAAACAACAAATCGATTTCTGAGGTGTGCGGGCTCTCACTCCAAGCCGCTCACGACTTCATGACAACGTTGACGCTGTCTGATCGCGATGCGCAGGTCGCTGCAGCAGTGCTCCGCGAAATTACTGCCCGCTTGGATTTCCTTCTGCATGTGGGCTTGAGCTACCTCACAATGTCTCGTGCAGCGGGCACTCTGTCCGGGGGCGAAGCTCAACGAATCCGTCTGGCCACGCAGATCGGCGCCGGTCTGACGGGAGTCCTTTACGTTCTCGATGAACCGTCAATCGGACTCCACCAACGTGACAATAGGCGACTCATCGAAACCCTGATTCGATTGCGCGACATCGGAAACACCCTGGTCGTCGTCGAACATGATGAGGACACTATTCACGCTGCCGACTGGATTGTCGACATCGGTCCTGGTGCAGGCGAGCACGGTGGTGAGGTCGTGCACTCTGGGTCGTTGGTGAACCTCCTCAAAGAGAAGCGGTCACACACGGCGGCCTTCCTAGCCGGTCGTGAGAAAGTCTCTGACCGCGTACAACGCCGTCCGTGGACGTCTGACCGAGTCGTCACCGTACACGGCGCTACCGCGAATAACCTCGTCGATGTCGACGTCGACTTCCCATTGGGTGTCTTTGTCGCGGTGACCGGAGTTTCCGGATCGGGCAAAAGTTCTCTCGTCAACGACATCCTCTACAAAGTCATGGCAAACCGTCTCAACGGCGCGAAACAGACCCCTGGACGACACAAATCGATCTCTGGTCTGGATCACCTAGACAAGGTGATTCACGTCGACCAGGCTCCCATTGGTCGGACTCCGCGCTCTAACCCCGCGACCTACACCGGAGTGTTCGACAAGATTCGTACGCTGTTCGCCGAGACAATCGAAGCGAAGGAACGTGGATACGGACCAGGGCGGTTCTCGTTCAACGTCAAGGGCGGACGCTGCGAGAACTGCTCTGGCGACGGCACGATAAAGATCGAAATGAACTTCCTGCCCGACGTATACGTCGAGTGCGAGGAGTGCCACGGCCAGCGCTATAACCGCGAAACGTTGACAGTGCGCTACAAGGGAAAGAACATTTCCGAGGTATTGAATATGTCGATCGAGGAGGCGGAGAAGTTCTTCGAGGCAATTACGTCTATTCATCGTTTCATGAAGACGCTGTGTGACGTCGGACTCGGGTACGTTCGCTTGGGACAGTCGGCCACCACTCTTTCGGGTGGTGAGGCGCAACGCGTCAAGCTGTCCACGGAACTGCAGCGTCGATCCACGGGGCGAACCGTCTACGTACTCGACGAACCCACAACCGGCCTTCATTTTGAAGACGTGCGTCGACTACTCGCCGTCCTTCACACTCTTGTCGATAAGGGCAACACCGTAATTGTCATCGAACACAATCTCGATGTGATTCGCTCTGCAGATCACGTCATCGACCTAGGGCCAGAAGGCGGCGACCAGGGCGGACGCGTCGTCGCGACGGGCACGCCCGAGCAAATTGCGAAAGTGAAGGAATCACACACCGGTACCTTCCTGGCGGAAATCTTGAAATGACCGCTAACTGGCACCCGGAGCCTCGGTCGATACCGACTGACCCCGGCGTGTATCGCTTCTACGACGAAAACAACCGAATTCTCTACGTCGGTAAGGCCAAAGTGCTGCGCAACAGACTGTCGACCTATTTTCACGACCCCGCCGGTCTGATGGAACGAACTGCGCGGATGGTCAAGACGGCCCGCCGTGTCGATTGGACCGTGGTGGGCAGCGAACTTGAGGCGTTACATCTCGAGTTCACGTGGATTAAGGAATTCCGCCCGCCGTTCAACATTCAGTTCCGCGATGACAAGGGATACCCCTATCTCGCGATATCGATGGGTGAAGAGTATCCGCGGGCGTTCCTCGCGCGAACGCGGGTAAAGGATGGCACGAACTATTTCGGACCGTTCACCAAGTCGTGGGCCGTTCGCGAGACCCTTGACCTGCTGTTGTCGGTCTACCCGGTTCGATCGTGCGAGAAATCAACTTTCACCAAGGCGCGGCGAGACGATCGACCCTGTTTGCTCGGCGACATCGGGAAATGCGCCGCTCCGTGCGTGGGACGCGTCACCGCAGACGAACATCGCGAACTCGCCCGTAATCTTGTTGGCTACATGACTCGCCAGGATTCAGCGGTGATTGACGACCTTGGGCGCCAGATGAACGATGCGTCGAAACGCCACGATTACGAATCTGCCGCGCGGTTCCGTGACCAACAATCTGCACTGCGATCGATTGCGGAACGTTCTGCGGTCGTTCTGCGTGAGGAATTGGACGTAGATATCATCGGATTCGCGTCGAGCGATCTTTCCGCCGCTATCGCGATATTCCATGTACGCGGTGGTCGAGTCCGTGGCACGAGATCGTGGACAGTCGACACCGAACTCGAGATGGATCCAGCAACGATTCTGGAACAAGCGATTGAGAACGTGTACGAGTTGGACCCGCCGCCCGCACTGATTGACGTTCCGTTCGAACCTCAATCATCTGACGTTCTTTCGGAATCACTCACGCTTCGACGTGTGAACGCCAAACTCAGGGGGAAGGTGCGAATTGCGGTTCCCCAACGCGGTGACCGCGCCACGCTTCTCACGAGTGTGACAAAGAATGCAATGTTGGCTTTGGGCGAACACGAGTTGCACCGGGCGCATGATTTCGTCGCTCGGTCGCGTGCTCTCGAAGACCTTCGGGATAATCTCGGTTTACCCGAGGCCCCTCTGCGCTTTGAGTGTTGCGACATTTCGCATCTCGGTGGCACCGATATTGTGGGCTCTCTCGTCGTATTCGAAGACGGTCTGCCTGTCAAAGATGACTATCGCCATTACGGTATCGCCACCGCTCGAGATGACACGGAAGCGATGTATCAGTTGATTTCGCGTCGACTCGTGCGCTTGGCGGAAGAACGTCCGACGATGCGATATCCGACGACGTTGATCTTGGTTGACGGTGGACTACCGCAGGTAAACGCGGCAGCCCGCGCACTGCGTGAATCTGGACTTGAAGGCGTCGCAGTTGTCGGATTGGCCAAGCGACTAGAAGAGCTATGGCTCCCCAACACCGAATACCCGGTGATTCTGCCACGTGACAGCGACGCGTTATACCTTGTTCAGCGTGCCCGCGACGAAGCGCACCGATTTGCATTGCGCTATCAAAAATCAAAGCGCACGAAAGTGTTGACATCGACACTCAGCGAGTTGGACGGGCTTGGACCGAAACGCGTCCAAGCGTTGATCGCGCACTTCGGAAGCCCCACCGCCGTTCGTGCCGCCACGAAAAGTGAACTGACACAGGTTCCCGGAATCGGCGACGATACGGCTCAACGAATTCTCGCTTCTCTCAACGCAGCTGAAACTCGCGGGTAGTCTGAAGACACCATGACCGACCGCGTCGCGAACATCATCATTGTCACCGGAATGTCTGGAGCGGGCCGATCGACTGCCGCAAACGCTCTCGAAGACGGTGGCTGGCGAGTCATTGATAATCTTCCTTCGCAACTCTTGCCGTCGCTCGTGGACATCGCAACAACCAAGGGGAGCGGGCTCAACCGATTGGCGGTGGTGGTGGACGTTCGCGGCGGAGAAAGTGTCGAGGAACTTGCTCCGCTCATCGAAACACTTCGAGCGGAAACAAACCTTCGAGTTCTCTTTCTCGATTCAACGGATGCAGAGCTCATCAAACGTTTCGAGAGCGTTCGCAGACCGCACCCATTACAGGGCGATGGAACTCTGATTGACGGTATTCAGGCCGAACGAGCTCGTCTGGACACCCTCCGTGGACATGCCGACGTGGTGATTGACACCACCGGTCTTAATACCCACCAAACCACGACGCTGGTTTTTGACACGTTCCGCTCTGATGACAGCGCAGAGGTAAACGTCGTCATTGAGTCGTTTGGCTTCAAAAACGGCCTTCCGGCAGACGCCGATATCGTGGGAGACGTTCGATTTCTTCCCAACCCGTTTTGGACCGAGAGTCTGCGTGACGAGAACGGGTTGCACCCCGATGTCTCAGCGTTCGTACTCGGCCAGCCGGACGTCGAACAATATCTCGACGGTCTTGTACTCATGCTGAGTGCCACCCTTCGTGGTTACGTTCGCGAAAATAAGCGGCACGCCACCATCGCAATAGGATGTACAGGTGGCAAACACCGCAGTGTGGCCATCGCCGAAGAACTTGCTCGCCGCATCGGGACAATCCCCGGGGTAGCGGTCACTCGCAAACACCGCGACATCGGTCGCGACTAGAAAAGGATTTCGCCAGAATGTCATTGACGACGACCGTGAAAGACGAGGTGCTCGGACTTCCTGACGCACCGCCTTCCACGCGCCTCGCCGAGTTGACGACCATCCTTCGTTTCGGCGGCGGTCTGCACCTCGTTGGCGGGAAACTTGCGGTCGAAATCGAGCTCGATCATGCCGGTTCCGCCCAACGCGTCCGTCATCTCACCCACATCTTGCTCGGGGTTCCATCAACCGCAACGGTCATCCCCGCGAACGCAAACAAAAAGTTTGAAACTGTTCGAGTTCTCATCACAGAGGGAGCAGATCAACTCGCCCTAACCACGGGATTGCTTGACACGAGACGGCGTCCTGTTCGAGGCCTGCCCAACAAGCTCACGACAGCTCCAATCGGTGACCTCGTTGGTGTACTGCGCGGCGCTTTCTTGGCCCGAGGACTTGTGTCAGACCCGGGGCGAAGCCAAACCATCGAAATCGTCGCACCGACCAACGAGGCCGCTATGGCACTTGTCGGAGCGTGCAGCCGGTGCGGAATAACCGCCAAGACCCGAGACATTCGCGGTGGTTTCCGAGTCATCATCCGTGATGCTGAGGCGATTTCGGCGTTCCTGACCTACATCGGAGCGACCACAAGCCTTCAGAAATGGAGTGAAGCGCGTGCCACACGCGAAGTTCGTGCAAACGCGAACCGCTTGGTGAATTTCGACGACGCCAATCTTCGTCGCAGTGCACAAGCCGCTGTTGCTGCGTGCGCCAGGGTTGAACGAGCATTCGAGATTCTCGGTTCTGATATCCCCGACCATCTCGCATACGCCGGACGGCTGCGACTGGATAATCGCGAGGCGAGTCTGGACGAACTCGGGCACTACGCCACGCCAATCATGACAAAAGACGCTGTAGCAGGTCGGATTCGACGCTTGCTAGCGATGGCCGACAAAAAGGCCTCCGATTTAGGAATACCGTCGACATCTGACGGCATCCCGGACACAGACCAGTGAACCCATCACCATCGAAAGGAAGACCATGCCTGTCTACACCCTCCCCGAGTTGACATACGACTACGCCGCACTCGAACCGCATATCTCAGCCAGAATCATGGAACTTCATCACTCGAAGCATCACGCAGCATACGTTGCCGGTGCAAACACAGCTCTCGAGCAAATGGAAGAAGCACGGACAAACAATTCATTCGGCGCGATCAACAAATTTGAAAAGGACCTTGCTTTCCACCTTGGCGGTCACATCAACCATTCAATTTTCTGGACTAACCTGTCTCCTGATTCCGAAGGCCGACCGTCGGGTGAGCTCGCGGCTGCAATCGACGAGTTTTTCGGCTCGTTTGACGCTTTCAAAGCGCACTTTTCTGCCGCAAGCCTTGGAATCCAGGGGAGTGGCTGGGGAATTCTGTCGTGGGACCCGGTCGGTTCACGGCTCATCATTCAGCAGCTGTTCGATCAGCAGGCGAACACTGCTCAGGGAACAGTTCCCCTCTTGCAGCTCGACATGTGGGAGCACGCCTTCTATCTCGACTACCAAAATGTGAAAGCAGACTACGTCGCCGCGTTCTGGAACATTGTCAATTGGGGAAACGTCGAGCAACGATTTGCCGCTGCACGCACCCACTCTGCCGGAGTCTTGCTACTCTCTTAACTAGGTAGCGTTGCCTGAACGGGCTCGCTGCTTTTCGTATTTTTGGATATCTGACATTTTGAGATAGGAACACGCGTGGGTGTCACAATCGGAATCAACGGCTTCGGTCGTATCGGACGAAACTATCTTCGCGCGGCTCTTGCGCAGGGCAGTAATCTCGACATCGTTGCGGTAAATGACCTCTCGGCGCCCAAAGCTCTTGCGAACCTACTGAAGTACGATTCCGTTAACGGTCGACTGAATGCAGACGTCACCTTTGACGACTCACACGTCATCGTGAATGGGAAAAAGATCAAAGTACTCGCTGAGCGTGACCCGGCACTGCTCCCATGGAGAGAACTCGGCGTCGACATCGTCATTGAGTCAACTGGCCGATTCACCGGGGTCACCGATGCACAAAAACACATTGACGCCGGCGCAACGAAGGTGCTGATCTCAGCACCTGGTAAGGATGTCCACGGCACATTCGTGATGGGCGTGAACCACGAAACCTACGATCCCACTACGCACCACATCATCTCGAATGCTTCGTGCACCACAAATTGCCTGGCACCTCTTGCAAAGGTATTCAACGACGAATTCGGGATCGAAAACGGATTAATGACCACGGTTCATGCTTATACGGCAGACCAGAACCTTCAGGACGGTCCCCACGAGGACCCGCGGCGTGCTCGTGCAGCAGCCATCAACATCGTGCCATCATCGACCGGAGCCGCCAAGGCGATTGGGCTCGTTCTTCCAGAGCTGAAGGGCAAGCTTGACGGATTCGCACTCCGGGTGCCAGTCCCCACTGGTTCGATTACCGATCTCACGGTGGTCTCGAAAATGACCGTGACCATCGACGAGGTTCTCGACGCGTATCGGCGCGCTTCCGAAGGCTACCTCAAGGGAATCTTGGCTTACACCGAAGACCCAATCGTTTCAAGCGACATCGTCGGCGATCCGCACTCGTCAATCTTCGACGCAGAACTGGTCAAGGTCATGGGAAACACGGTCAAAATCGTGTCGTGGTATGACAACGAGTGGGGATATTCACACCGCCTGGTTGACCTCACCGAATACGTCGCCGAACGGCTCTAATGGTTCTTCGCACGCTGGACTCGCTGGGTGAATTCAGCAGAAAAACGATTCTGGTACGCAGTGATTTCAATGTCCCGTTGGCGGACGGGATCATCACGGATGACGGGCGAATTCGAGCGTCGCTACCCACCATCCAACGACTTCTTGCCGGTGGTGCCGCGGTCGTGGTGATTTCACATCTGGGCAGGCCCGAAAACGGCCCCGACCCTCGATTCTCACTTGCTCCAGTCGCGGAACGCTTGGGCGAACTTCTTTCGGTTCCAGTTCACTTTGCAACCGATACTGTTGGACCAGTCGCGCACGAACTGCGTGCAGCGCTCAAACCCGGGGAAGTGCTGCTACTCGAAAATCTGCGCTTCGATCCACGTGAGACATCGGCGATTGATTCGGAGCGCGCCGAGTTTGCTTCCTTACTGACAAGCGGTATTGATGCCTTCGTGTCGGACGGGTTCGGCGTCGTTCACCGCAAACAATCATCAGTGTTCGAAGTTGCGCAGGCCGTGTCGAGTGCTGCCGGAGTTCTGGTCGTAGCTGAAACGGACGTTCTTCGTCGACTCACAACGGACGCCCTGCGCCCGTACACGGTTGTACTAGGAGGTTCGAAGGTTTCTGACAAACTCGGGGTGATTGAACATTTGCTCCCTCGTGTCGACCGCCTGCTCATCGGTGGCGGTATGGCGTTCACTTTTCTCAAGGCAATGGGCCACGATATCGGCTCGTCGCTGTGCGAACTCGATCGTCTTGATGACGTCA
>CAMFDU010000010.1 GCA_945949175.1 Gulosibacter massiliensis | reverse complement strand
GGCGGATGGACGTGGATGGACCGCTTGCGTCGTCGTATCCCAACACCGTCCCCAGCGACGGGCGTTCTTGGAGATGTGGTCGCCGAGATTCTGTTAGTCACGGGGATGCGCGCGGACGTCGAAAGAGAACTGCAGGCGACCGGCGAGCGGTGGGGCGTGGATTCGGAATGGGCCAGCATCGTCGACATTCGAGCAACCGCTCGCGAGACGGGCATTCCTGTTACGGGGCTTATCCGCGCCGACTCTCATGAACGACGCCGATCTTTGCGATTCACCGTTCGCGAAGCGATAGAGCGACTCCCCGGCCAAATGCTTATCCCGCTCGGGGTTTGCCTGTTCCCGGCGTTTGTCGCGTTGACTGTCGTGCCCGCCGTCGCCGGAATGGCTCAGGGGTTCTTCAGGTCGTCGAGCTAATTGACCTGACCATCGATGATGCGAACAACGCTCGTATCAAGAAGCGTCGTTGTGTCGCCAACCTCGCGTCCCTCGGCGATGTCTCGCAACAGACGGCGCATGATCTTGCCAGAGCGTGTCTTGGGAAGGTCTTCGACCAAATAAATGTCGCGGGGTCGGGCGATAGCGCCGATTTCTTTGACCACGTGCGCTTTCAGTGCGGCGATGTCGTCCTCAGGTTTCGCGACTCCCGCAGCACGTTTCTTGAGGACGACGAAGGCGACAACGGCCTGCCCGGTCACCTCGTCTGTAGCCCCGACCACGGCCGATTCGGCAACGGCCTGATTCGAGACGAGTGCCGATTCAATTTCCATCGTTGACAGACGGTGCCCAGACACGTTCATTACGTCATCGACCCGACCGAGTAGCCAGAGGTCTTTGTCGGCGTCCAAGTGGGCTCCGTCACCAGCAAAGTAAATGTCGTCAAACGTCGACCAGTAGGTCTCGGTGTATCGCTCGGGGTCTTTCCAGATTCCGCGAAGCATTGACGGCCACGGTTCGGTGATGACGAGTAGCCCGCCGGCCGAAGGCCCAACCGGAACACCGTTGTCGTCGAGAACGCCGACGGTGATTCCCGGAATCGGAACCTGCGCACTACCTGGTTTTGTCGTCGTAATGCCAGGTAGAGCAGACACCATGATGGCACCGGTTTCGGTCTGCCACCACGTGTCGACGATGGGACAGTTGTTGCCGCCGATTACCTCGCGGTACCACATCCACGCTTCCGGGTTGATTGGTTCACCAACCGATCCGAGAACCCGCAGCGACGACAGGTCGCGTGCTTGTGGAATCTCGCGACCCGCTTTCATGAACGATCGAATCGCGGTCGGGGCGGTGTAGAAGATCGACACCTTGTACTTTTCGATGATGTCCCACCAACGACCGGGAGCCGGGAAATCGGGCGTCCCCTCATAGATGACTTGAGTAGCGCCGTTAGCGAGTGGGCCATAGACGACGTAGGTGTGACCGGTGATCCAGCCGATATCGGCAGTGCACCAGTACACGTCAGATTCCGGGTGAAGGTCGAAGACGTTTTTGTGTGTGAACGTTGCTTGAGTGAGGTAGCCGCCCGAGGAGTGGAGGATTCCCTTTGGTTTTCCGGTCGTTCCGGATGTGTACAGAATGAACAGCGGATTTTCGGCGGGGAACCCCTGCGCGATGTGGTCATCAGTCATGGGGGCAATTTCGTCGTGCCACCACATGTCTCGTCCTTCAACCCAGGCAACGTCATTTCCGGCACGTTTGACAACGAGCACCTTCTCGACCGTCGGAGTCTGCGCTACGGCCTCATCGACCGCGTCCTTGAGGTTGAACACTGCGCCCTTGCGGTATCCGCCGTCGGCGGTGATGACGAGTTTGGCCTCTGCGTCGTCAATTCGGGCACGAAGGCTTTCGGCGGCAAAGCCTCCGAAAACTACCGAGTGAATCGCGCCAACGCGCGCGCAGGCGAGCATCGCGACAACGGCCTCGGGGACGAGTGGCATATAGATGGCCACTCGGTCGCCGCGCCCCACTCCGAGGCTGGCGAGCAGATTTGCCGCCTTTCGAACTTCGTCCGTCAATTCACGGTAGGTGATGGTGCGTGAGTCGCCGGGCTCTCCTTCGAACTGGATGGCAACACGGTCACCAAGCCCCGCCTCGATGTGACGATCGAGACAGTTGTAAGCGACGTTTATCTCGCCATCATCAAACCACTTCGCAAACGGCGCATCAGACCAGTCCAGGGTTTGCGTAAAGGGTTTGTGCCAGTGCAGTGCGCGGGCTTGGTCAGCCCAGAAACCGAGACGATCGTCGGCTGCAGCCTTGTAGATCTCGGGTCGAGCAACGGCGTTAGCGACAAAAGATGCCGACGGCGGAAACCGGCGGTCCTCGTTCAACAGACTGTCAATCGTTGTGTTGGACATCGGTGTCCTCGCCTTACTATCCGAGTAGAGGACCAGCGTGGGCTCTACGTCACTGATTAGGATTATCCCATGACACGTGTTGCCCTCGAGAATACTCCTCGCGTCAATCTGCGGTTTGGTGCTTCACCGGTTCACCGCCTCGATCGCCTGACGGCACATCTCGGCGGCAAGGTCGAGTTGTGGGCGAAGCGAGAGGACGTCAACTCTGGTTTAGCTTTCGGTGGCAACAAGACCCGCAAGTTGGAATACCTCGTTGCGGACGCAATCAATCAGGGCTGCGACACACTCGTGTCCATTGGGGGCGTCCAGTCGAATCACACTCGGCAGGTGGCTGCGGTCGCGGCGAAAATGGGACTTCGAGCGGTTCTCGTCCAAGAACACTGGGTTGACTGGGACGAGACCAACTACGAAAAGACCGGGAACATTTTGTTAAGCCGAATCCTCGGTGCCGACGTGCGACTAGACCCAGCCGGGTTCGACATCGGGTTCCGCAAGTCGTGGGAAGATGCAATCGAATCGGTCGAGGCACGCGGCGGGAAGCCATATGCAATCCCCGCTGGCGCATCCGACCACGAACTCGGTGGACACGGCTTCGCCGGTTGGGCTTTCGAGGTTGAAGATCAGGAAAAAGAACTCGGCGTCACTTTTGACAACATCATCGTCTGTTCGGTCACAGGATCTACGCAAGGTGGAATGATTGCCGGATTCGCCCACTCCGATCGTGCCCAATCGGTTCTTGGAATCGATGCGTCGGCAACGGTGGAAAAGACGTGGGAACAGATTGCGCGCATCGCGCGTCGCACCGCCACGGGAATAGAACTCGGACGTGAAATTCGCGATGACGAGATTGTCTTGCTTGACCGCTGGCACGACGGAATTTATGGCATCGCGGGCCCTAGGACAATTGAGGCGATCGAACTTGCCGCTCGAATGGACGGAATGATCACCGATCCGGTTTACGAAGGCAAATCGATGGCTGGAATGATAGACCTCGTTCGTGAAGGGTACTTCCCCGAGGGGAGCAGCGTTCTGTATGCGCACTTGGGCGGCCAGCCTGCGATCAACGGGTACACCACCGCGTTCGACCGTTGAGCATTCATGCACAACGCATGATTTTTCTGAACGATCAACACTTCTAGCTGGGAATACCCCAGGAATGTCCGAGTCGGTCATCCTGAAGGTATGACCAATTCACTCACTTTGCCTACAACCGATGTCTCTGAACGCGGTGCCGCCACCGCCGAATACGCCATTGCGACCGTTGCGGCCGCGGGCTTTGCCGGGTTGCTCGCGGTTGTCCTCAAGAGCAATCCCGTGCAGAACCTTTTGACCGACCTCATCAGCGGTGCTCTGTCGATCGTCACGTGACGAGCGCGGGCTCGTTACGACAGAAATCGCCATTGCAATCCCCGCTCTGATCCTCGTCGTCGGACTTGTCATCGGCGCACTTCGATGGTCAATGGATGCCATTTCGGCAACATCCGTGGCAGCCGAGACGGCTCGGGCAATAATTCGGGGCGAATCAGAGGCATCGAGCCTGGCGGCGTCAGAAAAGGGCCTGCCCGTTGCAGACTGGTCGGTTCGCACCGAACCGCTGGAGGTTTGTGTTGACGCCCAGTTTCCGCCGCCGCTCCCCCTGATGGCGCCGGTGACGGTGACGCAGTGCGCACCGCGATAGATCGCGGTTCGGGCAGCGTGACGTCGCTTGTGTTGTTCGGTGCGATCGTGTTGTTGGGGTTAGGCGGGCTAGGAGGCGCGGCAGTGATTCTGCGGGTTACCGACGCGATTCGGGCCGCGGAACTCGCTGCATCGGCCGTGGCAACTCGTGCACTCGCCGGAGACCCGACGCCGTGTGAGCCCGCCCTCCGAGCACAACAATCCTGCGGCGTTACGGATGGCGTCGCGACGGTTCGGATAACAGTTGACGGCGTTACGGCAACAGCGGTCGCGGGGCCGGACCGATAGCAACGGTCGGTTTTCGCCACGCCACGGGAAACCTTTCGTCGCGTTGGGCATTGACAGGCTGTGTATAGTCACTATTCGCAAACATGTTGCGCTTCGGCGTGAGTCGTATCTCAGAGGCTCGGGGTACTCTCGCCGTAGTGCAGAAAAAGGAGAACTGTGGCTGATAAGCACACGCTCGTCATCGTGGAATCACCCGCGAAGGCAAAAACCATCGCCAAATATCTGGGTGATGGCTACGAGGTGTTGGCGTCGGTCGGTCACGTGCGTGACTTGGTTCAGCCGAAAGAGGTCCCCGCTGAACTGAAGGTGACACATGGCCAGTTTGGTGTGGACATCGCGAACGGATTCGCACCTTTATATATAGACACACCGCGCGCGAAGGCGACCATCACTGATTTGAAGAAAGCGCTGAAGAACGCAGACCAATTGCTTCTCGCAACTGATGAAGACCGCGAAGGCGAGTCGATTGCGTGGCACCTTCTAGAGATTCTCAAACCCAAGGTCCCGGTCAAACGAATGGTGTTTCACGAAATCACCAAGGATGCCATCGCCGCCGCCGTCGAAAACCCGCGCGAAATCGACATGCCGCTCGTCGACGCGCAGGAAACACGTCGCATTCTCGATCGACTCTTCGGCTATCAATTGTCGCCGGTGCTCTGGAGCAAAATCGGCCGAGGATTGAGCGCTGGTCGCGTGCAGTCACCTGCCCTTCGCATGATTGTCGAGCGTGAACGGGAACGCCGTGCGTTCACCGCCGCATCGTATTGGGACGTGTTGGCGACGGTCATGACCAAAAAGGGTGAATCGTTCGGCACCAAAGCCACCAAACTGAACGATGCCAAACTCGCCTCGGGCCGTGACTTTGACGACAACGGCAGATTAACCAGTGGCGCAACGGTCCTCGACGAGGCGACGGCGCGGCAGTTGGCACAGGCACTTGAGGTCTCAGCCCCCACCGTGACGAACATCGAATCCAAGCCCTACACACGTCGCCCAGCCGCGCCCTTCACCACGTCGACGCTTCAACAAGAGGCGGGACGAAAGTTGCGGCTCGGGTCTCGGGACGCGATGCGAATTGCCCAAAGCCTTTACCAAAACGGACACATCACCTACATG
The DNA here is from genome assembly GCA_945949175.1 of Gulosibacter massiliensis. Lineage (GTDB taxonomy): Bacteria > Actinomycetota > Actinomycetes > Actinomycetales > Microbacteriaceae > MWH-TA3. The sequence goes on along the minus strand of CAMFDU010000010.1, from coordinate 37,367 downwards.
CGAACCGACTCTGTGTCCCTTTCCGCCCAGGCGGTAGCGGGTGCTCGCGCCCAAGCCGTTTCCCTCTACGGTCAGACGTCGATTCCTGCTCAGCCCCGCACCTACCAGTCCAAAGTAAAGAATGCCCAAGAAGCCCACGAAGCGATTCGCCCGGCCGGAGACACATTCAAGACACCGGAAGAAATGCGGCGCCTACTTTCCGCTGACGAATTCCGTTTGTATGACCTGATCTGGAAGCGCACGGTCGCCTCGCAGATGGTCGACGCGACGGGTGAAACGGTGTCCGTCACGATGTCCGCTCCGGTCGGCGCGTTGGGGACCGCGACGATGTCTGCCGCGGGCACGACCATCACGATTCGCGGATTCCTCGCCGCCTACGAGGAAGGCCAGGATGTCGATCGCAACGACGACGACGCTGACGACGAATTGAAAATCCCGAACCTCACCGTCGGTGACGTTCTCACCGTGCCCGAGGTGACGCCCAAGGGACACGAAACTTTACCGCCACCGCGATTCACCGAGGCAAGCCTCGTGAAAGCCCTTGAAGAACGAGGGATTGGCCGCCCGTCGACCTATGCCAACATCATCGGGGTGCTGTTCGAGCGCGGGTATGTCACCAAACGCGGTTCGGCGCTTGTGCCGGGCTGGACGGCGTTCGCCGTTATTACGCTGTTGGAAAAGTTCTACACCGACTTCGTCGAATACGACTTTACGGCGGAACTCGAAAACGATCTCGACCGAATTTCCGTCGGTGAACTCACGGGCACCGACTATCTCCAACGCTGGTACTACGGTTCGGGCGAGCACGCCGGACTTGTCAACACCTGTGTCGACTGGAAAGCGACAATTGACGCCCGAGAATCGAATTCGTTCCCGTTGGGCGACGGAATTGTTCTTCGCAGCGGGAAGTACGGTCCCTACCTCGAGATTCAGACGGGGGAGGACGAGAAGCGCAACGTGTCGGTGCCGGATGGTTTGGCGCCGGACGAACTCACTCTCGAGAAAGCGCGCGAACTGCGTGACGCCCCAGAGCCAGGTTCCCGTGCAATCGGCATCAGCGCGGATGGCACCAGCATGATCACCGCTCGAGTGGGACGTTTCGGGGCCTACATCCAAGAGAGCCCGATTGACCCCGACATCATCGAAGGCGACGAACCCACCTATACGCTTCCCGAATACACGCCCCGAAAGATCAAGGGCAAAGACCCGAAGCCGCGGACCGCGTCGTTGTTTTCCACGATGGATCCGACGACCGTCGACCTCGAAACCTGCATTCGGTTGTTCGAACTTCCCCGCGTCGTCGGGATCGATCCGGAAACCGAGAAAACCATCACCGCCCAGAATGGGCCTTACGGCCCTTACCTAAAAAAAGGAACCGACTCGCGTTCGCTCGAGAATGAACAGGCCATCTTTGAGGTGACCCTCGAGCAAGCCCTCGAACTGTTTGCGCAGCCCAAATACGGTTCGCGGTCGGCGTCGAGCATCAAAGAACTCGAACCGGACCCCGTCAGTGGCAAGCCAATCAAGGTCAAGAGTGGCAAGTTCGGTCCGTACGTGACGGACGGCGAGACCAACGCCACCATCCCTGCGGGGGAGGTTCCGGAAGAGGTCTCGCACGAACGCGCGGTTGAACTCATCGCAGAGCGTCGGGCAAAAGGACCCGCTCCGAAAAAGACTCCCATTCGCCGAGTGACCCGAGCCAAGAAATGACCGGACTGTTCATTACGCTCGAGGGCGGAGACGGCACAGGAAAGAGTACTCAGTCAACGCTCATCGGCGACTGGTTCTCGGCCCTGGGCCGCGAGGTTGTCTTCACGCGTGAACCGGGCGGGACCGAACTGGGTAACGAACTGCGTGAAATCGTCCTCCACTCGCGCGGGCACATCGCACCGCGCGCCGAAGCCCTGCTCTATGCGGCAGATCGCGCCCACCACATCGCGACGGTCGTTCGTCCAGCACTCGAACGCGGGGCTGTCGTGATTCAAGATCGTTACCTTGATTCATCGGTTGCCTACCAAGGGGCTGGGCGAGTGCTCGATCCAGACGAAGTTCGCTATGTGAGCATGTGGGCAACCGAGGGTCTCGTCCCCGATATCACTGTCGTGCTCGACCTCGATCCCGCGATTGGGCGCGACCGACTGGATGCGGCTAACAAGCAGTTCGATCGGCTTGAAGCCGAGGCGTTGGAATTCCACACTCGAGTGCGGGACGCCTACCTGTCGATGGCCGCCGCCGAACCCGAACGCTTTCTCGTGGTCGATGCGACGCTCGATCGGGACGTGATTCGAGATGCGATCATCGCACGATTGGGCGAATTGTCGTGACGGCACTGTGGGATGACCTCGTCGGGCACGATGCCGTCATCGCACAGATGCGTGCCGCCGCTGCGAGCCCCGAAACGCTTGCCCAGTCGTGGCTGATTACCGGCCCCGCTGGTTCAGGGCGGTCACTGGTCGCCAGGGCTTTTGCAGCGGATTTGTTGGGAGCGGGCGACGACGCCGAGATGATTGATCGTCAGGTGCGCGGGCTCACTCACCCCGATCTCACGGTTCTGGCGACCGACCGCGTGTTGATTCCCATCGACGAAGTGCGCGAACTGGTCGAGACCTCATATCGTTCGCCCGTCGCTTCGTCGTGGCGAATCATAATTATCGAAGATTCCGACCGCATGGCGGAACGAACCTCGAACGTACTTCTCAAGGCTCTTGAGGAACCTGCCGCACGAACAATCTGGATCCTTTGTGCGCCGAGCGAAGCGGACGTGATTCCCACCATTCGATCACGCGTTCACAGTGTGCGCTTGGGAGTTCCGCCCATCGCGGACATCGCGGCGATGCTCGTTTCACGGGACGGCGTGGACGCCGCCATTGCTGAACAGTCGGCCCGCCACGCTCAGAGCCACATCGGCATGGCACGTCGTCTTGCGACGACCCCTGAAGCGCGCGAGCGTCGAGCTCGAAGCCTCGCCCTCGTACTTGGAATCCGAGCCGTGTCAGAGGCCGTCAACGCGGCGGCCGAGATTGTCACACTGGCCACCGATGACGCAAAGGCGTACACCGAGGCACGCGACGAATCCGAACGCTCGGAGTTTTTGCATTCGCTCGGGCTCGCCTCCGGCGAGGCGGTTCCCATCGGTCTACGGCCGCAAGTCAAAAACCTCGAAGAGAACCAAAAGCGCAGGGCGACCAGGTCTTTGAGGGACGGGGTTGACCGAGTGTTGACGGACCTCGAATCGTTGTATCGCGACATTCTCGTCGTGGCACTCGGCGGCGAGGTACCTCTGACCAACCCCGAGTTCTCGGACGGTATCGCTGAGTGGCTCACGCGTCACGATGCGGCTCATGCTGTTCGAATTCTCGACGCGATCGATGTCGCCCGGGGCCGTATCGAGCGTAATGTCACGCCATTACTGTCACTCGAAGCCCTATTCGTCGAAGCCAGCGGGGTCGTCACGGCCTAAACGCGGTCGCTCGTGCGTGATAACCTAGTGCGGTTGCCGTATCGGTGATGCCTCGATAGCTCAGTGGTAGAGCACTTCACTCGTAATGAAGGGGTCGTGAGTTCAATCCTCACTCGAGGCTCAGGTTATTTGTCCGGCGTGAACTTCAACGCAACGGAGTTCATGCAATAGCGCAACCCGGTGGGCGTTCCGAACCCATCGGGGAACACGTGTCCGAGATGGCCGTTGCAGGACGCACACCGAACTTCGGTCCGCGTCTGCCCCAACGTATTGTCTTCAAGCAAAACAACTGCCGCGGGATTTATCGTCTCGTAGAACGAGGGCCAGCCGCAGTGGCTGTCGAACTTGGTGCCGGCCATGAACAACTCAGCACCACATCCACCGCAGGTGTAAAGGCCGGTCCGGTCCTCCTCGAGGAGCTCGCCTGTCCATGGTCGTTCGGTTCCCGCCTCGCGGAGGACATGGAATTGTTCGGGGGTCAGTGCCTCGCGCCACTCGGCGTCGGTGCGCTCGCTGGGGTTATCCGTCATGGTCACCATTAAACTCGGAAACATGGCGAACAGCGAGCGGGAACGAACCGCCGACTGGTTTCGCCGTTTCGCACACGCTGAAGGTTCAGAGTCACCGCGCTATCGCGACTGGGCCCTGGGAATCGCGGAAGACGACGAACTGCTGGCCCTCGTGGCAAAACTTCCGCTTTCGAAACGCCAGCCCATTCTCGTTCTGACCTGCGCCCGAGTCGCTGGTGTCCCGCTTCGACCGTTCACGACCGCCCGCGGCGATTTCCGTGCGTTGTGGCCGGCCATTGCGAAGCTGGCACAAACACGATCGACACAAACTAATGACCCTCGGAGGTGCACTCCGCTATTGGTCGCCCTTGAGCGCATCCGTGGACCCATAGCCCTGATCGAGGTGGGGGCCTCGGCCGGCTTGACGCTATTTCCCGACCGTTACTCATACTCATGGAACGCACCGGGGCGCACGATAACGTCGCATCCGGCAGACGGCCCGTCGACGGTATCGCTCGTTGCTGACATTGCGGGCTGGGGAGCGAACCCGCCTCGCCGCCCGACAATTGTTCATCGCGAAGGAATCGACCTCAATCCGCTTGACGTGACCAACCCGGCTGACAACGAGTGGCTCGAAGCACTGGTGTGGCCAGAGCAAGCCGAACGACTCGACCTCGTGCGGGCGGCGGCGCACATCGTCGCGCAGTCTCTGCCGAGGATCTCCGCGGGTGACGCGGTCGCGGAAGTTCGTTCCGCCGTTGCGCGTGCCCGAAAGGCAGCACCGAAGGCGACAATCGTGGTGTCGTCGCCCGCGGTGCTCGTGTATCTCGATCCAGCAGAGCGCGAGAAATTTGCGACGTATTGTGCGCGAGCCAAAGTCCGATGGATTTCTCTCGACGGTCGCCGGGTTATTCCGCGAATCGGCGATGCGGCGGACGAGATGGGAATCGAGGGTGATTTCGTGTTGAGTCTCGACAGCGTGCCCATCGCCTCGATCGACCCGCTCGGCAGACAAGTCACCGTGTATGGCGCGTCAGGCTTGTCTCCGGCGGAAGTTGATTTCATCGAGTTTGAGCGCGAGAACTGGGGCCCCACTCGGTCGAAAGAATCATTGGTGCGAAAAGTGTGGAACCTTCCACTTGTGCGCTACTACCAACGCCTTTACGGGATAATGGAACAAGCCGCCGCGAGGCGGTACGACTCGATTCTGGTTCGAAGTTTCGCCGAGACGAGCGAACTTTAGACCGACAGACTGCAGACGGATGTGACGCAAGCGTGGCAAAAAAACCACAGGACCGATTCGATGACAGGAGTGCCTACTCTGGGCGAGCGGGCGCTCACCGCCAGCCCGTTTCTCGCCGGCCATGGTGGGTAACGACGCTGATATCAGCTGGTGCGACGGCGGGACTTATTCTTGCCGCCCTGGTCGGAGTTGCAGTCCTTGATGCCAGAAACCTCGAGCCGATAGACATCTCAGTGCTGGGAGTGATGCCGCCGCCAGCTCCAGAAACCACCGGGATTGATCCCACACTTCTCACATTGGAAGAACGCGAACAAATCACCATCACGGTGCTCAACGGTACGACGTCCGCGACACTCGACGAGGATGTCGCGGCGATCTTGACGACACAGGGTTGGCCGAACATCTCTAATGCCGATGCGGCGGATTCCGACGTCAAACGCAGTGTTGTTGTTTATGGCCCAGAGAAAGACCTATCGCTCGCCACGAGCGTTGCAGATAGCCTTGGAATCGCGGTAGTGAAGCAATCCGATTCTTATCCCGGCGCGAGGGTTACGGTATTAGTAGGCATTGATTTTGTTCGCTAACTGAAACTGATCGGACTGATTCGAATGAAAAAAATTTTGCTAATCGCCCTCGGCGTAGTGCTCGCCACAGCCCTCGCTGCCCTCGCGGCAATTCAGTTACCCGGATTCATTTCCGGATTAAGCGCTAATCCGAGTGAAACACCGTCAGCAACTCCGACGGCGGTTGAATACGCGCCACTGTCGGGACTCCCCGTCCCAGGCGGTTCACTTGACTACCCCGTGCTCATGGCAAAAATTGACAACGCCCCCGAGGCACGCCCCCAGGTCGGGCTCAATGACGCCGACATCGTTTTTGAGGAACTTGTCGAAGGTGGTCTTTCCCGCTATCTCGTTGTATGGCATTCGATGATTCCGGCCGAAATCGGGCCGGTTCGATCGATTCGACCAATGGATCCGGACATCGCATTGCCCTTTGGTGGGGTCATCACGTATTCGGGCGGCCAGGAACGGTTTGTGCAAATGATGATTGATACCGGGTTGGAAAACGTGATTGACGGGCAATCGGGCACCGAGGACTTTATCTATCGCTCGGAGGACAGGATTGTGCCTCACGATGTTATTGTTCGTGCGAAAAATCTGATCGAAACATTCTCGGATCTCGCACCGCCTGCCCCAGCATTTAGTTTTGCCGGTGACGGCGTCAGCCCGACTGCCGCAGCAGCGGGGAAGAAGGCCAAGCGATTGATCACATCCTTCTCGGGCTACAATTCTCCGTCGTGGGAGTTTGATCCTGAATCGGGGATGTATGGCCGAATTCAAGCCGACGGCCAAACGGATGTAGACGAACAACAAAGGCAATTGACCGCTCGAAATGTCGTGGTTCAAATGGTTGATGAGTCGAGCGAATTCGGTTATGTTCCGCGGGCCCTTGTCGTCGGCACTGGACCGGCCTGGATCTCGACCGGTGGCAAGACGGTCGAGGCGACGTGGACCAAAACCGAGCCCAATGCGATGACGGTCTTCAGTTTAGAAAATGGTGAAATCGTCACACTGGCACCGGGCCGCACATGGATAGAGCTGATTCCGACGTCGACTGGCTATTTCCAAGCGAATCGCCGCTAGTTTTTCCACAGTCAATTTGCACTCTCTTGCCGAGAGTGCCAAACTTGGAGTTAGCACTCGCATACCGTGAGTGCCAATGACATGACCTACGTCCTGGAGGACAGACACACATCATGGCAAAATTAATTGCATTCAATGAAGAGGCCCGTCGCGGCCTCGAGCGCGGCCTGAACATTTTGGCCGACGCAGTCAAGGTGACGCTTGGACCCCGCGGTCGCAATGTCGTCCTGGAAAAGAAGTGGGGCGCACCCACCATTACGAACGACGGCGTTTCGATTGCAAAGGAAATCGAGCTCGAAGACCCGTTCGAAAAGATTGGCGCGGAACTCGTCAAAGAGGTCGCTAAAAAGACCGATGATGTCGCCGGAGACGGCACCACGACATCGGTAGTTCTCGCACAGGCCATCGTTCGCGAAGGACTTCGGAATGTTGCCGCTGGCGCCGACCCCATCAGCCTCCGTCGCGGAATTGACAAGGCTGTTGCCTCGTTGACCGAGCAACTTCTCAAGAACGCCAAAGATGTCGAGACGAAAGCGGAAATCGCCGCGACCGCATCCATCTCGGCCGCAGACACGGAAATCGGGGACCTGATTGCCGAGGCCATCGATCGAGTTGGTAAAGAAGGTGTCGTCACCGTCGAGGAATCGAACGCCTTCGGCACCACGCTCGAGGTCACCGAGGGAATGCGTTTCGACAAGGGCTTCCTGTCGGCGTACTTCGTCACCGACCCTGAGCGCATGGAAACCGTGTTCGAAAACCCCTACATTCTCATCGTCAACTCTAAGATCTCAATGATCAAGGACCTCCTTCCCGTCATCGAGCAGGTAGCTCAGTCGGGCAAGCAGCTCCTTATCGTTGCCGAAGATGTTGACGGAGACGCTCTCGCGACTCTCGTTGTCAACAAGATTCGTGGCATCTTCAAATCGGTCGCCGTCAAGGCCCCCGGATTCGGAGACCGCCGCAAGGCCATGCTGCAGGACATCGCGATCCTCACGGGTGGCCAGGTCATCAGTGAAGAAGTTGGACTCAAGCTCGATGGCGTCACGCTCGACTTGCTCGGTACCGCTCGCAAGGTTGTCATCAGCAAAGACGAGACGACCATCATCGAAGGTGGCGGAACCTCAGAGGCGGTTGCTGGTCGCGTCAAGCAAATCCGTGCCGAAATCGAAAACACCGATTCTGACTACGACCGCGAGAAGCTCATGGAGCGTCTCGCCAAACTCGCAGGTGGCGTTGCTGTCATCAAGGCGGGTGCCGCGACCGAGGTCGAACTCAAGGAACGCAAGCACCGCATCGAGGATGCTATTCGCAACGCGAAAGCCGCCGTCGAAGAAGGCATTGTCCCTGGTGGTGGAGTCGCACTCCTTCAGGCCGCATCGGTACTCGACAAGCTCAAGTTGGACGGTGACGAGCAGACCGCCGTCAACATCATCCGCTTGGCTATCGAGGCTCCTCTGCGCCAGATTGCGCTTAACGCGGGTCACGAGCCTGGCGTCGTTGTCAACATGGTTCGTAGCCTTCCCATCGGTCAGGGCCTCAACGCTGCGACCGGTGAGTACGTCGACATGCTCGCTGCGGGAATCAGCGACCCGGTCAAGGTGACGCGTTCTGCTCTGCTCAACGCCGCCTCAATCGCCGGACTGTTCCTCACGACCGAAGCCGTCATTGCGGAAAAGCCAGAACCGGCTCACGCCGCGCCGGCAGCAGACCCCAGTGGAGGCATGGGCTTCTAGCCCGAATACCTCGGACGGGGGTGGCGAAAGCCGCCCCCGTCCTTTTTAACGGCCGAGGATCCGCACGTTCGTATGTTCTGTTTCGAGGTAGTGCGTCTGAATCTGTCGAAGGGCATTGCCGATATCGCCCAGTGACTCGGTCACACGCGTGCTACTAGCCATCCATTCGTCGACAACACCCGCGAAGGCGAGTGCGGCGGGACCAGACCAGGAACCGTCGAGCCCCCGAAGTTGCCCAGTGAGGCTGGCAATGTCGGTGTGAATCGACTCGATGGTTCGGGTGATATGAGACACGGCGCCGTCGAGGGCGTGAGCGTCAACGTGGAAACTGGTCATCCCACCAGTTTTGTGTGGGAGTGTCTCGCTTGCAGGCCACCGGAACCAATCTGTGGACAACACGCACGCAGAGTCCTCCGTGGTTAAATAGCGCCTTCGTCGACAATCTCGTAGGCGTAGCCTTGCTCGGTGAGGAACCGTTGACGGTTCTGCGCAAAATCTTGCTCAACGGTGTCCCTGGCAACAACTGTGTAAAAAACCGCGCTTCGGCCATCGCTCTTCGGACGCAAAATTCGACCGAGACGCTGCGCCTCCTCTTGACGCGATCCGAACGACCCCGAGATCTGAATCGCCACGGACGCGTCAGGTAGATCGACCGAGAAGTTCGCGACCTTCGACACCAACAACACCCGAATCTCGCCGGTTCGGAACTTGTCGTACAACACTTCGCGTTCGTCGACTGGAGTTGCGCCGGTGATGGTTGGTAGCTCGAGCGTGTCGGACACGTCGTCAATCTGGTCGAGATACTGCGCGATGACGAGGATTTGGTCGTCGGGGTGCTGCGCAATCAAACGCGAGATGATCGGACGCTTCGCCGGGCTGGTTGCGGCGATGCGGAATCGTTGCCGCTCGCTTGCGACCGCGTATTCCATTCGCTCGTCAGATTCGAGCAACACACGAACTTCGACACACCGTGCCGGCGCGATGAACCCCTGCGCCTCAATTTCCTTCCACGGTGCGTCAAAACGCTTGGGGCCGATCAGGCTAAAGACATCGCCCTCTTTGCCGTCTTCACGCACAAGAGTTGCGGTCAGGCCGAGACGACGACGGGCCTGCAAATCTGCGGTCAGTTTGAACACCGGAGCGGGCAACAAGTGGACCTCGTCATAAATAATGAGCCCCCAGTTGTTCGCGTCCAATAACGGCAAGTGAGCGAACGATCCGCGTCGTTTGGCAGTCAGGATGTGGTACGTCGCAATCGTCACGGGCTTGATTTCCTTCTTTTCGCCCGAATATTCACCGATGTCTTCGGCGGTCAGTGTCGTGCGCGCAATGATTTCGTCGCGCCATTGGCGAGCCGACACTGAGTTGGTCACGAGGATGAGTGTCGAGGATTGACCCTCGACCATCGCCCCGATTCCGACAACAGTTTTTCCCGCGCCACAGGGCAGAACAACGACGCCCGCACCCGACTTGTCGAACAGATCGATAGCTTCGCGCTGGTAACCACGCAGATCCCATGTGGCGTTGTCGAGGGCGACGGTCATCGGGGTTCCCTCGGTGAATCCGGCACGGTCTTCGGCGGGCCAGCCGATACCGAGAAGTTCCTGTTTAACGATTCCGCGAGCCCAGTCGTTGAGCCTAACGACGGTCTCGCTGGTGACGGCACCGAGCAGCGGAGCCAGCTTGGTGGTTCGAACCACTTCGGCGAGGATTTGCGGAGACTGTGCTTCGAGATATAAACCATCCGCGTCGCGCTCGACAACTATTCGACCGTAGCGTGACACGGTGTCGGCGATGTCCGTTGCCACAACCTGAGGGACGGGGAACTTGGAATACGTCTCGAGAGTTGCGAGCATTTCCTCGGCGGTGTGCCCTGCCGCTCGCGCGTTCCACAGCCCAAGTCGCGTGATTCGGTAGGTGTGAATGTGTTCCGGCGCTCGTTCCAGTTCGGCGAAAACCGCTAAAGCGTGACGTGCGTCGGTTGCCTGTTCATGTCCAACCTCGAGCAACACGGTTCGATCGCTTTGGACAATGAGGGGACCGTTCACGCCTTACTCTCCGACTGCTAGAAGTTCGATGATGGCGGAAATGGGAAGTGTCCGTTCGACGTCGGCGACCGTATCGAGCCCGCGGACGCGTCCGTTTGCCACGTGACGAGGTTCGAGGGTGATTGTTTTGTTCCCCGCGCTTGTTTCAACAAGCAGAGTGACTTTCGAACGAGTCTTGCCTGCTGTGATGAGTGCGCGTTCGAGGTGGGTTGATCCAAGGCCCGTTGAAAAGAGATTTTCGGCGAGCTCCAGCAGCGCGGTTGGGACACTGGGTTCGACAATGACCGGTTCGGTCGCGGGCGCAACCACGGTGTACCGATTCTCGACGAGCGCGGTCTCAACTCGCAAGCGGGATGCGCCGTAAAGCACAGAGAGGTCATCGACCTTGACAGGAGCGAGTCTCTGAAGGCGCGGGTCGGATAACAGCATTTCACCGAGTTCGGGGTGAGACGCCTTGGCGGCGGTGTCCGTACCAGTTCCATTGAGGGTGATGAATCGACCGTTGTTGGCGATGTCGGCAATAGTCGACGTGACCGCCGCTGAGACCGGCGTAAGTGACAGTTCGCTGAGCCTCGTGACGATCGATTCGACAGTCGTCCCGGTCGCAATGGCCCTCAAGATGAGCGCGGGGTCAAGTCGTCTCTTGGGAGCAAGCCCGCGAGTTTCAAGGTGGGAAATCTGGGCGAGAAACTGCGCAGTGTCAGTCGTGATGGGACCCGGTGCGATGATGCTGAGGTCATCCAATACGTATACCGAGGTCTGTAGCTCCGGCAGAAACGGGGTGAAAAATTCGGCGACTGACTCTTTGCCAACTATCGCAATGCGGCCAAGTTCGGTGGTTCCGCCGGCTGTCAATCCGAAAAGGCGGGACTCGTTGGCAACGCGACGCAAGATGTCGGATTCGTGTGTGTCTCGTAACGGCAACAGCCATTCGAGGAATGGTTCGTCGAGGCGGCCCGCGACAGCACAGGTAACACGCACCGACGGTCCAAGGTCGACCATGATTGCGCCAAAGGCGGCTGACCACAAACCAACGAGATCATCAGAGAGCGCCAATCCACGAGTTGTTGCATACAGGCGGCGGTCGATGGTTCGAACGAGTCCGGCGGCTTCGGCTATTCGCACCAACGCGATTGCATCTTCTTCGGACACGACAAGTCCAGCGGCGAGGATTTTTTCCTCAGCGCGAAGCAAACCACCCGTTGCCCCCATGGTGAGCGGGTCACCGGCGACCCACTCAACCAGGTCACGAAGTGCGATGACGCTGTGCAACGCGATGCTTGTGCTGTCGCCAACGGTTTCAGATTCGATCGGAGTTGGCTGATCGAGAAGCGCCGGCAATAACGCGGCAACCTCAGGGTATGGCGACCCAGCCGCATCGGCCAACAAGATATTTCGGGCGTAGTCACCTGCTGTGCCCGATGCAAGGGCGACAAGTTCAGGTCGCGCCAGCGAGCGAAGAGTTGGCACGACGGATTCTGGGGACAGCAGCGCGTCAGCGAGGTCGTGTAGGTCGTGTTGTTTTCCCAATTGCCAGCGACGCGCCAAGACAAGCGTTTCGAGTTCGCTATGCGACATCGTTCCCAGTCGTGTCGACGCGTCATGAGAAGAAGGCATCCGAATAGTTTATCGTGCCGACAGGTATCCTCGGTAAGGGTCTGTTTACAAGGAGAGAAATGCCAACCGGAAAAGTGAAGTTCTTCGACGAGGACAAGGGTTTTGGATTTATCCAGGGCGATGACGGCGTCGAGGTATTTTTGCACGCCTCGGGGTTGCCAGCCGGAGTCACAGTTCAACCCGGTGCGCGGGTTGAATACGGCACGGTCGACGGTAAGCGCGGACTCCAGGCGCACGGTGTCCTGATCCTTGAAGAACCTCAATCGGTGGTGCGCAGCCGGCGCCGACCCGCGGACGACATGGTTGTCATCGTCGAAGATGTTATCCGGATGTTGGAATCGGCGAGCTCTGATTTGCGCCGAGGACAGTACCCGGCAAATTCTCACGCCCGCAAAATCGCGGCCGTGCTTCGAAAGGTTGCGGATAACTTTGACGCCTAAAGCCCTTGAGCAGGCGGCGCGTGCGGCCCTCGAGACAATCACCCCAGCCGACACGATCGGTTCGGTGCTCGCGTCTGAAGAATTGGACGGGATTGCCAACGTCCGTTTCGGTTCTAACCTTCCGGGTTACGTCGGATGGGACTGGGTCGCTTCCCTCGCGGTCGACGGCAAATCGACGACGGTTCTCGAAACCGAACTCCTCGCAGGCGATGACGCGATTCAAGCCCCGGATTGGGTTCCCTGGGCGGACCGCCTTCGTGAATACGAGGAATCGATTGCAGCGGGAATCGAAGAGGCTATCGTGGTCGTTCCGGATGACGAACTAGACGAACTCGACGGTCTTGACGACGATGACGATGATGACGATGACGACGATGATTTTGAGGACGACGTCGACTCGGTCGACATCACAGACATCGTTGAATCGCCATTCGACGACACCGATGTTTTTGACGGCATTGACGACGACGTCAGCGAAGACGGCATTGACGGTGACGAGTACGTCGTTGTCGAAGACGACTAAAGCGCAGAGATAGCCGAGTCAATCGCCCCAAGAAGGCGCGAGACATCACTCGGGTCAACTGCGGTAAATGTCGCAATTCGAAGTTGGTTGCGTCCTAGCTTCCGGTAAGGGTCGATATCGACAATCCCGTTCGACCGCAACATCGCCGAAACGCGGCTCGCATCGACACTCTCATCGAAGTCAATCGTGGCAACAACCTGCGAACGGTGTTCGGGGTTAGCGACGAACGGGCTTGCGTTCGGATGAGCCTCTGCCCATGCATAAATTTGGTCTGATGAATCCTTCGTTCGTGCGTGCGCCCACGTAAGTCCGCCGTTTTCGGCGATCCACTGGATCTGAGCGTCCATCAACAAAAGCGTCGCGATGGCCGGCGTGTTGAGAGTTTGGTCGAGTCGCGAGTTCTCGATTGCGATGCCGAGAGACAAGAACTCGGGGATATAGCGATCCGATGCGGCGACCTGCCCGATTCGGTCGATGGCGGCGGGGGACATGAGGGCGAACCACAGGCCACCATCACTCGCAAAGTTTTTCTGAGGGGCAAAGTAATACACATCCGTCTCGCGAACATCAATGTCGACACCACCGGCCGCGCTCGTCGCATCAACAACGGTGAGCGAACCGCCTGTCCCCTGGCGGCGCACCGAAGCCATTGCGCCGGTTGACGTTTCATTGTGAGGGTAGGCAAACACATCCGCTTCCTCGTCGCCGACGAATGCCGCGACTGTTCCCGGATCACTCTGGACGACGGCAGGCGCTGTGAGCCATGGAGCGTTCGCGGCTGTCGCAAACTTTTGCCCGAACTCTCCGAAGGAAAGATGCGCGCTGCGCTTGTCGATGAGGGAAAAAGCCGCCGCATCCCAAAAAGCGGTCGAGCCACCATTGCCAAGCACGACTTCGTAGCCGTCGGTCAACCGATAAAGGTCAGCAAGTCCCGCACGCACTCGACCAACGAGCTCACGGATGGGCTGCTGACGATGAGACGTTCCCAACAAATGAGCGTGCGAGACGAGATAGTCAACTTGCTCTGGTCGAATTTTCGACGGACCGCACCCAAACCGGCCGTCAACCGGTACGAGCTCAGGCGGGAGTCGGAAGTCGGTCATCACCCAAGTCTAAGCAATCCACACTGTCAAAGCTTCGGCGGTTTTGCCACGCCGAAGGGCTCGCTTTGCCTGTTCATAGACTCACTCGGTAAACTCGAAATGTTCCATACGCGCCACCGCGCTCACAGAACAGCCCCATACCGCCTGATTTTCCCCGTCTGTGTGAGGTTAAACAAACTGAATGACGGGGAGGTGAAGCGCCTCGGGCACAGGAGCAAACTCTTGGATAACGCTTTCTTTCGGATCGGCCACACCACAGCCCTCGCAATCGGTGACGTCGTTCGTTTCATCGCCCGTGTCATTCGCGGAATTAGGCCAACTGCCCGCAGTGCGGCCCGCGCGATGGTCAGCGAAAACGCTCGCCGAGTGTCGGTTTTTGCGCTCGTCGCTGCTCTCGTGGGAACCATTGCACTACCGGCCTATGCGTTCAATCCCGAAATCATCAACGCTACCGAAGCCACGCAAGATGTCGTCGTGACGAGCGAGACGTCAGTCGATGTCGATCAGTCACAATTCCGTGCCTCGACTTTTGCCGAGATTCAGGCCGCCGCCTCGGCAAACGTTGTCTACCCCGAATACAACGGACCTTCCGCTGAGGACTACCTCAAGAATCCTGAGTACCCCGACTTCAGCCTCGACAAAGTGTTCGAAGTAGCCAAGCAGTACATCGGGGTTCCTTATCGTTACGGTGGCGCGACCCCTGCTGGCTTCGATTGCTCGGGACTCGTCGGGTTTGTTTATGCACAGTTCGGTGTTGCGCTTCCTCACAGTGCTAGCGGGCAAGCGGCGGTGGGTCGACCGATTCGCCTTGCCGACGCCAAGCCGGGTGACCTTGTCATCATGGCGGGCCACGACGGAATCTATGCCGGCAATGGAAAGATCCTCGACGCCCCAGCCGCGGGTGGCTACGTGAGTATTCGCGACATTTGGACACCCCATTTCTACATCGTGCGCATAGGAATTAACTAGCGCGCCAATACCGCGCGACGAGATTGACAGGCGTAGTCTGAACGGGTGACCATCACAACTCGAGTCGTTTGCGATTTGACGGGTGCCCACAAAGCCTCCCCCCGAGGATTCGACTGGGAACACCCGATAAGTCCGAGCGTCGTTTCGCGCCGACACGGTTGCGACAACGCGAGGCATCGTCTGTGAAGACGGTGCTTTTTTTGTGCCCGATTCGAGCAACGGTGGCAGAACCCCGAAACCCCACACACCATGTGGGACCGAAAGGAACGACATGAGAACCCTGGTCCTCAACGCCGGCTATGAGCCGCTCGCTGTAGTGTCAGATCGTCGAGCAATCGTGCTCGTCATGACCGGAAAAGCAAACATTCTTGCCCATGAGGCAGATCACCCAATTTTCGGGATCTCGGGTTTATGGGATAGGCCCAGCGTCATCATCCTGAGCCGTTACGTCCGCGTCCCGATGACAAGTGGTGTTCCGCTTACGAGACGCGGCGTTTTGCGCCGTGACAACCATCGATGCGCCTATTGCGGTAAAGGCGCCAACACGATCGACCACGTCCAACCCAAATCACGCGGCGGATCGGACAGTTGGGAAAACCTCGTGGCGTGCTGTGTCCGATGCAACAATCAGAAAGCAGACCGCACCTTGCGCGAACTCGGATGGTCACTCTCTGCGCAACCGCGGCAACCCCGCGGAACAGCGTGGTTGGTGCGCGGAATCGACCGAGACGTGCCGGCCTGGAACGACTACCTCGTCGCCTAAAGTCCGCGCGTGGTTGAATGGTGACATCGCCTTTGTAGCTCAATGGAAGAGCAGTTCCGTCCTAAGGAAAGGGTTGGGGGTTCGAGTCCCTCCAAGGGCACTCCTTAAACCCTCTATCGTGCCGTCCTGTCGAGTATGACGAACAAGTCCACTGGACTTGTTCGCTCCAAGGGCACTCCTTAATAGACACTCCTTGGTCGGGATGGCCGGCCGATGACCGAAGATTCAGCCATCGGAGTGGTTCCACGGTTTTACTGGGGTTCCCGATAGCGTAAACGTGTGTTGGGGTCGGACGAAAGCGACTGGACAGGCGACATTTCCCGCGCGCTGTCCGAATTCGATGACCCGTCGAATCTCGCCACTGGTAACCCAACGGCAACGATCACGAACGTTGCAGAGACGGTGTGGGAGAAGTGGCGACGCGAACTTTCGAAACTTGGTGGAACGAACCCCCTTTTGCATTTTCCCAGCGACGTCGCGATTGAACTGAGCACGGGTCACCCGGGCGGACTCGCACGATTTTTTGCGGGCACACCGACCCTTTTGCGAAACCTTGTTCGCGATGATGTTGCACTACACCGCGCCCGCCAACGTGCCTCGCGCATCAACGACAAAGCGGTCGAACTCGCCGCCGCCCGCGGAATCGACTCAGTGTTTCTTGCTGTCGGTCTCGTGTCCTGGACCAATGGCGACGAGCATTTCACGGCACCGATGCTGCTGCGGCCGATTTCGATGCACCGCAAAGGGGACGACCTCGAGGTTCAGTTGACGGGAGCCTTGCACCTCAACCCCGCCCTTGCACGAGAACTCGCCTACCAGTTCGGCGTAGCTCTTGATGAGCGCGCGTTCGTCGCACTGACCAACGACAACGGGTCGTTCCGCCCTAACGGTGCGCTCGATCGGTTGCACGGCCTCATCGCGCACATCGACGGCGCGATGGTCGTCCCCACACTCGCGATTGCCAATTTGAGTGATGTTGCATCGAACATGGTGAGCGCTGCTCGAATTCTCGACCACCCGCTGCTCGATACGATCGGCGGAAACCCGAATGCACAAGGTCTCATTACCGAAAGTCACGCAGCGGTTGATCCGGGGAATTCGGATACGCGAAGCCTCGACACTGACAGCCTGTTACTCGATGCGGATGCCGAACAGGAACGAATAATCGCTCATATCGTTGCCGGAAATTCGATTGTCGTCGGTACTCCGTCAGGGTCCGGCGCGACGCAAACCATCGTCAACGCTGTGGGCGAACTCATTCGCTCGGGCAAGCGAGTCCTCGTTGCCGGTCCGCGCCGTGCGCGACTGGACGACATCCGCCGCACCCTTGGCAACCTAGGGCTCGACGGTCTGGGTGCGTCACCCTCAACAATCAAGGCTGACCTCATCCGCTCGATCAGTCGAATTGAAAAAACGCCCGTGCCCAAAACCATGGATGTCGACACGGCCCTACTGCGAATGCGCAGCGTCATCAGTGATTACCGGTCGGCACTCAACCAACCCGACCCGCGTTTCCGTGTCAGCGTTCTGGACGCGATTCGTGAACTTGCGCGGCTGGCCAATACGACCGACGCAACCAACGAAGTGTCGCTTGATGTTGAATCGGTTATCGCCCTGACCTCCACGATGGACGAGGTCGTGAGTACGTTGCTCGCGGCTGCTGACCTAGGCCAGTTCCAATCCGCTCGCGCCGCTTCACCTTGGGCGACTGCACATTTCGATAATGCCGAGCAGGCCTCTGCGGCATTCCACGCGGCCACTCGCCTTGACGCAGTCGGCCTCGCAACGCTCGAAGGAATGGTTGTCGAAATTCTCGAGCCGACACCTTTGGGAACCGGATCCTCACTAGAGGACCTCAAATATCGATTGGACACGCTGCGCGGGGTGAGCGCGACGTTGGACAAATTCACACCCGAACTGTTCGACCGGTCCATCGACGACTTCGTCGCAGCCTATGGCCCTAAGACGCGCGATGACGCGATTCCAGGATCACAGCGACGCCGGCTAAAGACACTCGCGAAAGAGTTCGTTCGCCCCGGCGCACACGTTCCCGACATGCTTGGTGCGCTCACCGCGGCGAGCGTCGCTCGAACCCAGTGGAACACCCTGGTCAATGCGGCGTACCGGCCCTCCGTACCGGCCGGTTTTGTCGGTCTTGGCGAACAACTGGACCAGGTTCTGTCTGATATCGCGCTGCTCAACGGACCGCTTGCTCGGCGACTCGACATTGAGCCGCGGTCTGTCGTATCCGAGTTGGTTGCGTCGCTTGCGAGAGACAGTGCCAGCATTGAAACGGTTCACGAACGCAGTGCCATCGTGGATTCCATGCGCGCACGCGGGCTCGAAGGGCTTCTCCAGGTTTTTGCTGGGAGAATCGTCACGCGTGAAATCATTACCGCCGAACTGCAGCTTGCATGGTGGCGAGGAGTCCTCGAAGCAATCATCGCGGATCGGGGACAGTTGCTTGGCGCAGACACGACGATTCTGGATCGCCTTGAGAACGACTTCCGACTTGTCGACCAGGCCCACATCACAGGTAACGCCCAGAAACTGGCCCATTCACTCGCGGAAGCCTGGCGAATTGCGATTATGGACCTTCCCGACGAAACCTCTGCAATCAAGACGGCATTGACCGTGGGTCCGCCGTCCGTCAGTAACCTCGTGGCCGTTGCACCGACGTTGACTGACATTTTGGCGCCGGTGTGGTGCATCTCGCCCTATGAAATCGGAACACTCGCGCCAAACCAACGATTCGATGTCGTCATTCTTGTCGATGCCGGGGCGATGTCCGTCGCCGAGGTTGCCCCCGCGATTTCGCGCGGTGACCAGATTGTCACATTTGGTGACCCTGTCACAGATCGCCCGACCTCGTTTACCGTGACGCCAGACGATTCCGTTGAAGCCGGTTTAGGGTCACGTTCGGTGCTGGCCGAACTCGCGCAGATTCTTCCCACCCACGCGATGACGATGTCTTACCGCCCACTGGGGACCGGACTGGCCGCGCAGATTTCAACTCAGTTTTATGTGGATGGATTACGCACGTGGCCTCTCGCGTCGGCGTCACTCGGTGAGAGCGGATTGTCCTTCATCAATGTTGAGGGCAAAGGCCCACTCGACGAAAAGACAGGCCGTATTGAAGCGACCGCCACCGAACTTGACGCCATCGTTGCCAACGTTGTTGAGCACGCGACGCTTCACCCAGAGCACTCGCTCATGGTTATTAGCGCGTCATCCATCACCGTGGCGCGTGTGCAGGATGCAATCCACAGCGCGTTGCCGGCAAACCGGACGTTGCAGGATTTCTTCACCAGGCACGCGGATGCGCCATTCGTTGTGCTCAGCTTGCAGCAAGCGTCGGCCGTGACGCGTGATCGAGTGATTTTTGCCCTCGGTTTTGGTCGCAGCCCTCACGGTCGTGTCCTCAGTGACCTCGGTTCGCTGTCGACAGAGGACGGCGAACGCCTCATCGCGGTCGCGATGACCCGGGCGACACGTCACCTCACGGTGATTTCGGCTCTAAGCACCACGGAACTTCGCGACGAGCGAATGTCCAAAGGCGTCAATGCTCTGGGTCGGTTCATCGACGAGACTCTCGCGTTTGTCCCTCGCGAGAGCGAACAACACCCGCTTATGCACGACCTCGGCACCCGCCTCAACGCCCGTGGCATGACGCTTCTCACCGACGTACCGGGGGTTCCGCTCGCGGCACGCTTGGGTGACAATTGCGTCGCGATTGACATTGATGACAACATCATGCCGATGACTCTTCGTGAGGGACTTCGAATTCGTCCGGACATGTTGGCGCGTTGCGGTTGGCGTTATACCCGTATCCACGAGCTCCAGTTGTTCCTCAGTCCAGACCTCGTCGCCGATCAAATCGAGAGAATTCTGCGTGACGGACAAGAAGCGGCCTAAGCGCCGAGTTATTCGACCGGCCCCACTCGGGACTGACCCGACGCCCGCACCGGAACCCGAACGCCACTCAGAGACCGAAAACGACGAACGGCTCAAGGCAGAAAAGCCACCTCACTACTGAGTGAACGAGATTTCGGTTTCGGTAAGAATTGCGCCAACCGGTGCGTCATGTTCGTCCGTCGGGACTTCGACAACGCAATCGGAATCAAACACCACGGCGATCAACAGCGGCTTTCCGTCGACCGACGCGAGAAAACGGTCATAGAAGCCTTTTCCCCACCCAAGCCTGTTGCCGTCGCGGTCTACGGCAGCGGCAGGGATCAGTACCGCATCGAGATCAGTGGGCGTCGCGCTCGCACCCGTCGACGGAATCGGCATGCCCATCGAATCATTAGTGGTCGACCAAATTGTGTCCGGACCGAGTTCCATCCAATCCAACAGTCCGTCGGGCGCCGAGACGGGGACAATCACGGAAATTCCGGCCAGGACCAACGTGTTTAGACCGCCCGTGATGGGTGGTTCGGTGGGTGTCGGAATGAACGCGGCGATTCGGCGCCACCCGTATTGGTCAGCTAAATGGATGAGAAACTGTTCGAAGTCGTCCGCCGCCGCCGCTAGTTCCTGGGTCGAACGGGCCGCGCGTGTCAACCGAACAAAAGTGCGCAATTCCGCCTTCTCGTCACGGGTTGTCATGTGCCCATCATAAAGAGGACGCGCAGCGCTATTCTTAACCAATGTCATCTCACATCTCTAAGGCGGTCATTCCCGCTGCCGGTCTGGGGACTCGATTCCTTCCCGCCACCAAAGCGATGCCTAAAGAGATGCTTCCCGTCGTTGATAAGCCCGCTATTCAATACGTTGTCGAAGAAGCCGTGCGCAATGGACTTACCGACGTTCTCATGATTACGGGACGAAACAAGAACGCACTCGAGAACCATTTCGACAATGTCCCTGAGCTAGAAAGCGCTCTTCGAAAAAAAGGTGATTCGTCGAGACTTGCGTCGGTCGAACAATCCACCGATCTTGCGGATATGCACTACGTTCGACAGGGTGAACCGCGTGGACTCGGGCATGCGGTGCTTCGCTCGAAAATGCATGTCGGTAACGAATCGTTTGCCGTTCTGCTCGGTGATGACCTCATCGATGAACGTGACAACATCCTCGGACCGATGATTGCCGCGCACGACGCGCACCACGCCTCGGTAGTTGCCCTCATGGAGGTACCGGCCGATATGACCGACCATTACGGCATCGCCACGGTTGACGACATTGGGGAGGGTGATGTCGTCCGCATCGTTGACCTCGTGGAAAAGCCGGACCCGAAAGATGCACCGTCGAACCTCGCGGTAATCGGCAGATATGTCTTGCGTCCCGAGATTTACGGCATCCTAGAGAACACCGAACCGGGCAAGGGGAACGAAATCCAACTGACGGACGCTCTGCGCGACATGGCAACGAACAACATTGCCGGGGGAGTATTAGGGGTTGTTTACCGCGGTCGTCGGTATGACACGGGGGACAAACTCGATTACATCAAGGCCATCGTCCGACTCGCGTTGCAACGTCCCGACCTCGGGCCTGCACTCGAGAGGTGGCTCGACGATGAAGCGCACCGCCGTCCGTGATTTTCGTCCCGTCACTTGACCACGGGGACGTTCGCGTCCGTTCTATTCGCGCCCGTGACGCACGGCCGTTGCGAAATCTCCTCAACGACAATCGAGCATGGCTTGAGAAATGGGAAGCGACAATCCCCGGCCATTCCGTGTTGCCTCCTGTCGGTGACATCATCCGTTCGCTACTTAGGCTTGCCAGGCAGAACCAAGCAGCTCCCTTCATCATCGAACACGATGGTGAGGCAGTCGGTCAGATTACGGTCAGCGGGCTGTCGTTTGGTTCACTCTCGTCTGGATCGATCGGGTACTGGATTTCACAAGATCGTGCCGGAAAAGGGATCACTCCGACCGCCGTTGCTCTCGTCGTAGATTGGTGTTTCACGGGACTTGGAATCCACCGCATCGAAATCTGTATTCGACCCGAAAACGTCTCCTCGCTTCGGATCGTGAGAAAACTGGGAATGCGCTACGAAGGGCTTCGGCGTCGGTACATCCACATCGACGGTGATTGGCGTGACCATTTCTGTTTCGCAATCACGATCGACGAGGTACCGGGTGGTTTGCTCGCGCGATTAACTCGGGGAACTGCGAACGAGAGCCTTGCCGATGTACCCGAAGTCGATCTCATCGCGGCGCGCACCCCGATTCGCTGAAAAACACACCGCGCGCGCCTGGGGTTCGAATCACTCATCGCGATTTACCTTAGAGAACGTGGACAGTGGCCTTGGACCGACCGTGACGTTGATTGTCGGGGGACTCCTGTGGCTCGTCTATTTGGCTCCGAGCCTACGCGACCGGCACGAATCACGAACGATCGAGCGGAACGCGCGGCGCATCAGCGCAACTGCGCAGGATCTGGGTATTCGTTCGCGAACGCCGATGAACGAGATGTCAACGCGGGAACTCGTTGAGCACCGACGTGAATTGGAACGAATTGCCCGTGTCACAGATCGTCATGAGGAACGAGCACAACGTCAGGCAGCCTTTGCCGCCTCGCCCGCGGTGGCCGCGCGGCATCGCACGATCAAACTGTGGATGACGCTCGTGATGGTGGCGTCAATCGCAGGCGCGGGAGTCGCGTTCTATTTCGCAGCCTGGTCCTACTTGATACTCGCTGCGGGATTCGGACTTCTTGCCCTGATTGGTTTGGTCGCGGTGAACACCGTAGGCGTGTCCGCAACTAAACCGGTTTCAGCCCGAAAGCGCGTCGCTCGCCCTGTCGCTATCGACGAAACGTGGACCCCAATCCGGACCCCACCCGTTCATCGTTCGATACCGGACGGAGCCGGGCTCATCGTCACCGAGGAACACGCAAAAGCTATCGCGGCCCGCGAGCGGGCGACACGCATCCGCGAACAAGCGGCTCGCGCATCTCAACCCGGAGTCGCCGCGGACCCACGGTTCGCCGCGCCCTCGATCGAAACCAACGTCGAGACGACGGGAACGTTCGATATCAGTGCGGCACTGCGGGCTCGACGCGCAAACTAAATTTTCGTGCCCAAAATCGCGGTGCTATTCTGAACACCCTGGGGCTATGGCGCAGTTGGTAGCGCGTCTCGTTCGCAATGAGAAGGTCAGGGGTTCGAATCCCCTTAGCTCCACTTAACGATTCGAATCTCGTTACCTTTTCCGAAACAACCCACCGGGTTGTTTCGCCCCTACCCTTCGCCAGCGGATAGGGGCCGGCTCGAATCTTAGAGACAGTAGGATTTAGCTATCTCTTCGAAAGGAAAAACTGGTGCAATTCCTCAACCTGCGCAGAATCGCTCGACTGGTGGCCCTTGGAACAGTGGTTGGCCTGAGTACCATTTCAAACGTCCAAGCCTTTGCTGCTCCAACTGGTTCACCGTTTGACTCTGCCGCAAAGCCAGTTATTCAAATAAGTGAACTAGCCCCAGGCGAACCCTATGTGGGTGAAACCTTGGATGCGAAGACAAATTTTCTCGGAGGCTGGGTTCCAACGCCAACCACAATGACCTACCAGTGGTTAGCAAATGGAAAAACGATCAAGAAAGCGTCGAGCGCTTCCTACACGCTCACTCCGCGGGAGGTTGGCAAGTCGATTAGTGTTCGAGTGGTTGGGTCACGGGCTTCTTATGTGACGACAACCAAGGAGTCTGACCCGACAGAAACAGTGGCTTGGCGCACTTTTGCATCCACGTCTGTTCCGTCCAACCCTGCAACCGCGGCGGTAGGGGAATATTTGAGTACTGATGTGACTCCCTGGTCTGCGCCAGGACAGACCGTGACCTATTCGTATCAGTGGTTGAGAGCCGGAAAGGCTATCAAGGGCGCAACCACGTATATCTACGTTGTGTCCTCGAAGGACCTCGGAAAAAGACTTTCCGTCAGGTTGACGGGGACTGCACCCACATACCTAACAGTCGTTACAACTTCAGCACCGACCGCCCCAGTGGTCCGCTCTTATTGACCACTAATCGGCTGACCATAGCTGATAATCAGAACTTCGTGCGAATGGCCCAAAGGTCAGGGAAGACGGAGTGGAACAAGGTTGACTGCAGGTAGCTGACTCCGCTCGAGCCGCCGGTTCCTGGCTTGTTGCCGATCGTGCGCTCGACCATCTTGACGTGCCGGTATCGCCATTCCTGCATGCCCTCGTCGATGTCGACAAGTGATTCGCAGACGAGACCGGCCTCGGGATCATCACGGTGAACAACGAGCAGAAGGTCTTGGACCCGTTCGTCGCCGGCATAGGGCCCGCTGACGTCACGATCGAGAACCTCGGGAGGCACAGCGTGTTGGCGCGTGACAAAGTAGCGAAGAGTCGAATCCCAAACCGAACGGCGTGCCATCGCGTTTTCGACACGCTGGCGCGCGGATGATCCGGCGACGAGGTGTTCGCTCATGCCCATTCCGGTTCCGGCACCAGCGCCAGCCCCCGCGTGATCCCGGCGACCAAGAACGGCCTCGAGTTCGCGGAACTGCGCGGATTGAAAACCTGATCCCGACGTTAACCGGTCGCGAAATGAGTTGAACTGCAACGGTGTCATTGTTTCGAGGATGTCCAGCTGGCTTACGCACGTTTTCAGAATTGTCCGAATTCGACCCAGGGTCGCAAGTGATGTAAAGGTGTCTCCGGCTTCGAGAGTGCGCTGTGCAGCGCTGAATTCGTGCAGAATCTGCTTAAACCACAGTTCGTACACCTGGTGAATTGCGATGAACAGCGGTTCGTCGTGTTCGTCGGACTGCGGCTGGTTGAGCGACAGCAACTCGTCGATTTTGAGGTACTGGGTGTAGGTGAGGGCTTGAGAGCTCATGTGACGCGGTTTCCTTCGTTCGTAACATTTTGGTATTCGCCACTCGCGACCAAATCGCGGGTTCGCGCCAACCCATCCCACACTTCGACGAACGATGTCGGAAGTGGCGCCATTGCCATGCGAATCCCGTCGGGCATTCGGAAGTCAGGTATGACCTTGGACATCTTCCGCATCGCGTTCGCAATCTGCTTTGCGTCGGGGTGGTGGACCGTGATGTGCCCGCCACGATGGAGTGCTTCACGGGGTGTGCCCAACCGGAATCCGAGCGGAACAAGCCATTCGTCTACGAGGCGGATCATCATTTCGGTGCCGAGCTCGGCTTTACGAGCGATTGCCGAGATGCCGGCCTCGCCGATCATGTCGAACGCAATCTGTACCGAGCGCAATCCCATGATGGACGGTGAGGCAATCTGGAATCGGCGGATTGTGGTGGTTGGGTCGAAAATCGGGCCCATTGCGAATTGGTCGTCTTGGGCGAACCACCCCTGGATTGGGGGCTGGAGGGCGCCTTGGAGTTCCCTTCGAACGAACAGCCACGCGGGCGCACCGGGGCCACTGTTTCCGTATTTATAGGTACACCCAACAGCAAGGTCGACGCCGTTGTCGTCGAAGTCGAGTTCGATGGACCCGATCGCGTGAGCGCAATCCCACACAACAAAGACGCCGCGTGACCGAGCCAGGTCATTAATGGCCTTGATGTCAGATCGAGCACCGCTGCGATATTGCACCGCTTGAAGCGTTATGACAGCGACGTCTTCCGTGAGGAATGGTTCGAGCGCCTCGGCGGTGAGACGTTCGTCACGAGTGTCGATGGGAACGGCCCCTGGCCCGCCCGACCCATCGTTGTCGAGCGTGACGAGCTTCATCCCATTCGCGTCGGCAAGCCCCTGCACGATGTAGCGATCGGTGGGGAAATTTGCAGAGTCGACGATTATTGTTTTTCGACCAGAATTGGCTCGGATCGCAGCGCCGACGAGCTGATACAGATTGACGCTCGTCGTGTCGCACACGAGTGTTTGACCGGGTCCGGTTCCCAGAGCGGTCGCCGCAAGCACGTCGCCGACAGTGCCCGCTTCGTCCACCCAGTGCGACCAACCATCAACGGCCTCGGCGCCCCACTCGTCGTTCATGAACTCGCCTACGGCAGACACCGTGCCGAACGGAAGGCGACCGAGCGAGTTCCCGTCGAGGTAGCAGACGTCATCGTCGTCGATATAGAACTGGTCGCGAAAGTGCGCGAGGGAATCGGCTGCATCGAGCGCTTCAGCGGTGGAACGAAGTGTTGCATCACCGGGAAGGACTGGTTCGGACATGTGTACCTCTTTCGCGTGAACCTCTCGTCACACTAGCCGTATCCCACCCTCTCCCGCTAGCGACCGCTGGATATACTTGCGTGATGTCCTCTCAGCGCATTGTCGTCGCCGGAATCGGCTATGTCGGACTTTCCCTCGCCGTGCTGTTGTCGCAGAAGAACGAGGTCATCGCGATTGACCTGGACGAATCGAAAGTCGACAAGGTCAACAATCGCGTGTCGCCGATTGACGACCACGGGATTTCGACGTTTTTTGCTGACAAGGACTTAAACCTCACGGCAACGACCGACTCGATTCCCGCGATCGCTGCGGCCGACATCGTGATCGTCGCCACACCGACAAACTATGACCCAGAGGCGGACACGTTCGATACTTCGAGTGTTGAATCGGTGATTGGGCTCGTCGTCGAACACAGCCCGAACGCGCTGATTGTGGTCAAGTCCACGGTGCCGGTCGGGTTCACCGAGCGTGTTCGCGCGGCGTTTAATTCGGACAACATCGTGTTTTCGCCAGAGTTTCTGCGCGAAGGCAGCGCGCTGTATGACAACTTGCATCCGTCACGAATCATCGTCGGCGACACAACGGCCCGAGGTCAAGAGTTTGCGGATTTACTTGTTGCAGCATCGCTCGATGAAAACACGCCAGTGATGCTGACTGAGTCGACCGAAGCGGAAGCCATCAAGTTGTTCGCTAACACCTATCTTGCGCTTCGCGTTGCATATTTCAATGAACTCGACACGTTTTCTGCCGTTCGCGGTCTCGACGCTCGTGCGGTTATTGTCGGTGTCAGTCTTGACCCACGAATCGGTGATGGCTACAACAACCCGTCATTCGGCTACGGCGGCTATTGCTTGCCGAAAGACACCAAACAACTACTTGCCAATTACCGTGACGTTCCGCAAAGCACCATTCGCGCAGCGGTCGAGGCGAACGAGCACCGCAAAGACTTCATTGCCTCGGATATCCTCGCCAGGAAACCTAAAACGGTTGGCGTTTACCGGCTCATCATGAAGGCGGGTAGTGACAACTTCCGCGAATCAAGCATCATCGGAATCATCGAACGTCTTCGCGCGGAAGGCGCCGATGTGATCGTGTTCGAACCCAACCTGGACGATGAAACTTTTGCGGGTGTCGAACTTGTCACAGACTTCGACGATTTTGTGTCGCGTTCCGATGTCGTTGTCGCAAACCGCACGACCCCAGAATTGTCGGGAGTTGGCGGCAAGCTCTACACTCGCGACCTATTCGGCACCAGCTAGCGCTGGCGCTTTCGGATCAACCATTCCCTCAACATTTCGAGAGGGAAAGGAAGTGACGTCACAATAACGACAATCAGGATTGCCGTGTCGATGTGGTCTGCGACCAGCGGCACTCCGCCGAGAAGATAGCCGATTCCGACAAGTCCCGTCACCCAGATTACGGCTCCGAGAATGTTATAGACGAGGAACGTCCGTCGATCCATCTTTGAGATCCCGGCAAGCATTGGCACGAGTGCGCGGACGATGGGAACAAATCTGGCGAGGATGATTGCGCGTGCACCATATTTCTCGAAGTACCCGTGCGCTTTGGCAACAAACGTCGGGTTGAAGACCCACGTGTGTCGCCGCTCGAACAGCACGGGCCCGACCGCGAGTCCGGTTGCAAAGCCAATCTGACTGCCAACAATCGCGCTTGTGATGACGAGAGGAATCGCCAGCCAGACCGGGAAGTCGCTGGTAGCCGCCAGTGTGATTCCGAGCACGAACAACAAGCTGTCACCGGGCAGGAACGACGTCAGAATGAATGCCGTCTCGATTAAGATGATGAACGCGACGGCGTAGGGCGCAAATTGTCCGAACTGGTTGATGATTGCGTTGGCGTCAAGCCAGGGCACGTCGGTTGGTCCGAGAGCGAGCGACGTCATAGTGATGAGTGAGTTCATCGTTCACCGCCTCCCATGATTTTCCGAGTACGCGACGACGTCCTGCTTCGCCCATTCGAGAGCGGAGTTCGGCGTCATCGATTAAGAATTGCACGGCCGTGCGGGGGCTGTCAGGTGAGTTGATGTCGAAAAGAATCCCGTCCGCTCCGGAATCAATGAGGTGGATAGGACCGCCAGACTGAGGGGCAACCACGGGCACACCGGCGGCCTGCGCCTCTTGAATTGTTTGGCCGAACGTCTCTTCGACACCGAAGTGAACGAAAACGTCCATCGCCGCATAGGCAATCTGAAGTTCGCGGCCACTACGGCTGCCCAGAAATGTGATCGAGTCAGTGGGGAACAATGCCTGGAGTCGAGCACGTTCGGGTCCGTCGCCGGTCAGAAGAATCCGAGTGTTTGGGATACCGACGAGTTCGAGGAAACGGTCGACCTGTTTTTCCGCTGCAAGCCGTCCGACGTACCCGATGATTCGTTCACCGTTCGGCGCGTGTTTCTGTCGGAAAGCAACCGCGTCAGCTGCGAAACGGGTGTTGGGGTGAAAGCAGTCGAGGTCGACTCCGCGTCCCCACACTGCAAGGTTCTTGACTCCGAGCTCTGCGAGTGCATCCCGCGCGATTGGTGTTGGAGCGAGTGTCACGGTGGCCGCATTGTGGGTGTTCGCAACGAATCGATCAACCATTGGTTTGGCGACCGCCATCCCGTATCGGTGAAGATAGCCGGCGATATCGGTTTGGTAGACAGCAACCGATGCAATCGAGTGCCGCTGAGCGTAGGCAATCGCTTGCGCGCCGAGTGCGAAGGGACTTGCCACGTGGATGATGTCCGGGTCAATTCTGTCGAGTAGGTTCGTTAGCGCGAGGCTCGGAATTCCGACCGCAAATTTGACAAGCGGAATGCTGGGAACGACGTGAACGGGGATTCCCTCAAACTCTGGGCCGGGTCGAGTCGGGGCGACAATAGACACGTCGTGCCCACGATCACGCTGGTGTCGAGCCACCCGAATCACGGAGTTTGTGACGCCGTTGAGTTGAGGCAGGAACGACTCGGAGACAATGACGATTTTCACTTCTTCAGAGTCGGTGAACCGGGTGTCGAATTGGCGCATTCTCGGTAAATGTCAGGTGAACGCACGAGGTACGGTAGAACCATGATTATGGTGGCTTCCGAAGATTTGCTGCCCTGGTTCAACGACACAATCGCGACGGCGGGAATCATCGCCTTTTATCTGCTGATTTGGGGGTTGGTGTTTGCCGGGACCGGGTTGTTTGTCGGGGCATTCATACCGTTTATCACCGGTGACACGCTGTTGTTTGCATCAGGGTTACTTGCCGCGACCATTGTGGGAGTCGACGTCATCGTTTTGGCCATCGGGACCGGAATTGCTGCGTTCATGGGTGACCAATTGGGATTCGTCATGGGCCGTAATCTGGGCAGACCCTACCTCGACGCGCGAACCAGCCCGCGCATGGCAAAAATCGTTGCGAGTGTCGAAGTGATGTACACGCGCTACGGGTGGTGGTCGGTGGTCGTCGCACGATTCGTCCCCTACGGCCGCGTGTTCATTCCATGGATTGCCGGAATCGGGCGGATGGACTACTACCGTTTTCTCACCGCGAACGCCACCGGTGCAATCTTGTGGGGTGTCGGCCTGACCTTCGCCGGATACGGCGCTCATTTCATCCCCGGCGTCAAATCCGCCGCGTATGTTATCGCGGGTGTCGTGATCTCGTTGTCGCTCGTCGCGGGTTATCGCGCCTGGCGCGCGAACAGGGTAACCGAGGGGAACTGACATGAGTTCGCGCGGACCACTCGCCGGCATCATTGTCGTTGACCTGTCTCGCGCTGTTGCCGGCCCGCAGGCCGCCCAGATGCTGGGTGATCTGGGGGCGCGGGTCATCAAAATCGAATCTCCCGACGGAGACGATTCGAGACGGTGGGGACCGCCGTTTGTCGGAGGCGAATCGACGTACTTTTTGTCGATCAATCGAAACAAGGAATCCGTCGTTCTCGACCTGAAGTCCGACGACGGAGCCGCCGCCCTCACGTCACTCATTGAACGAGCCGATGTGCTCATTGAAAACTTCCGTGTCGGAACCCTCGCCCGTCTGGGGTTCGACGATTCGCGTGTTTATGAACTCAATCCACGTGTCATCCTCCTGTCGATCACGGGTTTCGGGCATGACGGCCCCGAGGCGACCCGACCGGGCTACGACCAAATCGCTCAGGGCGAGGCTGGCCTCATGTCGGTGACGGGCTCTGGGCCGGACGACCCGCAACGCGTCGGAGTACCCATCTCTGATGTGCTTGCCGGAATGAATGGCGCGTTCGGCATCGTCGCCGCGCTCTTCGACCGCGAAAAGACAGGCAAAGGACAGATCATTCGCACGTCGCTTCTCGCCTCGACCGTCGGCGCCCACGTCTATCAAGGCACGGCTCAGACGGTGGCTGGTGTGTCAGGGACCGCTCGCGGTAACCACCACCCGTCCCTCGCGCCGTACGGACTATTCCACTGTGCCGACTCTCACGTTCAGATCGCGGTCGGAACGGAAGGACACTGGCAGGCGTTGAGCCGTGTGCTCAAACTCGTGCCCGACTCCCGTTTCGACACAAACGCCGAGCGAGTCACTTTTGTGGAGGATCTGATTGCGGTCATCAACGCGGCACTCTCGACGTGGAAGGTCGAAGAAGTTCTTGACGCCCTCAACATTGCGGGGGTTCCCGCAGGCAAGGTTCGGTCAATGGACGAGGTGTATTCCTGGGACCAGACGCGGTCGCAGGGATTAGTTGTGTCCGTTGATCATTCGACGTTGGGTTCAATCGACATCCCCGGACCGCCGTTACGGTGGTTCGACAGAGAAACCGAAGTCACTCCGACGAACCACACCGCGCCACCGACGCTCGGTCAGCACACCAATGCGGTTCTGCGTTGGCTCGCAGACGACTAGCGCTTCGTCGGTTTTTTCGCCGCGGCCGGTGTCGCCGATCGACGGGCGATGAGGCGCTGTACTAGCCACCTGCCGAGCAAGGCGAGTCCTGCGATTAGGGGAATCCAGGGAATTGCCATTCCGAATGCGACAAGAGTGCCACTGAAGAATGCGAGGAGCCCATACCAGCCGGCCACGATTCCACCCCAGAAGTCGTCAGGAATGGGGTCGGTCGCGCTGTCGGGAAGACCGACCTCGATTTGAATAGTCGAGAGCGCAATTTGGTCGCTGTAGTAGCGCATTTCGGACTGCAACTGTTCTAGTTGAGCCTGTCGATCAGCGAGGGCCGATTCAATCTCGATCAGATCCTGGGTCGTCGTTGCAGATTGTTCCAAGGCGGTGAATCGAGCGATAGATGATTCCAGCGCAGAGATGCGCGCGTCGTAGTCGGTAACGGTGAGCGTCACATCGGTTGAGTTTTGGCTGAGGTTGTGAACCGTTGAAAATTCGTCCAGCCCGGTGAGGAACGAATCAATTTCGGCTGCTGGTACACGAACGGTCAGGGAAACCGAGATGATTTTTCCGTCATCGTCGCTGTAAACCGATCGGCCGTCGATTTTGCCCTGGACGGCCTTGCTTCGCTTTTCCACCTCATCGGCAATGGCTGCGGGGTCATCCCCGGTGACAAAGGCGTAGGCGGTGGTGATGATTGACTCGTCACGAACCGACGAGATCCCCTCAGGGGATCCAAGGTCATTGGCGTTTCCGCTGTAGACGGGCGCGCCAGAGTCGTATCCGGCCACATCAGAAACGGGAACGTCACTGCCCGAGTAGGCGCAGCCGGAGATCGTAATCGCAGAAAGCGCGAGGACGGCATACAGTATGTTTTTCTTCATGTTCGTGACGCTACGCCCATTCAGCGCTTTTTCATAGAGTGAAAATCAAAGAATTGTCTAAGAGTGAGTTGACTCTATCTCGGACAACCGATTGGTCAGTGGGCCGCGAGGTGGCGAAGGTCTGGAAGTGACTTAACGAACAGAGCGGGGACGAGAGCGGCAAGTCCGGCAAAGACGGTGGCAACTACGAAGCCACCGGTGGCGCCCCACGTGTCGATCGACACGCCAGCGACGGCGCTGGCCAGAGCCGCTCCGCCGACCCAACCCGTTCCAAGCCAGCCGAGGCTTTCGGGAATGTTTCCCTTAGACACCGATTCGGTTGCAATCGCGTATTGAACGGTCATGGCTGGCGCGACACCCAACCCCGAGATGAACAGCGCGATGGTGAGGAGGATCGGATCCACCGTGAACATCGCGAGCCCGGTCCCGAGGGCGACGATACCGAGCCGCCGGGATAACGACCATGGACCCATCGGGGTGTGACCCATCGCGAGTCCGGCGATGAGCGACGACATTGCCCACAGCCCGAGAACGATGCCGGCGATGGAGTTCTTTTCACTGCCGAACGCTGCGACGGTCCCCGCCTCGATCGCGCCGAAGGAACCGACAACCAGGAATCCGCTCAGGACACCGATGATGACCGCCCGATTTTTCAAAACCGACCCAAGTCGCCCTGTCGATTGTTCGAGCTGTGCCGCCCCGACTTCTTTTCGACTGAGGAACCACAGCCCGCCGCCCGCACCGAAAACAATGGTGGAGAGCACGGCAGTTGTCGAATCAATCTGCGTGGCGAGAAAAACGGTGATGACGGGACCGGCGATCCAGATGAGTTCTTGGACGCTCGCATCGAGCGCTTGTAGCGACTGCAATTGACGCTTCGGGACAATCGACGGGTACACGGCGCGGGCGGCGGGCTGGATGGGGGCCAGGGACGCGCCGATAACAAAACCGAGCAGGATGGTCGGGATCGTGTCGAGGACAACGAGGGCTGCCACCAGCGTTGCGCCGGTGCAGATTGTGATGAGGGTGCCGAGCACCGTGCGGATGCCGTACCTGCTGATCATCCGCGAGGCAACGGGAATCGAAATCGCTTGGCCGATGGACAGCGCCGCGAGCGTGAGTCCAGGGACCGTGAAGTTTCCCGTTTGTTTTTGATAGTGGATCAGAAGTCCGATAGTCAACATGCCACCGGGAAAGCGGGCGAGCAATTGAGCGAGAACGACGGGGATGACACCTGGGATGCTCAATAACTGCCCGTAACGCTTCATGAGGGCAAGCCTACGGCGCATTTACACCGCGGCATTTGTTTTCGCGGGATACGCACCTTTTATGCGTCCAAGGTGCGCCGTAACCTGTGGAAAGCGTGGACAAGTTATCCCCAATTGTGTACGACACGCCACAACATATAGGGCTCTTGCCTAAACGCAACACATAGATGTAGTGTTTTCAGTCCAGACACTTCCACCACACAATTGACGCAATTTAGCCGACAGACGGCACATTTCAGGCACTGAAGGGACACAATCCGATGAACATCACGGTTGTCAAGCGAAACGGAAACCGCGAAAACTACGACGCGAACAAAATCAACCTCGCGATCGAAGACGCGGCCGAAGGATTCCCCGACAAACTTGCCTGGGTTACGCAGATTGGCACCGAGCTCGAATTGACGCTGTTCGACGGAATCACCTCTCAGCAACTCGACGAAGCCGTCATCCAGGTTGCCCTGCAAAACGTCAAGGACTACCCCGGATTCGACACCATCGCGGCCCGCCTGCTCTTGAAGACTATCTACAAGAATGTGCTCGGTGACTACTCGTCGAAAGACGAACTTAAAAAGTTGCACGCCGAACACTTCGAGGCGAATGTTCGTCGCGGTGTCGAAGAAGGACTCCTCGATTCACGTCTGACCGAAATGTTCGATTTCAACGTCCTCGCAGCAGCTCTCGAGCCCGCGAACGACGAACTACTTAAGTACATCGGCGTTGTCACGCTCAACAACCGCTACGGCGTTAAGGGACGCAACGGTGACGCGCTCGAGGTTCCCCAATACTTCTGGATGCGCATCGCCATGGGTTTGTCGCTCAACGAGAAGAACCCCACCGAGGTCGCACTGCGCTTCTATCGCAAGATGTCGACGCTCGAATATTTGGCAGCCGGTTCGACCCTCGTCAATGCGGGAACCTCTTACCCCCAACTCGCGAACTGCTTCGTCCTCGAAATGCAGGACGACATCGAGCACATTGCCAAGACCACGCGTGACGTGATGTGGCTCACCAAGGGAACCGGTGGAATTGGACTCTCGGTCACCAAACTTCGCGCACAAGGATCACCAATTCGTTCCAACAACACCGTGTCGACGGGACCGATCCCGTTCATGCACACCATCGACTCGGTTCTTCGCGCGATTTCGCGCGGCGGCAAGAAGTTCGGTGCACTGTGCTTCTACATGGAGAACTGGCACCTCGACTTCCCCGAATTCCTCGACCTTCGTCAGAACTCTGGTGACCCGTATCGTCGTACGCGAACCGCGAACACTGCTGTCTGGATCTCGGATGAGTTCATGAAGCGCGTCCAGAACGACGATGACTGGTACCTGTTCGACCCGCTCGAGGTTACGGACCTCAACGAACTGTATGGCGCAGCGTTCTCGAAGCGCTACGCCGAATACATCACGATGGCCGAAAACGGAGAGATGAACCTCTTCAAGAAAATCTCGGCCCGCGAACAGTTCAAGCAAATACTCATTTCGCTTCAATCGTCGTCGCACCCGTGGTTGACCTGGAAAGACACAATCAACCTTCGCGCGCTCAACAACAACACCGGCACGATTCATTCGTCGAACCTTTGCACCGAGATCTGTCTTCCGCAGGACGCCGAAAACGTCTCGGTCTGCAACCTCGCCTCAATCAACCTCTCGACCCACCTTGTCGCCGGAAAATTCGACTGGGTCAAGATGGATGAAAGCGCCCGTGTCGCCGTTCGCCAGCTCGATAACCTCATTGATATAACGCGATCCTCGGTGGACGAAGCCGACAAGGCGAACAAAGAAAACCGCGCGGTTGGGCTTGGAATCATGGGCTTCGCCGACATTTGTGAGCGCCTCGGCATCTCGTATGACAGCGAAGCTGCCTACGACCTCATTGACGAAATCACCGAGCACATCTCGTACTCGGCGATCGATGAGTCGGCGAACCTTGCCCGCGAGCGCGGCGCGTACGACAACTTCGAGGGCTCTCGTTGGTCACAGGGACTGGTGCCTTTTGATTCGATCGACCTTGCCGAAAAGGACCGCGGCGTCGCAATCGACATCTCGCGCAAAACTCGCCTCGACTGGGATGCACTTCGCGTCAAGGTCAAGGGCGGAATCCGCAACGCGACCCTCATGGCCATCGCCCCGACCGCATCCATCGGTCTCGTTGCCGGAACGACCCCCGGTCTCGACCCGCAGTTCTCACAGATCTTCTCGCGTTCTACCTCCAGCGGAAAGTTCCTCGAAGTGAACCGTAACCTCGTTGATGCACTTTCCGACCGCGGGCTATGGGAGTCGGTTCGCGAGGACATCCTCCGTTCGCAAGGTGACATCCAGAGCATTGCCTCGATTCCGGACGACATCAAGGCGATCTACAAGACCAGTTTCCAACTTGACCCCAATTCGTTCCTCGAGGTTGCAGGTCGTGCTCAGAAGTGGATCGACCAGGCCATCAGCCGCAACATGTACCTCGAAACCCGTGACATCGACGAAATGGTCGATATCTACACGGGCGCGTGGACTCGGGGTGTCAAGACCACCTACTACTTACACATGAAGCCGCGCCACACCGCGGAACAGTCCACGGTCAAGGTCAACAAGGCCGAAGAAATCAGTGGAGGAAACAATAAGGGCTTCGGCTCTAGCGCCGGCGCTCCGTCACCCGCAGCAGAACCCGTTGCGGCTGGCGCACCCCGACGAGGCTTCGGCTTCGGTGGATCGTCGTCGACGGGCGGTGAATCATGAATCCGCTCGACTCTCACGTAGGAGAATATTCGGTACCGGTAGATCCCATGGATCTGCTTCAGTGCGAATCCTGTCAGTAATAACCACCAGCGGCTAAACCCGCGCCACAACGTTCATTACAACAACACTTAGGAGTAATCATGGGAATTCTCGGAACAGGAATTCAAGATGGACTTTTGCTGAAGCCGGTTCGATACCAGTGGGCAATGGACCTTTACAACCAGGCTGTTGCAAACACCTGGTTCCCCAACGAAATCCAGCTCGGCGAAGACATCGCCGATTTCAAGAAGATGACCGATGAAGAACAACAAGCAATTACGTTCCTCATGTCGTTCTTCAACCCCTCGGAACTGATTGTCAACAAGGCACTGGCGTTCGGGGTCTACCCTTACCTCAACGCCGCCGAGGCGCACCTGTACCTCGCCAAGCAGATGTGGGAAGAAGCGAACCACTGCATGTCGTTCGAGTACATCCTTGAGACGTTCCCCGTGGACCGTGAAAAAATCTACGCTCAGCACGTCGATCACCCCGCAATTGCAGCCAAGGAAGAATTCGAAGTCAAGTTCATCAAGCGCATGGCAGAACGAAGCCTCGACATCACCACCACCGAGGGTAAGCAAGACTTTGTCCGTAACCTCGTGGCTTATTCGGTCATCATGGAAGGAATCTGGTTCTACACCGGATTCATGGTCGCCCTGTCGTTCCGTCAGCGCAACCTGCTGCGTAACTTCGGTTCGCTCGTTGACTGGATTGTTCGCGACGAGTCGCTCCACCTCAAGTTCGGAATCAACCTCATCCTCACGGTGTTGGAAGAAAACCCCGACATCGCCACCGAGGAATTCGCTGCAGAAATCAAGCAGATGATTCTGGACTCCGTTGTGATGGAAGAGGAATACAACAAGGCGATGATTCCCAACGGCATCCTCGGCCTCAACGCGGAATACATCACGCAGTACACCAAGCACATGGCTGACCGCCGTCTCGAAGAGCTCGGATTCGAAGCACATTACAACGTGCCGAACCCCGCCAAGTGGATGGCTGCCGCCAACGACACACTGCAGTTGGTCAACTTCTTCGAATCGACCAACACCTCGTACGAGGTCAACTCGGGCGCCACTGCGAAAGCCTCCTAACAGGACCCGCGACGTCATGCCCTCAGTAAACTGAGGGCATGACGTTTCCAATTAACTCCGTCCCTCTGAACGACGGCACGAGCATTCCGCAGTTGGGTGTCGGCACCTATAAGTTGGACGACGACAACGCGTTTCGCGTGGTTTCAGCCGCACTCGCAATGGGGTATCGCCACATCGATACGGCGCGCATCTATCAGAACGAAAAGGGTGTGGGCAAGGCAATTCGTGAGAGCGGGATTCCCCGAGATGATCTGTACATCACGACCAAGTTGTGGAACGGCGATCAACCCAAAGCCCGAGACGCCATCAGCGGTTCGCTCGAC
>CAMFDU010000009.1 GCA_945949175.1 Gulosibacter massiliensis | reverse complement strand
GCACTCGCGCTGCACGTTTGATCGAAGCCGGCAGTGTCCGGGTAGATGAACGGATTGTCACGAAAACAGGCCACAAGGTCGTGTCTACGGCGGTTCTAGCGGTCACGGCACTTGATCGGTGGGTTGCGCGTTCGGCGAACAAATTACTCGGCGCGTGCGAAAGGTTTGATCTCGATTTTCGCGGCCGCACAGTTCTTGACGTTGGTGCGTCCACTGGCGGATTCACCGAGGTAGCCCTTTTTCGAGGTGCCGGTCGGGTCGTCGCACTGGATGTCGGCCACGGCCAACTTCATCCCACGCTTCGAGCGGATTTTCGCGTCCACGTCGTTGAAGGTTTGAATGCACGTGAACTCTCGCGCGAAGCTGTCGAAGGGTGGAACGTCGGACCGATTGATGACGTGGTCGTGGACGTCAGTTTCATTTCTGTCACGATGATTCTGCCTGCACTGGTCGCCGCCCTAGGCACTGGCTTTCGTTACGTCATCTTGGTCAAACCACAATTCGAGGTTGGCAAAGGCAACGTGCACGAAGGGATTGTTCGCGACGACGCGAAGCGCGACGCAGCACTGGTGTCGGTGTGCGACGCCATCGCGGCCCTTGGACTTCCGATTAGTGGAATCATGGCGTCACCAATCGATGGCGAATACGGAAACCGCGAAGCGATTGTGTACGGTGACCCCGCTCAGCAGTTGAATGCGAGAGAATGGACAGAACAAGCGAGATTAACGTGGGGAGGTTAGCGTGACGGACCGACTGTTCCTCATTCTTGCCCACACGGGTCGCCCTGCGAGTATTCAGACCGCAGCCGCTGTTGCGGCCGAGCTCACTCGTCTTGGCGGAATTCCTGTGTGCCTTGATTCTCAACACCCGGCGATTACTTCGGAAACTGCCGTCGAGGTTAAGCAACTCGGTGTTGACGTTGCCCCGAAAGACATCGAACTGGTGATTTGCCTCGGTGGCGACGGAACGATTTTGAAAGCCGCAGAGATCATGCGCGGGCAAAACGCGCCTTTGCTGGGCGTAAACATGGGCCATGTTGGTTTTCTTGCCGAGCTCGAGCCCGAAGACCTGGACGAGACGATCGGTCGGGTGCTCGCGAAAGATTACACAGTTGAACACCGAATGACTCTTGACGTTCGGGTTGAAATCAGCGGCAAGACTGTGTTCGAGACGTGGGCGCTCAACGAAGCCAGTGTCGAGAAAATGTCTCGAGAGCGCATGATCGAGGTCGTCATCGGCGTCGATGACCGACCCATCTCAACCTTTGGGTGCGACGGAGTACTCATGGCGACGCCGACGGGTTCGACGGCGTATTCGTTTTCAGCGGGCGGTCCCGTTGTTTGGCCGACCGTCGATGCGCTCATCATGGTTCCGCTATCGGCACACGCGTTGTTCTCTCGGCCGCTTGTAACGGCTCCGTCGTCGACTCTCACGGTTGACGTCTTGCCGCGAAACGGTGCATCGGGTGTGTTGTGGTGCGACGGGCGTCGCACACATGCTCTTGCGCCTGGCTCGCGCATCATCGCACGTCGATCGGAAACGCCGGTTCGTTTGGCGCACACTCATTCCGGCCCGTTTTCTGAACGATTAGTCAAAAAGTTTTCCTTACCCACCGAGGGATGGCGCGGCAGTTCCGCATGATCCACGAGATTTCTATTCACGACCTCGGGGTGATTCAATCCGCTACCTTGTCGCTGACTCCGGGCTTCACGGCAATCACCGGCGAAACCGGTGCGGGAAAGACGATGGTCGTCTCTGCGTTGGGCCTTCTGCTCGGCGACCGCGCTGATTCAGGAGTCGTTCGCCATTCCGCCGAACGAGCCCAGGTGAGCGGACGCTGGACCATCACCGACCCCGCGGTGGTTGCGCGTGTCACCGAACTCGGTGGTGTGCTCGACGACCACGAATTGGTCGTGACTCGCGCTGTCAGTTCCGAGGGTCGATCAAAGGTTGTCGTCGGTGGCGCACCAACGCCGGTTGGCGCGTTGTCCGATATCGGCGATCATCTCGTCGCGATCCACGGGCAGAGTGAGCAACTGCGGCTTCGGTCACAGACGGCGCAACGTGAGTCTCTCGACCGGTTTGCAGGCGACTCTGTTCGCACGCCTCTCAGTGAGTACCAGACGATTTTCCGACGCTGGATTGACTCGATTGCACGGCGCGATTCAATGACGAAAGATGCGTCGGAGCGAATTCGTGAGGCCGAAGAGCTGCGGGCAGCCGTTGCGGCGATTGACGCCGTCGCGCCCGTCGCCGGCGAAGACGTTGCCCTGAAAGCGAAAGCCGAACGCCTGTCAAACAGCGAAGAACTTCGCCGTGCAGCGCAAGAAGCACACGAGGCGCTGTCTGCGGACGACGCCGAATTTGATGCGGTATCCCTCGTGGAAAGCGCGCGCCGAGCACTCGAGCGAGTGACAAACCACGACCCAGCCATCGAGACGCTATTGACCCGAATCTCGGAAGCGAGCATTGTCGTTCGTGAAGCGGCTCAATCCGTCTCGGCCTACGCGGCGGGACTCGAACTCGACGGCGGGGACTTGGAACGGGTCCACGAGCGCACCGCGGAAATCACTGCGCTCGTCCGCGCCTATGGGCCGACCCTCGACGACGTGCTCACATTGTGGTCGACAGCGTCCGACCGTTTGTTCGATCTCGATCGCTCGGATGATGTACTCGAGGAACTTTCTGCGACGATTGCGGCCGACGAAGAGTCTCTTGATGCGCTCGCGACCCGAATCAGTGCCGCCCGCGACGATGCCGCCCAGCGGCTGTCCGGAGCCGTCACGACAGAACTTCACGCGCTCTCGATGCCGACCGCCGAATTCGTCGTCCGTGTTGCGCCGCAGAGTGGGACCGACTTCTTTGCCCATGGACGCGACGCGGTCGAGATGTTGATGCGACCGCACCCCGGTGGTGACCCGAAACCAGTGACAAAGACCGCGTCGGGTGGTGAATTGTCGCGCGTCATGCTCGCGATTGAAGTCGTTATCGCCTCGACCGACACGGTCCCGACGCTCGTGTTCGACGAGGTTGACGCGGGTGTTGGTGGCGCAAGCGCAATTGAAATCGGTCGTCGACTCGCGATTTTGGCAAAGTCGGCGCAGGTCATTGTTGTGACTCATCTTCCGCAGGTTGCGGCTTTCGCCACAAATCACCTGCGCATTATCAAGGACACCAGCGGCGCGATCACGGAATCGACAATCACGCGACTCGACGGCGACGAACGCGTCGAAGAAATGGCCCGACTGTTGTCAGGGACGCCGGATTCCGACAATGCTCGTGCTCACGCGGCAGAAATGTTAAATTCTGCGAATCAATGGCGTGGCGAAAACGGTTAATTCGTCAAAAGCCCCTCCTAGCGGTTATCGTTGAATTCCGTGGTGAAACATACGGAATTCGAACTTGACCAGCCCGTCACGAAGCATATTTTTGTAACCGGTGGCGTTGTCTCCTCTCTCGGCAAGGGTCTTACTGCTGCATCACTTGGTAACCTCTTGACTCGTCGGGGTCTTCGAGTCGTCATGCAAAAGCTTGATCCGTACCTCAATGTCGATCCCGGCACAATGAATCCGTTTCAGCACGGCGAGGTGTTTGTGACTGACGATGGCGCCGAGACAGACCTCGATATCGGGCATTACGAACGCTTTCTGGACATCAACCTCGGTCAGGCAGCGAACGTCACAACCGGCCAGATTTATTTGCGCGTGATTGAGCGTGAACGCCGGGGCGAATACCTTGGCGACACGGTTCAGGTCATTCCGCACATCACTGACGAGATTAAACGTCGGATGCGTCTCCAGGCGACGGAAGATCCAGCCCCTGACGTGATTATCACTGAAATCGGTGGCACCGTCGGCGACATCGAGAGCCAACCGTTCATCGAGGCCGCTCGTCAGGTTCGTCACGAACTCGGTCGAAAGAACGTTTTCTTTGTGCATGTTTCGCTTGTCCCGTTCATGAACGCGTCGGGGGAGCAGAAAACGAAACCGACGCAGCACTCGGTGGCGGCACTTCGATCTATCGGTATTCAGCCCGATGCGCTGGTTTTGCGCAGTGACCGGCCGGTGTCGGCGGCAAACCGCCGCAAGATCGCCCTGATGTGTGACGTGGATGAAGACGCCGTTGTCAACGCGATTGATGCACCGAGCATTTATGACATCCCGAGTATGTTGCATTCGCAAGGGCTTGACCAGTACATCGTCGACCAATTGCGCCTTGATGGCAACGCTGAAGTCGACTGGACCGGCTGGTCCGAACTGCTCGACACGGTTCACAATCCGAGTGGCCGAGTACGTATTGCGCTGGTGGGAAAATACGTCGATCTTCCCGACGCGTATCTTTCGGTTACCGAGGCCCTTAAGGCTGGTGGCTTCGCCAACGACGTCGCGGTCGACATTCGCTGGGTGGCTTCAGACCTTTGTGAATCGCCGGATGGCGCCGCGGAACACCTCGGTGATGTCGACGGCATCCTGGTCCCCGGCGGATTCGGCGTTCGTGGAATCGAAGGAAAACTTGGAGCCTTAAGGTTCGCCCGCGAGAACATGATTCCCACCTTGGGAATCTGTCTAGGGCTTCAGTGCATGGTCATCGAATACGCGCGAACAGTGGTCGGACTGACCGACGCATCGTCTAGCGAGTTCGACCCCGACACGAAGTTTCCCGTC
The DNA here is from genome assembly GCA_945949175.1 of Gulosibacter massiliensis. Taxonomy (GTDB): domain Bacteria; phylum Actinomycetota; class Actinomycetes; order Actinomycetales; family Microbacteriaceae; genus MWH-TA3. The sequence goes on along the minus strand of CAMFDU010000009.1, from coordinate 40,087 downwards.
ATCGCAACGATGGAAGAGCAGGTTGACATCATCAGTGATGGGGACATGGGTGGAACGATGCGGCTCGGTCTATACGAGGCGGCGCTAACGTCCGGCTCAATCGTTGAGTCCCTTTATGGTAATTCGAGCGCGTTCGAACGTCACCGCCACCGCTACGAGGTCAACAATCTTTATCGCGACGACATCGCTAAGGCCGGACTTGTGTTCTCGGGAACAAGTCCCGACGGAAAGCTGGTCGAGTTCGTTGAACTTCCGCGGGAGGTTCACCCTTACTACGTGTCGACCCAGGCTCATCCGGAGTTACGTTCGCGACCCACCCACGGCCACCCGCTGTTCGTTGGACTTATCGCCGCCGCAAAGGCGCGACACACGGCCGACGTGCTCGATGTCGATTACATCAACGACAAGTAGCCACCATGGAGGTAACGCGCCTCATCGAGCAGTTTCTGCGGTACACCGCGCTCGAGCTAGGACGAAGCGCCAACACGATTGCGGCTTATCGTCGCGACCTCGACCGGTGGGCCGGATTTATCGGAACGAGTCCACTCGATTCGATTGACTCTGTTGTCGTGACGGAATACATGACGTCACTTCGGCGCGACGGTCTCGCGTTCTCGTCAATGACCCGCGCGCTCTCGGTTGTCCGGTCGTTCCACCGCTACCTTGTTGCCGAAGGCCTCGCATCGAACGATCCGACGGGCGCGGTGATTGCGCCCGGTCGAACCCAGCGACTGCCCAAAGCGCTGAGTATCGAGCAAGTGACGGCATTGCTCGAATCGACACCTACCGAAACACCGATCGGTCTGCGCGATCGAGCGATTTTAGAACTCATGTACGCGACGGGTGCTCGCGTCTCTGAAGCGGTGGGGCTGGTCGTCGATGATGTTCGGGCAGACGAAGTACTCGACATCATCACCCTGACCGGAAAAGGAAACAAACAGCGCGTCGTTCCAGTTGGTCGATTCGCCCGCGAAGCACTCGATGCGTATCTCGTGCGCGGTCGTCCCGCGCTGTTGGCTAAGGGACGCGGCACACCAGCTCTGTTCCTCGGCGCTCGTGGCGCGGCGTTGTCCCGCCAGAATGTTTTTCTCATCATCCGCGCAGCCGCGGTAAGAGCCGAAATCACGTCGACGATTTCTCCACACACGCTTCGTCACTCGTGCGCGACACATTTGTTGCGAGGAGGCGCCGATATTCGAGTGGTGCAAGAAATGTTGGGTCATGCATCGGTCGCGACAACGCAGATTTACACCCTTGTGACGCGGGACGCCCTCACCGAGGCGTATCGTACGTCTCATCCGAGAGCGCGATAAATCCGAGCCTCATTCACCGTAGAATTGTGCCGTGACCGACTTTCCCGTGCCTCAGCCGTTGACCTCCCACGGTCCGGCGCGCGTGATTTCGCTCTGTAACCAAAAAGGTGGGGTCGGCAAGACGACAACAGCGATTTCGCTCGCCGGTGCTCTCGCCGAAGTCGGTCGGAAGGTTCTCGTCGTTGACTTTGACCCGCAAGGAGCGCTGACCGCGGGTCTCGGTGCAACTGCTCATGAAGGGCCGACGATTTACAACCTGCTCGTGCCCGACAAGGCGGTTGATTCGAGCCGTTCTCCGCTCGCAACCCGCGACGTCATTCAAGCGACGTCGATCGAGAACATTCATATTCTGCCCGCCAATATCGACCTCGCCGCGGCCGAAGTGCAATTGGTCAACGAGGTTGCTCGTGAGCACGTCCTGGCCGACATCCTCAAACCAGTGCTTGCCGACTACGATGTTGTCCTCATTGACTGCCAACCGTCGCTCGGCTTGCTTACCGTGAACGCTCTCACCGCAAGCCACGGGGTGCTGATTCCGCTGGCGTGCGAGTTCTTCGCGCTGCGCGGAGTTGCCCTGCTGCTCGACACCATCGACAAGGTTAAGGCGCGGCTCAACCCGACGCTCGAACTCGACGGCATCCTGGCCACGATGTACGACCCGCGAACGCTGCACTCTGTCGAAGTGTTGGATCTGGTCAAACAAAATCGACCCAAGGATGTACTCACGACGCTCATTCGACGTACCGTCAAGTTCCCGGACTCGACCGTCGCCGCAGCGCCCATCACCACGTTCGCACCAGACCACCAAGCGGCCGAGTCCTACCGCGAACTCGCCCGAGAGCTGATTTCCCTTGGAAAGATCGCCTAGTTCAGAGGACGGATTCCGCGTCAGCCTCGCGAATTTCGACGGACCCTTCGACCTTCTCATTTCGCTTATCTCGAAACACGAGATGGACATCACCGAGGTGAGCCTCGCGGCGGTGACGGGTGAATTCATCGCCTTCCTGCGCGACCTCGACGGAACTGCGGAACTCGATGCGGCTTCTGAGTTCCTCGTTGTCGCCGCGACGCTGCTCGACATGAAGATTGTCGGGCTTTTGCCGACCGGGGAATATGCTGACGCCGATGATGTAGCGGTTCTCGAGGCGCGGGACATGTTGTTTGCTCGACTGTTGCAATATCGCGCTTTCAAAGAGATTTCGGTGTGGTTTGCCCAGCGCATCGAGCGTGAATCGGCGCGCCACCCTCGGGCAGTGCGTCTCGAGGACAAGTTTCGCGAACGGACCCCTGAATTGGTCTGGACGACGTCGATTGAGGATTTCCACACCCTTGCCCTCTACGCCCTCGCGCCGCGCGAAATCCCGTTCGTCGGTCTCGAGCACCTCCACGCGCCGCTCGTTTCGGTTCGCGAACAGGCGGCCATCGTCATCACCATGATTCGGTCAGCCCCGATGACGTTCCGTCAGATCATCGCGGGTGCCGACCAGAGGGGCGTTATTGTGGCGCGATTTCTCGCAATTCTTGAGCTTTATCGCCAGTCCGCGGTCGCCTTTGAGCAAATCGAGCCGCTCGGGGAATTGACGGTGCGCTGGAGCGCCGAGACGTGGAACGACGAAAACCTTGTGACCCTGGGAGCCGAATATGGAAACTGAACTTGAGCGTCAACTCGAAGCGATTCTGATGGTGGCTGACGAGCCGCAAAGCCTGGTGTCGCTTGCTACCGTGCTGGAACGACCCGTAACGGACGTCAAAGCGGCGATTGCTCGGCTCGTTGCCGACTTTGACGGGGTCGACGGAACCGTCCAACGCGGTTTCGAACTTCGCGAGATTGGGGGTGGCTGGCGAATTTATGTCCGTGAGTCTTATGACGAGCTCGTTCGCGATGTGGTCTTGTCTCAGAACTCGACCAAACTGTCACAACCCGCTCTTGAAACCCTTGCGGTTATCGCCTACAAGCAGCCCGTGACTCGCTCGCAAGTGTCGGGGATTCGAGCAGTGAATGTCGACACTGTTATTCGAACCTTGGTCGGGCGGGGGCTGATCACCGAGGTCGGCACTGAGTCTGAGACGGGCGCAATTTTATACGGCACCACCGATCTGCTCCTGACCAATCTCGGTGTCGATTCTCTCGATCAACTTCCGCCCGTGTCGGAATTGCTTGACGACGGCTCTGCCGGTTTCGACGATGCCCACTGACCGGCTACAGAAGGTCCTCGCTGCTGCGGGGGTTGCCTCGCGACGCGCGAGCGAGATTCTCATCGCGCAGGGTCGAGTAGCGGTGAACGGCGAGACGGTCACCGAGCTCGGCTCTCGCGTTGACCCTGAAATCGATCGAATCACGGTCGACGGTGAGCCAATCCAGTCCGATGTCAGCAAACGTTACGTGATGTTGAACAAGCCGACTGGCGTTGTGTCTAGCCTCGCGGATGATCGAGGGCGACGCGACTTGAGAGATTTTGTTTCAGGCTACGAGGAGCGCCTGTTCAACGTTGGCCGACTAGATTTCGAGACCTCTGGTCTCCTCATACTGACGAACGATGGCGATGCCGCTCACGTGCTCGCACACCCGTCGTTCGAGGTCGCCAAGACCTACCTCGCCAAAGTATCGGGGCTCGTGAAAGGTTCGACGCTGCGTGAGATGAAGAACGGAATCGCTCTCGAGGACGGACCTATTTCGGTCGACCGGGTTTCAATCGTGGGGGAGCCGTCGCGCGGGCAGACACTCTTGGAAATCACGCTGCATTCGGGCCGCAATCGCATCGTTCGTCGCTTGTGTGACGCAGTCGGTCACCCCGTTGTTGAGCTTCATCGCAAGAGTTTCGGGCCGCTCAGCCTTGGTTCGTTGTCCCTGGGTGACACGCGCGACCTCACTAAGGTTGAAGTGGGGCAGGTGCTCGCGCTCGCCCGTGATTCTGACGGTGAGGAGGCGGCTCGTGACTAAACCCCGCGTTTCTGGTCGGGTCCGAATCGTCGGAGCCGGACTGCTCGGAACCTCAATCGGATTAGTGCTTCGCCGTCACGAAATCGACGTGTCGCTGGTGGATTCGTCTCCGACAGCCGTTGCGCTTGCGTCTCAGTACGGAGCTGGTCGCCCCGCGGTCGAGGGCGAAACGCCAGATCTGATTGTCGTCGCAGTCCCACCGGACGTTGTCGCCGATGTTGTAGCCCGCGAATTGCGGGATTTCCCGGACGCGGTCATTACCGACGTGACGAGTGTCAAGGGTTCGATTTTGGTTGACCTGCAATCTCGAGGCATCGACCTGTCGCACTATGTGGGCTCTCATCCGATGGCGGGGCGCGAACGCGGGGGAGCGGTTTCCGCCCGTGCCGATATCTTCACGGGTCGATCGTGGGTGGTATGCCCTCGACCAGATGCGGATTTAGCCGCGGTCAATCTAGTGTCCGATCTGGCAATCGACTGTGGTGCAAACCTCGTCGAGATGTCGACAGCAGATCACGATTCCGCGGTGGCTCTCGTGAGTCACGTCCCACAGATTGTGTCATCCGCTGTCGCGTCGAGCCTCATCGGAGCACCCGACTCGTCGGTCGAACTCGCGGGTGGTGGATTGCGGGACATGACTCGGATTGCGTCCAGCGACCCGAGCCTGTGGATTCAGATTCTCAGTGCTAACGCCGCCGATGTGACGGTCGTCTTGGAGGACGTTCGAGACCGAATCGATGCAATTGTCACGGCATTACGCAGTGGGACTCCGACCGCCGCTCTCGCGGACCTGTTGGCCTCTGGAAACACGGGAGTATCGCGAATTCCAGGGAAGCACGGGCGTAGCGCCCGGTTTGCCCACATACTGGTTGTTATTGACGACCGACCGGGACAATTGGCGCAATTGCTCGCTGATATCGGTGACCTTGGAGTCAACATGGAAGACCTTCGACTCGAGCACTCACCCGGCTCTGCTATCGGCTTCGCCGAGGTGGCGGTGCTACCGACAGCCGAAGAATCCTTGGTGAGTGCACTCGAAGCGCGGGGCTGGAGAATCGCGGGCGAGAGCCAGTGATTGTCGTCGCGATCGATGGACCGGCTGGGAGCGGGAAATCGAGCGTCGCACGGACGGCTGCCACCCAGTTGGGCTTTGGCTTCTTAGACACCGGTGCCGCCTATCGTGCATTGACGTGGTGGGCGCTTGATCGAGGCATCGACCCGTCGGACGAACGTGCCATTGCGGTGCTTCTCGAAACGTTTCCGTATGCGATTTCGCTCGATCCAGCCCGCGAACGAGTCTCGGTGGGGGAGGTCGATGTGGCCGTGGCAATTCGCCATCCGCAGATCAGCCTCGCCGTCAGCGCGATTGCGCAAAACCTGCGGGTGCGGGAATGGATGAAGGAATCGGCGCGCACACTGGTCACTAATTCAGGATTTCCGGGTGTTGTCGCTGAAGGTCGGGACATGACGACAGTAGTTTTCCCTGACGCGTCGACGCGGATTCTCTTGACGGCCCGAGAAGACGTTAGAATCAAGAGAAGGGCTGGCGAAGTCGCCGGTCGAGATCTCGCCGAAACGACCGCATCGGTTCGTGAGCGAGATGCCAAAGATTCGAACGTCGTTGACTTCTTTACCGCCGCTCCTGGCGTGACAGTCGTCGATTCGTCGGACATCAGTTTTTCAGAGACCGTCTCGGCGATCGTCGACATTGTGCGAGCAGGGAGTGACCTATGAGCGAGAACTACGAGGACGACATCGGCGACCTTGTCGACCGAATGTCAGAACTGACGGACGCTGACGCCGCGCAGCGCGCCGAGGCACTGAAGCAGGGACTTGCAGATTACGACCTCGATGACGAGGATATCTCTCTACTTGAATCCCACCTCGGAGACACTGACGAGGTCATTGAGCTTCCTGCACTTCCCGTTCTGGCGATTGTGGGCCGGCCAAACGTCGGAAAATCGGCGCTTGTCAATCGAATCCTTGGTCGTCGTGAAGCGGTGGTCGAAGACGTTCCCGGTGTCACCCGCGACCGAGTGACCTACAAGGCCGAATGGAATGACCGTAAGTTCACGCTGGTTGACACCGGCGGTTGGGAACCCGACGCACGTGGGATCGACAAAAGCGTTGCAATCCAAGCCGAAATTGCGGTCGAGCTCGCGGATGCTGTTCTCTTTGTGGTCGATGCGATGGTGGGTGCAACGGCCACCGACGAACGGGTCGTCACGATGCTTCGCGCGTCAAAAAAGCCCGTCATTCTCGTCGGAAACAAAGTAGACGATGCACGCCAAGAACCCGAAGCCGCTTCTCTCTGGTCGCTCGGGCTAGGTGAGCCCTGGCCTGTATCGGCGCTGCACGGTCGTGGTGTGGCTGACATGCTGGACAAAGTGCTGACGATTCTTCCCGAAATCAGTGCCGTTGCGAAGACTGAAATCGGTGGCCCACGACGAGTAGCGATCATCGGACGTCCCAACGTCGGTAAGTCGTCGCTATTGAACAAGACTGCCGGTGAAGAGCGCGTCGTCGTCAATGAACTGGCGGGAACCACCCGCGATCCGATTGATGAACAGGTCGAACTGGGCGGAAAGGTGTGGCGTTTCGTCGACACCGCCGGAATTCGCCGTCGTCAGCACATGGCGCAGGGTGCCGATTTCTACGCGTCACTGCGAACCGCTGCCGCGCTGGAAAAGGCCGAGGTTGCCGTCGTCGTTCTCGATGTCACCGAACCCATCAGCGAACAAGACATTCGCATTATCGACATGGCCTTGGAGTCTGGCCGGTCGCTCGTGTTGGCATTCAACAAGTGGGACCTGCTCGACGACGACCGCCGTCGGTATCTAGAGCGGGAAATCGACCAAGATCTCGCGCACGTCGCGTGGGCTCCTCGCGTGAACATCTCGGCTCGGACAGGACGCCACCTTGAGAAGCTGGTGCCGGCGCTGGAACTCGCCCTCGAATCGTGGGACACCCGAATTCAAACCGGAAAACTCAATGCCTTCCTCTCGGAACTTGCAGCGGCGCACCCGCATCCGGTTCGCGGTGGGAAGCAACCGCGCATTTTGTTTGGCACTCAAGCGTCGACTCGCCCGCCAACATTTGTATTGTTCACGACCGGATTTCTCGACCCGCAATATCGTCGATTCATCACGCGTCGCCTCCGCGAAGTTTGGGGCTTCGAGGGCTCGCCTATCAATGTGTCGATGCGGGTGCGCGAAAAGCGCGGACCGCGAAAGTAGGTCCGACGCGTGAACTATTTGCCCCCACCGCATCTACGCGACTTCGGCGACAACTGGGTTCATGGCCCGAATGGCGAACGAGTGTGGGGAATGTTCGGTGCGGCTGGCGTTCTCGTCTGGAACCGAACCACCGACAGTGTCTTGTTGCAGCTACGCGCCGAATGGTCACACCACGGTGGAACCTGGGGAATCCCCGGCGGCGCTCTGAAGTTCGGTGAAAACGCGACGGCTGGAGCGATGCGCGAAGCGCACGAAGAGGCCGGGGTTCCCGAGAGCCTTCTCATCCCAATCGACACGTATGTCATCGATCTCGGGTTCTGGGCGTACACGACCGTAATCGTCGAAGCGCGCGAGCATTTCGAACCGGCGTTCAACGACCTTGAAAGCACAGATCTTCGCTGGATTGTTCGTGAAGATGTCGAATCGTTCGAACTTCACCCGCGTTTTGGAAAGTCGTGGTCCCTGTTGAACGACATGCTCGAGAACCATCGCGCGCAGTAGTCTGGGGTCATTCACGATTCACAAGGAAGTGCACAGATGGCCGAAATCGACCGCAATCGCCTAGAGGAACTTTTCACTCGCGAGCGTGACGAATTCGAAAGGACGCACCCGAAATCCAAGGCAGCTTATGCCTCGGCGGAACATCTTTTTGGCCGAGTGCCGATGACGTGGATGAACAAGAAGGCCGGGTCGTTTCCCGTCTATTTTCAATCAGCGCGGGGTAATCAGATTCGCGACATCGACGGCAACGAGTACATCGATTTCGCTCTCGGAGACACGGGAGCGATGGCAGGTCACTCTGCACCTGAGGTGGCCGCGGCAATTGTTCGACATGTTTCGGAACAGGGCGGTTTAACTACAATGTTGCCGACGGAAGACGCCGAGTGGGTGGGGGCAGAATTAACTCGACGTTTCGGGATGGATCGTTGGAGTTTTGCCCTGACCGCAACGGACGCAAACCGCTGGGTCATTCGTCTGGTTCGCGCGCTCACGGGTCGCTCCAAAATCCTCTTTCATTCCTACTGTTACCACGGCTCGGTGGACGAGTCCTTGATTGTGGTCGGGCCAAGCGGTGACTCTATGAGTCGCCCAGGAAACGTCGGGGAGCCGGTCGATGTTCTCGAGACGAGTCGCGTCGCAGAATTCAACGACCTCGAGGCGTTAGAGCACGAACTTGCTCACGGCGACGTTGCTGCGGTTCTCATCGAACCGGCTCTGACGAACATCGGAATCGTCCTTCCCGAGGAGGGGTATCACGAGGGGGTGCGTGCGCTCACGCGCAAGTACGGCGCTTTGCTCATCATCGACGAGACGCACACCTTCAGTGCGGGCTACGGCGGGGCAACCCGCGCGTGGAACCTTGAGCCCGACATCGTGGTCATTGGGAAATCAATCGGGGGAGGGATCCCCACCGGCGCATACGGACTCTCGGCCGATTTTGCAGCTCAGGCCCTCGCGCGCGACGACCTCGACCTAGTTGACATGGGTGGCGTCGGCGGAACCCTTGCGGGCAACCCCTTGTCGGTTGCGGCTATGAGGGCCACGCTGGAACACGTTCTCACCGAATCGGCGTTCGAGCACATGATTGCAATGTGCACGCTCTTCACCGAAGGAATGAACGTCCTTTTCGATCGATATGACCTGCCATGGTCGATCGCCCAGTTGGGTGCACGGTGCGAATACCGGTTCGTCAGCCCCGAACCCCGAAACGGCGGTGAATCGAACGCGGCCGCGGACGGGGAACTCGAGGACTTCTTGCACCTCTACCTCGCCAACCGCGGGATCATGTTGACGCCGTTTCACAACATGGCGCTCATGTGTCCGACCACGACAGTGGAAGACGTCGCGGCGCATCACCTGGTTTTTGAGCACGCCGTCAAGGAATTGTTGGGCACCTCGGCCTGATTTCGGTGGCCATAATTTTGATAGGCTGAACAGGATGCCGTGAGGCAGCGGGCTGTGGCGCAGCTTGGTAGCGCACTTGACTGGGGGTCAAGGGGTCGCAGGTTCAAATCCTGTCAGCCCGACCGTGAATAAAGACTGACCGATGGTCAGTCTTTATTCATCTTCCCGTCCGACATGCGGGCCCCCGCCGGTTCGAAAAATTGCGTGACCGACGCGTGAGCGTTGCGATTTCGAGCGGAGGGGGGCAGCCCGACTGTTGCGCCCAATTTTCCTAAGCGGATGGCTGGCGCGATTTGCGATTCTTTCGCGCCACTTAGACTCAACCTGTGAGCAAGGAGGACGACGCACGGGACGCGCTCGACGAGGCTCGGGCCTTGCTCAGTTGGGCCCGCACGCGGCTAGTCACACTCGCGCCACAGTCAGAACAGCTTGCCGAGTTGATCGTGCCGAGTGCGGTTCTCGGAATCCCACGCCGTGGTCGTCTAAAACGAGTGGGAGAGGTTTGGAACTTAGGCATTTTCCTTATGGATGCGGACGGATGCCTTTTCCGGAAGGGTGAGACCGTTCGTGCGGCGAATGAGCCCCATACAAGTCACAATTCGGCCTACAAAGCTGAACGCCGCGAGCTCGCGTACGCCGCGTTTCGGGCGGGATATTCGCCCGGCACTGTCGTCAATTTCGGAACGTCACGGATCGATGTCGATGATGACTTACTCTCCATTCCGAACGGCGCATTGTTCGTGCGGGGGAGCAACGTCGTCGTCCGTTGGCGGAGGGGCGCACTTGATGCCGAAGCCGTATTGCTCAAGGACTACCTAGCCGAGCGTATGGACCTACTGCTCAACCCACCCAAAGGTGCCACTGGCTAAAGTCTGCACGTGGTCGTTTCGCAACCTGATCTATCCAGAACGGAAGATTTTCTCTAATGATTTTCCGCGCGCCAGCTCGTCCACGAGTTTGTCGAGGTATCGAACTTTCCGTATGAGGGGGTCCCCGATTTCTTCAACCCGAACCCCACAAATGACGCCCGTGATCAAATTGGCATTGGGATTGAGTGTCGCGCCGGCAAAGAATTCCTCGAAGGTCACTCCGGCAACGACCATCGCGTCTAGTTCCATTTGTGTGTACCCCGTTAACCATCGGATGACGGTATCGAGATCCGTGCGGGATTGGCCTTTTCTCTCGACCTTCCTCACGTATAGCGGGTAAACCTTGCCCACGCTCATCGACTTGAATTTGTCCATATGAAAATCGTAGGGCGATGTGAACCCGAACGCGGTGAGCTTTGCCTGACGCACAAACTGTTAGCGCCCTTGCGGGCGAATCGAGCGGGTGGGTTGCGTGTTGCGGCTTCCGCGGAAGTTGTTCGCGGATTGGCCGGGACGTTCCCCAATCTTGCTTGTTTTTGCAGGACGTCCAGAGCGGTCGCGTTGTGAACGCGTGCGCTGAGCAATAGCGCCAGTGGATTTTCCACGACCACCCTGTTGCTGAACCTCACGGGGTGCCGGCTTCACGTAAGCAGCGACCTCGCCGATCAGTTTGACGACCGCCGGCGAATCAGCAGTGACGGCCTGAGGCGTTACAGTGATTGACGCCTTGCGAAGTAGAGCGGCTAGGTCTTTCTTCTGGGTCGGCAGACAAATCGTCACGACGTCACCTTCAGAACCTGCCCGGGCAGTTCGGCCCGAACGGTGAAGGTACGCTTTGTGTTCCATAGGAGGGTCAACATGGATCACGAGTTCGATGTCGTCGACGTGTACACCGCGCGCCGCGACGTCCGTTGCAACAAGAACTTTGACGCGACCCGAGCTGAATGCCTCAAGGTTACGGTCGCGTTGCGGCTGCGAAAGGTTTCCGTGAAGGTCGACGCTGGGGATTCCGGATTCGATCAGAACTTTCGCAAGTTTCTTTGCGTGGTGCTTGGTGCGCATGAACAATACGCGGCGACCGGTTCCCGACGCAAGAGCCTTGATGAGTGCATTTTTGCGATCAACGTCGTCTACTTCGAAGACGTGGTGAGTCATTGCGGCAACGTGAGAATTCGCTTCGTCGACCGAGTGCAAAACCTCGTTCTGTAGGAATTTGTTGACGAGCTTGTCAACACCGTTGTCGAGCGTGGCGCTAAAGAGCATGCGCTGCCCGCCGGCCGGCGTCGCCGACAAGATGCGAGTCACGATCGGCAGGAATCCGAGGTCGGCCATGTGGTCGGCCTCGTCGAGGACAGTCACTTCGACAGCACTCAGGTGAACGAAACCCTGTTTCATGAGGTCTTCGAGTCGGCCTGGAGTTGCAACGACTATATCGACGCCCTCCTTGAGTGTCGCGACCTGACGGTTCTGCGAGATTCCGCCAAAGATCGTCATCGAACGTAATCCGTACGCGTCAGCGAGCGGCTGAAGGGCGACCGCAATTTGCGTCGCGAGTTCACGTGTTGGCGCGAGAATCAGCCCAAGCGGGTACCCCGCGCGGCGCTTTCCGCCAGCGAGTTCGGTTCCGAGGCGAGCAACCATGGGGATGGCGAAGGCGAGCGTCTTTCCCGAGCCTGTCTTACCGCGGCCGAGAACATCTCGACCAGCGAGCGTGTCGGGCAGAGTGTCAACTTGGATGGGGAAGGGTGTTTCTTTACCGTCTTTCGCGAGGACCGCGACGAGAGGGGCGGGCACGCCTAGCGTGCTGAAGGTGTGAGTAGTCACAGTGATACCAGTTTCAAATGGTGACCAATCGGGCACAATCGTGCGCGGTCAGTCGAGTGGGCGAGCGTGCCGAGCGGCACAGTCGTTCGCCGAAGAAAAGATGTCAACCGCCGGGCGGTGAGGGATGCGTTATTCGACGCACACATCGAAAAATCTCGAGTGCAGTTCTTCCAGTGTACCTGCAGAACGGTTACGGACCGAGCAGCGCGGACATTTCGTCGATTTCGGCAGTTTGTGCCGCAACAATTGCAGTGGCCAAGGCCCTAACATCGTCATTCACCGTTGTCGCCAACACGTCGTTGGCCATGGCGATGGCGCCTTCGTGATGTGCAATCATGTGCGAGAGGAACAGCGTGTCGAACTCGGTACCCGTTGCCTGTTCGAGCGCAGCCATGTCGGCGTCGCTGACGAGACCAGGCATCGACATTCCATGAGTGCCGTGACCGTCAGTAGGGGATCCGGCCGCTGCGAGCCAGTCCTCCATCGTGTGAATCTCGGTATGTTGGGCTCCATCAATGCGGGAGGCAAGGTCGAGAATGGCGGGAGTCGTAGTTTTTGCCTCGGCTAACGCGGCGAGTTCGACCGCCTGGGAGTGATGCGGAATCATCATTTGCGCGAACATGACGTCGTTCGCGTCGAGAGGTTGCGCGAAAGTCGGAGCGGGCGTCGACGTTGAGTGTTGTGCTTGCGTCTCGTCGCCCTGATTGAGAAAACCGAACAGGTCACTCGAGCAACCTCCGAGGCTGAGTGCAAGAACAGCGGACAGGGCCATCGGCGCAATATTTTTGTTCATGGCTTCCACTTTATGCGCAGAGGGTGCGTGCGACTTCAGTGTTGGAGTGCACCGTGAACGTCTGATTTTTGACTGGGTACAGTGATTACATAATAGCACGCAGGAAGGTGTTTGAGTGTCGAACGTCCACCCCGAAGATCAGCCAGCCGCCGAATGGTCGGGCAAGATTGCCGTTGCTGAGGAACTTGTTCCTTTTATCGGTCGCTTGTATCGCGAGAACGGGATTGTCCTGTCCGTCCATGGACGCAGCTTGCTAAACCTGTCGCCGATTGACATTGTGCGCATCCACCGCTTTGCTCGGCACGTCGACGGCCAAGAACTGAGTATCGATTTCACATCCCAACTCGTCCGGGCTGTCGCTGCGATCAACCCGGGCGCTGCGTCCATCGATGTTGCGCGGCTCAGTGCCGAGTTCGCGGCAGCAGGAAAGCCCCCGATTGACGATTTTGTTGCACGCGAATTAGCGGGTATCGCCAATGGTCGGGACCTCAATACTCGAACGGGTCGCGACGTTGTGCTCTATGGATTTGGGCGCATCGGACGCTTGATTGCGAGGATTTTGCTGTCCCGTTCAGCGGACGTCGGTGGATTGCAACTGAGGGCCATCGTCGTTCGTCATGGTGGGACTAAAGACCTCGTCAAGCGCGCGAGCCTCCTTCGACGAGATTCGGTCCATGGGCCATTCAATGGATCCATCACGGTAGACGAGGCGAACAATCGAATTATCGCCAATGGCACCTCGATTCAGGTGATTTATGCGAACGAGCCATCCGATGTTGATTACCCGGCATATGGCATCAACAATTGCGTGATTGTCGACAACACCGGACGGTGGCGTGATGAAGAGGGTCTGAGCCAACACTTGAAATCGAAGGGTGTCGGACGCGTACTGTTGACGGCGCCCGGAAAAGGCACACTCAAGAACGTGGTCTATGGAATCAACGACAACACCATCCTTGATGATGACCGAATCATCACCGCCGCGTCATGCACGACAAACGCCATCACACCCGTTTTGAAGGTCATCAACGATGAATACGGCATGTCCTACGGGCATGTTGAGACGGTGCATTCATTCACGAACGACCAAAACCTGATTGACAACTTTCATAACGGAGATCGCCGCGGTCGCTCGGCTGTTCTGAACATGGTCATCACGGAGACGGGTGCAGCAAGCGCGGTGGCGAAAGCGCTGCCCGAACTGGCGGGAAAATTGACGGGTAACGCTATTCGTGTACCCACTCCCGATGTGTCGATGGCGATTTTGAACCTCACACTTGAACGCGAAGTCACTAAAGAGGAACTCAATACCTTTCTAAGGAACGCATCACTTAACTCATCGCTTCGACAGCAGATTGACTACATCGAATCGGCTGAAGTTGTCTCGACCGATTTCCTCGGGTCTCGTCGTGCTGGCATCGTGGACGGCCTTGCGACCATTACGAGCGGCAACCACGCCGTTGTGTACGTGTGGTACGACAACGAATATGGATACAGTCACCAGGTTGTGCGAGTGTTAGAAAAAATGGGAGGCGTTTCGAGACCGTTCTTCCCCACCCCGAAGGCTTAATGCCGTCGGTCATCGACAGAAAACTGGACGAAGGTTACAACTCGGGGATAGTGGCGAGGTCAACCGGGATGAGCACTTCGTTGCGGCGAAGGATTCCAGGCTTCCACGGCGGGTCATAGCGGGCGAACATGACGTCACCCGTCTCGCGCACATTCATGGACGCGAGAGAGCGATGCAATTCTTGTTCACGGCGTTTAACTCGGTCCTCGCGCCAGCCACCAGAAAACTTCACTGCGGCGACGGTGTTGGCGGGGATCTGGTGTGTGGTCAGGTCTGAGCGGGCCGGGGACGGTGCGGCTGACGTGTCACGGGGCAACACGAACGAGATGGTGTGTGCAGAGTCCGATTCCGCGACATGAAAAACCGGAGCCGTCATGGCAATCTTTTCGCCGCCGCGGTTTTCCCCCGAAATATAGCGAACTAGTGGGTAAAATCCGTTACTCGGTGCTGACTCGAAAGATCCGGGGACGGTCACGCTGACGAGCACGTGTGCCTCGTAGGCGCGGAATTCGACCCCGTCGCGCCGGCCGATCACGGAGTATTTCGCTTCCTCAGTCACACCCTCAGGTCTATCACGGAAATCGGAATACTATCTACTGACCGCCTCAGCGGTAGTGATGATCTTGGCAAACTCTCCGGCCAAGCTGGCGACATTGACGCGCGCAACGTCGTCCGCACTGATCGTCGCACCATCAGCAGAAGTCCGGTCGTGAGTGTGCGTTGCATCCAAAACGAAGTCGACCGAATAGCCAAGGTTGTCGGCCATCCGCGCGGTCGTTGAACAGCAGTGGTCCGTCGTGATGCCGCAAATTGTCACTCGTGTTACCCCGCGAGACTTAAGCCATGCGTCTAGGTCGGGTTCGCCGTAAAAGGCAGAGTTCGTGTTCTTCGTGATGAAGAGGTCGTGGGGTCCGTCGATACCCGGCTTGAGGTCATTACCTGGTTGGCCCGGCTCGAGCGGCGAACCGGGGTACTTCGAATCGTGCCGAACAAGAACAACAAGTTGCTCGCTTTCCCTCCAGTGCGCGAGAAGTCGACGCACGTTGTCTTCGCACGCGGGGTTATTGCGTGGACCAAAAGCTGGGTCGTCGAAACCGTTTTGGACGTCAATCACAATCAGAGCATTGGACATGTCAATACCGTACCGCTCCGAAATCATCAAAACTTTGGTAAGGTAAGCCTTACTTCATTCCACCGGGAAATACTCGGCTGCGTGAATACTGGAGAACCATGCTCGCAAACTTTCTGATCGGACTTCGCGAAGGCCTTGAGGCCTCGCTGATTGTCGGAATTCTCATCGCCTTCGCAGTCAAGGCAGATCGTCGTGACCTCATCGGTCGGATTTGGACGGGAGTCGGGGCTGCGATTGTCGTCTCGCTCGGTACTGGCGCAGCAATCTTTTTCGTTCTCACCGAGTCGGGTGAGGCAATCCAGCCCATCATCGTCGGTTCGATGTCAATCTTGGCTGCTGGACTTCTGACCTGGATGATCTTCTGGATGGCCAAGACGGCTCGGAATCTGAAAGGGTCGCTCGAAGGCTCAATGCAAGCGGGTCTTTCCAAGGGGGGAATCGCAATCGCGGTCATCGCATTCAGTGCCGTTGTGCGCGAAGGCGTCGAAACGGCTTTGTTCGTCTGGGCCTCAATGAACTCAACCGGTGACGGTCTGCCCGCGCTGGGAACGGCGTTTGTCGGGATTGCAGTTGCGGTGTTGCTAGGTTGGATTATTTTCCGCGGACTCCTCCGAATAAACCTGGGCATCTTCTTCCAATGGACGAGCGTGATTCTCATCGTCGTTGCCGCGGGAATTCTGGCTTACGGTGTTCACGAGTTCCAGGAAGTCGGGCTCCTTCCTGCTGGCGCACCCGTCTATGACGCAACTGCGTGGCTCGGCAAAGAAACCGTCGTTGGTTCACTTCTGTACGGACTCTTTAGTTATCGCGCAAACCCCAGCCTCTTGGAACTCATCACCTGGACGCTGTACCTTGTGCCGACTTTAACGATTTTTGTCACGACGTCGCGGCGGGCCAAAACTCCGCGACCGGTCGCTACCCGCTAAACCGAAGGCTGAGTAACACTCCAACTAGAATTACTCAATGGCACGAACGGGATTGGATCGCATCTGGACGATCCCTAATGCCATTTCCCTGATCCGCCTCTTAATGGTCCCCATTTTTCTGTGGCTGTTGGTCACGGGCAACGACGCACCTGCGCTCGCTGTGCTCATCATCGCCACCACGAGCGACTTCGTCGATGGGATGATTGCGCGGAAATTCAATCAGGTCACTCGCCTCGGCATGTATCTCGACCCGTTGTCTGACCGACTTTTCATCGCCGCCTGCGTGATTGGTTTGGCGGCCAGAGGGCTCATTCCTTTGCCGCTGCTCGCTATTGTTCTGGCGCGCGACATCATGTTGTTGTCAGTCGTGCTTTACCGGCGTCTTCGAATTGCAGATTTCCCTCGGGTGACATTCGTTGGTAAAACAGCGACTTTCGTTCTCTTTATTGCGTTCCCCGTTGTTGTTCTCGGCACAGTGTGGACTGATGCGCCTGTGCCACTCGAATTGATCGGATGGATACTCGGTGCCATCGGTGCCGCCATCTATTGGGTTGCGGGATTTGGTTATCTCGGAGTGCTTCGACGAACCATTCCAGGGGTTCCACCCAATTCTGCGGTCTAGTAGAGTTGGGCACGAAGGAGGCGAAATGAGCGACAACGACGACGTTCGCAACAGCACCGAACACCTCGGTCAGGATTTTGCATCTCGCCTCGCTGACCTCGAGGACACTGCTACGGCAGACGAACTTGCCGCTATTACCGCACTACCAGCGGGCAGTGCGTTGCTGATTGTGCGACGAGGTCCAACCGTGGGCGCTCGGTTCTTGTTGGACACCGATGCCACTGTCGCTGGCCGGCATCCCGATGCGGACATTTTTCTCGACGATGTCACCGTGTCTCGGCGCCACGCAGAAATCACGCGGGATGGAAAAGTTTTTTCGATTCGTGATCTCGATTCACTGAACGGAACGTACTTGGAGGGCTCGCGCACTGCCGGTGGGCCTTTACAGGATGGTTCCGAAATTCAAATAGGCAAATACCGAATGACGTTTTACCCTTCCCGCCACGACCTTCCAGCTGGTGCGTAACCAATGGCCGCACAGCGCCTCGGTAATGCCCCCACTGGTTTGACGATCGGTCAAGTGCTGCAACAGCTGCGTATTCAATTTCCCGACCTGACGAGTTCCAAGATTCGATTTCTCGGCGATAGCAACCTGGTAAGTCCGGATCGCTTGGCGAGCGGCTACCGCTCGTATCGTCACGCAGATGTCGAGCGCCTCCGAGTGATTCTTGGACTGCAAAGGGACTACTTCCTGCCACTCAAGCAAATCGAACTGATTCTGGAGGACATCGACGCCGGCAAGTCGCCGACGCTACCCGGTGGTGCGACCGTGTCTGTGGATTCCATTCTGTCTCTCGAGGTTCGATTCACACGGTCAGAAATGTTGAAGTCAGCAGAAGCATCTAAATCACTTTTGGATGATGCAATCTCGATGGCTCTGATTCCAGCGGCGGAAATTTACACCGACGATTCCTTGAAAACTCTGAAGGCCTTGGTGGAACTGCAGAAAGCTGGGATCGAGCCTCGGCATCTTCGCGGGCTCCGGATGCAGGCCGAAAAGGATGCCGATATCGTTCACAACGCTGTTCTTCCTATTGTGAAAAGTGCGAGTAGAGTGAGCAAACAAAGGGCCGCGGACGTTGCTCGAGACCTTGCACACAATTTGGAGCAAGTTCGCATCGCGGTCATGATGAGGTCAATCGACGATCTCATTGGTTAGTCGCGACACGCCGAGAGCACATCCCGGCGCGTAGGGCGAGCGGTCCATGGATACAGTGGGACAGGTTAACGTTCGATAACAAGATGAAGGTTGGGTCAACATGAGTGAACTCACGCAATCTCTGGGTGATTCGGCCGAGGGATACCGCGGAGCGACCGCCGCAACAGCCGCCGGCATCACCTACCGCCAACTTGACTATTGGGCACGCACGGAACTTGTCGCCCCAACCGTCCAACCCGCTCATGGCTCCGGTTCGCAACGTCTTTATTCTTTCCGCGACATTCTGGTTCTCAAACTTGTCAAACGACTTTTGGAAACCGGAATTTCTCTCCAGCAAATTCGAATCGCGGTTGACCAACTTCACGCAGAAGGTATCGAAGATCTCGCGGGGACGACACTGATGAGCGATGGAGCCTCGGTTTACCTGTGTACGTCAAGTGATGAAGTGATTGACCTGGTCAACCGCGGTCAGGGCGTCTTCGGGATTGCCGTCGGAGCTGTGCTTCGTGAGGTCGAAACGACCCTCATCACCATTGACGCTATTCGAGCGGACGACTCGATTGATGATCTGGCTGCGAAGCGCGCCTCGCGTGCTTCCTAGAAAACGACTAGAACCGCTCTTCGACTAGAACCTTCACGAGAAGGCGGTCGAAATAGCGCGCGATAGTTTGGGCGGATTCGCCTGGCCAACGGTGGATTGGAACAGCTGCTCCGGTTGATTGTTGAAGTGTTAGGGTCTCGTCGAGAATCGGTTCCAGAATGTGATCGCCAAACAACTGCTTCATTTCGTCAAGTCGGAACAAGTGTTCGGGGCTATCTGGCCTGAATCGGTTGATGATGACTCCGGCAGTGCGCAGCCGCGGGGACATCTTCAGTCGCATTGCCTGAAGTGCGAGGAGCGTTCGATGAACGGCTGTGACGGAAAACAGCCCGGGCTCGGCGATAATGACCACAGAGTCGGCGGCCGTCCACGCGGTTTGAGTTAGACCGTTGAATGACGGCGGGCAATCGATGAGGACGAGGTCGTACTGTGATTCGATCGTTGCGAGCGCTTCTTCAAGTTTCCAGAGATCTTGTTTCGTGGGCGTGGGTTTGTCGTGTGCAGAAACGGCGGGGGATCCCATCATGATGTGAACGGGCACATCGGCGGGTCCGGTCCATGAACTGGGCACTACTGCCTGCCGAACGACCGAACTGCTGGTGTTGTTGAGCACGGAATCAATCGAGTAACCGTGGCTAGAGCGTGACGCGAGGGCCGCGGAAACATCTGATTGTGGATCCATGTCGATAACGAGGGTGCGAAGCCCCTTCGCGAATGCGGCCGACGCAAGCCCGAGTGTCACGGTGGTCTTCCCGACGCCACCCTTGAGGGAACTTACGCTCACGACCTGCACAAAATCAACCTTAGCCGTCAAGTTGTCTGTCGAGTGTTTGTCGGTTGCTTCTTTTTTAGGAGCGGACAAAAGGGGATCACCACCCTAGGGCGCCGCGCTTGTCGGTTAGACTAAAACTTCACCGACTAAAACATGTAAGGAGTCAGTGTGGTTGAACGTAAGCGAACCTCGTCGTCGGCTCGATCGGCAGCGGCAAAAGATTCGTCCCTTCCTGAGGTAGATGAAGCCGCGGCTATTCCTGAGGCATTTGCCGAGGGCGTCTCAGTTGAACTTCCGGTATCTGCAGATTCGACACTGCTTGTGGCGACAAGCGTTGATAGTGAGGCGGTGTATTCGCGCCGACACTCTGGAGTGTCCGACACCCCGGAACCGTCATCAATGTTGACCGATGACCGACTGCTCGATGTGAAAGTGAAGCCGGTCGTTCCGATGGGTTGGTGGCAGCGTGCAATTTTCGAAGTGACTTTCCACACCGTCAACCTTGGTGATTCTCGTTTCTGGAGAGCACGCAAAAGTCTCATTTCTCGAATTGCGACTCCCATCGACGGTGACACGCGTTACGTTCCCGTATTGACGCGTAAGGGTGGGGTCGGAAAGACGACGACCACCACGTTGTTGGGAATGGCAATGGCTCTGCACCGCGAGGATCGTGTCGTCGCGATTGACGCGAACCCTGACCGTGGAACTCTTGCGGAGCGAATTCCTCGAGAGACAAAAAACACGATTCGTTCAGTAGTTCTGAAAGCGCCATCGATTGGTTCCTTCACTGACTTTGTCGAATTCGTCAGTCGCGACAAAACCGGTCTCCACGTGCTTGCATCCGACCCAGACCCTACCCTTGCTGATGCGTTCGATGAATTCGATTACAACGTCGTCGCGGATGTCGCGTCACGCTACTATTCCGTGATTCTTACCGACTGTGGAACCGGAATCGTTCACTCGGTCATGCGACCGATTCTTCAGCGCGCCAATGCGCTCGTCATCGTTTCTGGCGGGTCTATCGACGAAGCCCGCCTCGCTTCCGAGACGTTGTCGTGGCTCGAATCTAACGGGCACGCCGAGCTCGTTCGCAACTCAGTAGTCGCCCTTAACACCGCGACGTCGGGAACGATGTTGGTCAAACTTGACGAAATCGAAAACCACTTCCGATCGCGTGTTCGCGAGGTAGTTCGAATTCCGTATGATGCCCACATTGCCGCTGGCTCTGTCATCACATGGACGAAGTTGAACAAAATCACTCGCGATGCTGCGGAACTGCTGGCTGCATTCGTCGTTGAGGGAATTACTGCCGCGGAATAATGTCGGTTCGTGAGATTCGCCTGTTTGGTGATCCCATTTTGCGAAGTGTGACCGACCCCATCGTGCGTTTCGATGAGCCGACGCAATCTCTGATTCGAGACCTCGTGGACACGGTTTCGCTTCCGGGTCGCGCAGGTGTTGCGGCCAATCAAATCGGCGTCGGTCTACGCGCATTCAGTTTTCATGTCAACGGCAAAATTGGGTGCATAGTGAATCCGGTTTTGGCAGAGGTGCGCGGTGAACCAGTCCTCACGGACGAAGGCTGTTTGTCCGTTCCGGGCTTCTCATTCCCGCGTCTTCGTTATCCGTTCGCGCGGGTCACCGGCTACGACCGAAACGGCAATCCACTTGAACTTGAGGGCGAAGGGCTACTTGCCCAAGCACTACAACACGAAATCGGTCATCTCGACGGCGAACTATTCATCGAAGGGCTCGCTCCCGACGTCAAACGGCAGGCGATGCGTGACATCAGGGCAGCTGACTGGTTCCGCGCTTAGCCGTTCATCGGCAAATTGAAGGTCTCGGGTAACTCCGTTGTGGCTAGGCTGAACCCATGTTCTATTGGATTGTGAAAAATCTGGTCCTCGGTCCGATTTTGCTTCGAGTCTTTCGCCCCTGGCTGAAAGGTGTTGAAAACGTCCCCCTCACAGGATCTGCGATTCTTGCCAGTAACCACCTGTCATTCATTGATTCTGTCTTCCTCCCGCTCGTGTTGCGTCGACCGGTTGTGTTCCTCGCAAAATCGGAATACTTCACTGGACATGGCATCAAGGGGTGGCTAGTTCGACAGTTCTTCCTGGCGTCTGGACAACTTCCCATCGATAGATCCGGAGGTAGGGCCAGCGAGGACTCATTGAACACGGGAGTCACCGTCCTTTCGCAGGGAAAACTTTTAGGGATATATCCCGAGGGGACACGCAGCCCCGATGGACGCATATATCGGGGTCGAACGGGAATCGCGCGAATGGCACTTGAATCAGGGGTTCCGGTCATCCCGGTCGCAATGATTGACACGGACAAGGTCATGCCAATTGGATCTAAGATCCCTAAAGTGCAGCGCATTGGTGTTGTTTTTGGCCACCCGCTCGACTTCTCGCGCTTTGAAGGCTACGAGAACGATCGTTTCGTTCTTCGCGCGATTACCGATGAAATCATGCATGAGATTGTCGGCATTTCCGGCCAGGAGTACGTTGACGAGTATGCGAGCACCCGACGCGCTCGGCAGTCCGTTTCCTAGAGTTGGGTAGGCTGGTGTCCTTGACAGCGATAGGACGACTGTGACGGAACCGATTGTGAGCGTTGCCCCCGGGGTGTTAGAAGGGCTGGACGCGTGGCGAGATTTGCCAATCAACCAGCAACCTACGTGGGGGAATGCCGAGCAATTAGCTCGGGTCACCTCCGAACTGTCGAAGCTCCCGCCCCTTGTTTTCGCAGGTGAAGTCGACCAACTCAGAGATCGTCTCGCTCGAGTTGCGAGCGGTAAAGCGTTTTTGTTGCAAGGCGGCGATTGCGCAGAAACATTTGACAGTGCGACTGCGGATAAAATCCGGAATCGTGTGAAAACGATTCTGCAAATGGCAGTCGTTCTCACATACGGCGCGTCGATGCCGATTGTCAAAATGGGACGAATGGCCGGACAGTTCGCCAAACCACGCTCGAGCGACACCGAAACCCGCGACGGCGTCACGCTTCCCGCGTATCGCGGTGACATCGTCAACGGATACGACTTCACCCCCGAATCCCGCGAAGCAGACCCCAACCGAATAATGCGCGGTTATCACACTGCGGCCTCGACACTAAACCTCATTCGTGCCTTCACACAGGGTGGTTTCGCCGATCTTCGCGAGGTGCACTCGTGGAACAGAGGTTTCGCTGAAAACCCCGCCAATAAGCGGTACGAGACGCTGGCAAAAGATATTGACCGCGCCATCAGATTTATGGCGGCGGCGGGGGCCGACTTTGATTCACTCAAACGTGTCGAGTTTTACGCTTCGCACGAGGGGTTGTTGATGGATTACGAACGACCGATGACGCGCATCGATTCGCGCACGGGTAATCCTTACAACACGTCGGCACACTTCTTGTGGATTGGCGAACGCACGCGCGACCTCAAGGGCGCTCACATTGATTTCTTCTCACGCATCTCAAACCCCATCGGCGTTAAGCTGGGCCCTTCGACCACCCCGGACACGGTTCGACAGTTGATTGATGTCTTGGACCCGAACCGAATCCCGGGACGCCTGACCTTCATTACACGGATGGGCGCGGGGGTCATTCGCGACGCGCTTCCGCCGCTGTTGGAGGCCGTCAAGGGGTCCGATGCGCTACCGGTTTGGGTATCGGATCCGATGCACGGCAACGGAATCACAACCCCCAACGGCTACAAGACCCGTCGATTCGATGACGTGGTCGATGAAGTCACAGGGTTTTTCGAAGCACACCGGCAGGTTGGAACTTTCCCCGGCGGAATTCACGTTGAACTGACGGGTGACGATGTCACCGAGTGCCTCGGCGGTTCGGAAATGATTGATGAGGCGACGCTCGCTTCGCGCTATGAATCATTGTGTGACCCCAGGCTCAATCACACGCAATCTCTCGAGTTGGCCTTCCTCGTCGCCGAGGAACTCGCCCGAATACCATGACGTCGGTCGCGCCAGCGCTGTTTTCGGGTCTCGTCATGGGACTGACTCTTATCGTGGCAATCGGCGCTCAGAACGCTTTCGTTTTGCGCCAAGGGTTAGTGGGAAAGTTCGTGCTTCCTGTTGCCATGGTCTCGGCATTTCTGGACGCCACTCTTATTGTCCTCGGTGTCGCCGGACTCGGCGCGCTTCTCGAATCGGTTCCCTTCCTTTTGGGTCTTGTGCGCTGGTTGGGGGCTGGTTATCTCGTATGGTTCGGAATTCTTTCGTTGAAAAATGCCCGCTCGGGCAAATCAATGGATGTCTCGGGAAAGGGTCCGAGCACTGCTCGAACTGCCGTCATCGCGGCGGCAACCTTTTCGCTCCTCAACCCGCACGTTTATCTCGACACGGTGGTGTTCCTCGGGGCTCTGGCGGCACAGTTTGGAGACAACCGGTGGTGGTTCGCGCTCGGCGCATCGGTGGCGAGCATTACCTGGTTTTTTGGCCTTGCCTATGGGGCGAAAGCGCTCTCTCCGTATGTCAAGAATCCACGATTCTGGAGAGTCTTGGACACCGTGATTGCCTTCATCATGTTTGGATTAGCTCTAGGGCTTATCCTCATGCCGCTCGGACACTGAGGTTAGATTTTTCCCTGTAGGGCGATGGTGGAGCCCTTCGGTGCTTCGGTGCCTTCACTTGGATCGGTGGAAACGGCTTCCGCCCAACTTTTGTCCCAGTGCTTTTGGGGAATCTCAGAGACCACGGTGACCTTAAATCCGAGATTCTCGAGCAACTGCTTTGCGGCGGCAATGGTAACCCCCGAAACGCCGGGTATCGCGACAAGCTCCGGACCTTTCGAGACAATGAGCGAAACAGAGCCACCGGGATGAATGACCCCACCGGCCGCCACTACCGAGATGACCGAACCGGACGGGACTGTTGTTGAGTATTCCGCGGTTGTTTGATTACTTACCGTGAGGTCGACGGCCTCGAGAACGGTTGTTGCTTGCTCAACGGTCAACCCCACGACGGTTGGAACCTTTCCCGCCGATTCCGTGAGTAGAACGGAGTCGCCTGAATACAAAATGTCGCCGACAGCGATTGCGGACCCGTCCGCGCGGGATGCAGCGAGGACTTGACCCGCGGGGATTGTCTTGTCGAACTCTTTCGACGTGTCGACAACCCCGATCCCCAGTTTCGCAAGCTGAGCCGAGAAAGCGACGGCCGTGATATTGGTGAAGTCGGGAAATGCAATCGGTTCGAGTCCGAGTGAGACAACAAGGTGCACCTCGGTACCTTTGGGCATTCCCGCCGTGATTTGAGGAGAAGTACCGACGACCAAACCCTCGGGGATGTCCGGGTGATACTCCTCGGAAACAGGGTCAACGACGACGAATCCAGCTGCCGTCAGGCTAGTCGTGGCATTGTCCACCGACATTCCGGCGACGGCTGCACTGGCGGTGAGCGCTCCTGGCCCGGACTGGAACCACCACACTGTGCCTCCACCCCCGCCAATCAAGAGCAGTGCGACCAGAATCGCGACCACTCGGGCACCTCGACCGCGCACTCGGATTGGCGTCTGATCACCGGAGTCGATTGATCCACCGTTTGGGGCGGACCGGGGAATTGTGGGAATTGCGCGCTGTGTTTCGCGGAA
Source organism: Gulosibacter massiliensis (assembly GCA_945949175.1). Lineage (GTDB taxonomy): Bacteria > Actinomycetota > Actinomycetes > Actinomycetales > Microbacteriaceae > MWH-TA3. The sequence goes on along the minus strand of CAMFDU010000009.1, from coordinate 14,826 downwards.
ATCCTCGATTTGTTCCGACGATGGCGTGGAATCAATGACACGTGTCGCTGCGTCGTCGGGTTGGGCGAGTGCACGCGTGAGGGCGTCGAGCATCGACCGCGCATCCTTGGGTCGATCCTTCGGATTTTTCTGCGTCGCCCATTGAATGACGTCGTCGACGGCCAGACTCACTGTTGGGTTGGATTCAGACGCAAGCGGCATCGGTTGTTGGGCGTGTTGAACCGCAACCTGCATCGGGGTCTCGCCAGTAAAAGGTTGCGCGCCCGTCAACATCTCGTAAAGCATGACGCCAACGGAATACAGGTCACTTCGGTTGTCCGCTTGACTTCGGGTCAACAATTCCGGGGCGATATATGCGACAGTTCCGAGAAGCGACTTTCCGGTATCTGTTGCATTGTTCACGGGTCGCGCAAGTCCGAAATCACCAATCTTGATGCGCCCATCATTGACGAGGATCACGTTTTCGGGTTTGACATCGCGGTGCAAAATGCCTTCGCGATGAGCCACTGACAACGCTTGCAGAATTGCCTGCGTGATGTCGAGAGATTGTTCGACTGTGAGAGTTCCGAAATCGTTGAGCAAATCCCGCAATGTCATCCCTGGCAGATACTCCATGACGAGGTACAGGGTGTCGTCGACGTGGCCTTGGTCAAAAACCGACATGATGTTCGGGTGCGCAAGGCGGGCGGTGTGCCGAGCCTCGCGAATAAACTTCACCGCATAGTCGCCATCATCCGTGAGGTGGTCGTGCATAATCTTAATGGCGACTTGACGCTCGAGCCGGGTATCTTCCGCAAGATAAACCTTCGCCATTCCGCCTCGCGCAATGCGAGATTCAATCCGGTATCGACCATCGAGCACGGTTCCGACGTGCCGGTCGTTCGATTCAGCGGTCATATGTTCCAGTGTATGTCGGGGTTAGAGGTAACAGCGCTGGCGTGCGTGCAGCATCAGGTCAATTCGAAAAGCCAGTTCCACGCGCTGACTTCCCACTTTGCGTATGCCTCGGGGAAAGCACTTCGTTGCACTGCTTGCGCGGCATCGGTGAGCGACATGTGTTGCCAGCGGTGGATATCGAGCAGCCCGTTCGTTTCGCCTGGTGTGGGCGAGTTGGGACCTCCGAAAAACGCACGAGCAGAGTATCGCGGGTCTCTGATTTGGCTGACCGTGCCCCAGCCCGATGTCGGGCGTTGCTGGAATAGGCCTACAGAATCGAGATCGCCGTAGTCGAGGTTCCGCAAATGTGATTCCTGCGCAGCGGTGGCGAGTGCAATGACAATTCCGTAGTTCGGGACGCCAAGTTCGCGTCCGACTTGAATGATCAAGCGTGCATTCGTGATCATTTCGGGGGTCAGTGCGGTGACGACTCCACCGTCTGTAGCTCGGCCAAGATCATTGGCGCGGACACTGGACTCGAGCACGGGGCTTTCGGCGAGGGGCGGTAGTTCCCTCTTCAGCTCTTTAACCAACTTTCGCTGTTTTTTGCTTACGACGAGTTCTTGCCCTTCGTGAACCGCGGTTTGCCACGAGAGACCGTTCAGCGCGAGCAAGGCGGCCGTAGGTATGCCGTGCATTTCGGCAATCGATTTCAGGCTTTCCCCCGCCCGAACCACGTGGGACGAGTGACCCAACACGCTGGTGGCATCCATGAGTTCTTCGGGAGTGGGCTCTGGGGGCGCCGGAGGTTGTTGAGTCGGATCGAGCTCGGTGACGGTGGTCGCACCCGCGACCCAGGACGTTGCGATGATCGGCAATGCGCTCGCAGCGACGGCAAGAATTCTTGTGCGGCGAGTTTGGCGAGATTCCCCGTCAAACTGGGGAACGAGGCCTTCGAAGATCGGAGATGTCGAGTCAGACGCGTTGTTGTCGACCATTTCGATTCCCCCTCTCTCCCTTATTCTCGGGCGAGAGAGGTCTAAACCGCGGCAGGCGGGGGAGGTGTGTCTGGTCAGACGCTGCGAACGGTGATGGCCTCGACGAGGGACCCGAGTTCTCGCGCAACCGATGCGTCGACGCCCATCTGCGAGAGTGCGCGAAGTGAACGTTCCCTGGAACGTGTGATGAGGTCCTCTGTTTGAGCGACTGCCCCTGTCGCGTGAAGCGTCGACCGCAGCATCTCGATTTGAGCCGGCTCGAGAAGGGGATCGCCGACCAGTTCATCGATAACAGTCAGAGTCGACGCATCCGCATTTTGCCTCGCGATGGCGAGCATTACCGTTCGTTTTCCTTCGCGAAGGTCGTCACCCGCCGGCTTTCCGGTTGCGGATTCGTCTCCGAAAACCCCCAACATGTCGTCGCGCAGTTGGAAAGCGAAACCGAGCGGAAGAGCGAATCCGCGAATCGCCGATATAAGGTCTGGCGCCGCCCCGCCGAGGGTTGCCCCCAGAATCAACGGCGCTTCAACGCTGTACTTTGCCGATTTATAGACCACCACGCGCTGCGCGCGATCCACCGATTCGTCTTGGGCAATTGTGCGCCACGCAGCGGAATCATGGTTGTCGAGAAACTGCCCGGCCGTCACCTCGGTACGCATTGTGCGAAGCTCATCGCGATATGCTCTGCCGACGCTGGGGTCTAGGCCGATCGCGGCCCCAAGGAATTGGTCGTCTGCCCACGACAACAAAAGATCGCCCAGCAATATCGCGCTGGAAGCACCGTAACTCGTTGCCGACCCAGAGAAGCTACCGTCGCGGTGTTGTTGCTCGAATTGGCGGTGTGCGGTCGTGACACCGCGTCTCGTGTCGCTGTTGTCGATGATGTCGTCGTGGACAAGAGCAGCGGCGTGAAAAAGTTCGAGCCCTGTTGCAAGATCAACGACCCGATTTAGTTCGGCGTGGCTGTCGGGGTCAACTGACAGATCGCCGAAGGTTACCGCCGCGCGCCAGCCCCAGTAGGCGAGGCGAGCACGAATTCGCTTTCCGCCGTGAAGGAAAGATTCGGAAACCGAGGTGAGGGCATCCGCGTCGTCCGCAATCTCAGGGATTTCACGATGCGACCGCGCAACGACGTCTCGGAGATTTTCGGCAACTCGGTCGATGAAGGATAATGGGGAACTCACGGTTCCACACTAGCGAAGCACGCTTTACACTGTTACTAAGTGAAGGAGTGAAGATGGCCTTTTCCGATGAAGAACGTCGGGTCCTGGAAGAGATGGAGCGACAGCTCTCTGGCACGAATGCCGATGTCGTTAATCCCTCACCTCGCCGAGCGAACCCAACGTTGATTACGATTGGTGTTCTTGTTCTTGTTGCGGGCGTTGGCGGATTGCTCGCTGGTGTTGTCCTGCAGCTTCCGTTGGTTGGTGTCGCAGGTTTTGGAGTGATGATGGTTGGTGCCATGTTGACAGTGAATCGTCGCGGGGAGGTCCGCCCGGCATCAAAGCCTCGCTCGGAATCAAAGCTCGCCGATCGTTGGGAACGGCGTCTCGACGGCGAACTCTAACCTCTAGTTAATTCATCAAACCCGGCTACGGTCGGGTTTTTTGTTGCGCCCAGATTGCGGGTTCGCGACACGAAAAGTGGACTTTCCGACACAAAGTGGAGTAGAGTGGGGTAAAGTGGAGCAAAATGGAGTAAAGTGAAGGTAGTGGAGCGAGTAAGGCAGAAAGGAGGCCCCCATGTTGCTCGGAACGTATGAACCGAAACTTGACGACAAGGGTCGCGTCATCCTTCCTGCCAAATTTCGCGAGGGACTCGCTGGTGGCATTGTTCTCACGCGTGGTCAAGAGCGTTGCATTTACGTCTTTCCGCGTGCAACTTTTCAGGGACTGCTCGAATCGGCGTCCTCGGCACCCATTTCGAGCAAAGTCGCGCGCGATTATTCGCGTTTGCTGTTGTCGGGCGGAAGCGACGAGACACCGGACAAACAGAACCGGGTCATGATTCCCGGACAACTTCGCGAATACGCCGGGCTCGGTCGCGATCTAGTCGTAATCGGCGTGGGAAGCCGCGCCGAGATTTGGGCCGCTGATGCGTGGGCCACCTATTACGCCGAAAAGGAACAGGCCTACAGCGACACAGAGGAGGAGGTGATTCCGGGATTTTTCTAGCCGCGATGATGCGACTCCCCGCCGCCCCTGAAGTACTTCCCCACGGCAGGTAGCGGAAGGGAATCGGATCATCGCGACCACCGGACACACTATGAATACTCCGACACACACGCCCGTAATGCTCGAAGAGTGTCTCGACGTTCTCGCACCTGTTGTCTCTGCGCCAAATTCTGTTGTTGTCGACGGAACACTCGGACTCGGTGGACACAGTGAAGCGATACTCAACCGCTTTGCCAATGTCACGTTGGTGGGCATCGATCGAGACACGGTTGCGATTCGACTCGCAAACGAGCGACTCGCAGCCTTCGGACCGCGATTCGTGGCCGTTCACACCACGTACGACCACATCTCTGATGCCCTCGCGACCATTCATCGCACAACGGCAGACGGCATTCTGCTTGATCTCGGAATTTCATCGATGCAGATTGATGAGTCCGATCGCGGATTCGCCTATGCGTTTGATGCGCCGCTTGACATGCGAATGGACCAAACAACGGGGCAGACCGCCGCAGACATCCTTCGCGAATACGACGAGGGAGAACTCATTCGAATCTTCCGCGACTTCGGTGAAGAAAAATTGGCGCCACGCTACGCCCGCGCCATCGTTGCCGAACGACGCGAGCACCCGATTGTCCACAGCGAACAGTTGGTGCGGATTTTGAACGACGCCACACCTTATGCGCTCAAGAACGCCGGACACCCGGCGAAACGGGTATTCCAGGCTTTGCGGATCGAAGTAAACGGGGAACTTTCCATCCTCCGTAAGGCCATTGACAACGCCCTATCAGCGCTCGCCGTCGGAGGACGCCTTCTCGTCCTGTCGTACCACTCTCTAGAAGATCGAATCGTCAAGGTTGCGTTTGCCGCGGCGAGCACGTCCACCGCACCGCACTCTCTTCCCGTCGTTCCGGTTGCGCTTCGCGCTGGATATCGATTGGTGTTTTCCGGCGCGCGAACCGCCGGTGTGGACGAGATTTCTCGAAATTCTCGCGCTGCATCGGTCAAGTTTCGCGCGATCGAACGATTGGACACGGCCGCATGAGCACGCTGACCCACGCCAGCTATTCGACACAACACGCGACGCGGCGTCCGACGGTTTCGAGCATGCCACGATCGGTTCCGCACCTGCGACCCGTTTCGAGGGTTCGTGCTGTTCCAACACTGAACACAGCCGCAAAGATTCGCACAATTTTCACTGGCCGCAACGTCACCATAATTGTTGTGTCCATCGTGCTCCTCATCGTTGGGAGGCTCTTCTTGACAGTTGCAATCGATTCCAACGCCTACGCCATCGCCGCCTTGGCAAAAGAGAGCCAAAATTTGGGGCGAGATGCACAGCTCATTGGCGAACAACTCAACGTTCTCAATTCACCACAGCACCTTTCGACTGTCGCCCGAAATCTCGGCATGGTCTCGAATTCCCGCCCTGCCTACCTCCGCCTCAGTGACGGCAAAGTTTGGGGGGACCCAAACGTGGTCCAGCGTGGGTCAATCGACCAGATAAACATCGCCAACTCGCTTGAGGCCACACTTATCCCGGCGTCGACCGCTCGTGGCGTGGCATCAATAGACCAAGTATCGGTTGGGGCAGACTCGGTCAAGACAACCACGACCGTCACATCGACGTCAGGAATACCTGCGCCGAATACTCACTGAAGCTGACCGAGGAGGAGCGGAAGGAATGGATCGTTCCTCAGATTTTTCTCGGCGGATCGGCTTTCTTCTCGTAACGGTTTTTCTTGTGGCGGTGTTGTTTGTGGGACGGTTGATTGTAATTCAGGTTGTTGACGCGGAAAAGCTCAACAGTGAAGCAGAGACACACCGCACCATGTCCCGCATCCTTTACGGAGTTCGAGGCGACGTTGTCGATGCGAACGGTGTCGTTCTGGCCGCAACCGTCGAACGATATGACATCACCGCGTCACCTCGATACGCTGTGGATTTTGTTCGCAACGATGCGGCGGTCACTGTCGAGCAAGCTCTCGCAGAAATCGCCGAGATTACTGACACTAAGGTCGCGGATTTACGCGTGGCCATCACGAAAGATCCCGGCGCAGACTTCACGTATCTAGTGAAGGGCGTGACAATTGCTGTCCTGCGCCAAATTCAGGAATTAGGTATCCCTTGGGTCTATTACGATCTTCGCCCAACCCGAACCTATCCGCGTGGTGCCGTCGGCGGCAACCTAGTCGGGTTTATGGGAACAGATGGACCGCTTGCGGGCATCGAACTCGCAAACAACGCGTGTTTAGCAGCAACGGACGGCATACTGACCTATGCGAAGGGGCGCGATGGAATTCGCATTCCCGGATCAACGCTCGAGCAAACAGCGCCCGTTGACGGCGGAACGATTCACCTCACGATTGATTCCGACCTCCAATGGTTTTCTCAAAAAGTATTGAGTGCACGCGGCAAAGAACTCGGAGCAGAATGGGCGACCGCCCTCATTGTTGGGATTGAAGACGGTCATATTTTGGCGGCCGCTGACTGGCCAAGCGTCGATCCCAACAACGTCGATGGATCAAAAATCGATGACATGGGCGCGCGACTGTTCGCGTCACCCTATGAACCCGGTTCGGTTGTCAAGCCGATTACGATCGCGTCCATGATGGACCAGGGTCTGGTGAGTCCATCGGACCAGTTCACTGTGCCGGGGCGTTTCGAACTGGCGGACGGAAAATACTTCTCCGACTCATTCGCGCATGGCACAGAGCGCTGGACAACGACGGGCATTCTCGTCAACTCCTCCAACATTGGGATTAATGTTATGGCCAATAATCTCAACAAGAAAGCGCGATACGACATTCTGAGTTCCTTCGGCGTTGGACAGAAGACAGCAGTCAATTTCCTTGGTGAAGACTCGGGGTATATCGCCACTCCCGACGTGGTGGATAACGTGACACAGCACACCGAAATTTTTGGTCAAGGAATCACGATGACGAGTGCGCAGATTGCAAGCGTCTACCAAACCCTTGGAAACAAGGGAATTCGTCAACCGCTCACGCTTATCTCCGGTTGTGAAAAACCGGACGGGACGGTCGTTGACTTACCGCCGACAGAAGGCGTGCGGGTGGTGTCGGCACAAGCCGCGACCCAAACCATCTCCATGATGGAAACGGTGGCCAAAATTGGTTTCCTCAAAACTTTGGTGGGTGTTCCGGGATATCGCATTGCAATCAAGTCCGGAACAGCAGAAGTGGCCAGGAACGGCGCGTACACCGATGATCGCATCATCTCGGTCGCGGGCGTCGCGCCAGCCGAAGACCCAAAGTTTGCCATCGTTGTTACCTTTGGCTTGCCCGAATATGAGCGAACCTCCCTCGCGGCGGCCACCTCGTTCGCTACACTCATGGGGCAAGCGCTCAAGTACTACCGGGTCCCGCCGTCCACTGGGAAAGCTGAGAACTGGCCGATCGAATGGTGAAGGAAATCGACGCGTGACCGGAAACATCCCGCCCGTTATTCGACCGGAACACGTCAGCCCACGTTCGCTGGATATTTTGGTATCGGAGCTTGGACTTCGATCGATCGGCAATTTGCGCGGTGTAGAAGTTTCCGGATTGACCGTGATGACTCGGGAGGTGACGACAGGCGACATGTTTGTGGCAGTTCGCGGCGCGAACCGCCACGGCGCAGAGTTCGCCTCCGAAGCTCGCACAAATGGTGCTGTCGCAATTCTCACGGATGATGACGGCGCGGCGATTGCAGCCGAGTGTGGATTACCCATTGTTATTGTCGAATCACCGCGCGCATCGCTCGGCGAAATCGCTCGGTGGGTCTACCGAACCGACAGCGATGCTCCTCAGTTTTTTGGCATTACGGGAACGAATGGGAAAACCTCAACGGCGTATCTGCTCGAAGGAGTTTTGCGTCAAATGGGAATTGCCACTGGACTGTCGACAACAGCGGAACGGCACATCGCAGGAGAGAAGTTCGTCTCGCGATTGACGACACCCGAGGCCAGCGAATTACATGCGCTCATTGCCCGGATGAAAGAAGCCACCGTTCGTGCCGTCGTCATTGAAGTTTCGGCTCAGGCGTTAACGCACAATCGCGTTTCCGGGATCCGATTCGACGTTGTGGGATTCACCAACCTTTCACATGATCACCTCGATGACTATTCGGACATGGAGGACTATTTCCGGGCGAAACGTGCACTTTTCCAACCCGATGTTGCCCGCCGCGGAGTAGTTTCGCTGGACACTATTTGGGGGCAACGCATCGTCGATGAGTCTCATATTCCGGTCACCACGATCTCATCAACCGGTGACGCGTCCGCGTATTGGCAGGTTGAGGTCACAGAGGACGACCCAGCTTTCACGGCATTCACCTTGACCTCGGCGGACGGAGTTTCAATTTCGACGAGTGAGCCGGTCATCGGCCGCCACATGGCTGCGAACGCTGGGCTTGCTCTCGTCATGCTGATAGAGGCGGGATATGACCCTGATGTGATTGCCGCCGCGCTGAAACGCGACAATGGAATTCAAACCTATTTACCGGGACGAACTGAAAAGGTGTCGGGCGACCACGGGCCGAATGTATATGTCGATTTCGGACACTCACCAGACGCGTTTGAGCACACACTGGCGGCGGTTCGACGTTTCACGACGGGTCGAACCATCATGGTTTTCGGTGCGGACGGTGACCGCGACGCGTCGAAGAGATTCGATATGGCCCGCGTTGCGGCCGAGGGGTGCGACATTCTCGTCATCACAGACCACCATCCTCGATTCGAAGATCCCGGATCCATTCGCGCACATCTTCTCGAAGCGGCGCGATCTGTTGCGGATGGTCCTGAGATTTACGAGGAATCGCCGCCGGAGAACGCCATTCGGCTCGCTGTTTCACTTGCCAGAGAGGGGGACTCGATTTTGTGGGCCGGGCCCGGGCACCAGGATTACCGGGACATCCGCGGAGAGCGAACGCGGTATTCGGCCCGCGAACTTGCTCGGTCCGCCTTGGCCGAAGCGGGTTGGTCACTGTGATTATGTCCGAACTGCCGGATGGAACGCTCCTGCTCGACGCCCACACCGAGACCACCTTTGAGGGTGTTCGCGTCGCACAGCGAAAACTCGCTGAACTGCGTGTCGATGGTTACGACACCGTTCACGTGGCAGGTCTGATTGAGGGGGGTGATGTGGCCGAACAACTGGACACCCTCGGGATCATGAGCGTGCGACTCAATGTGCACCACCTGATTGTGGTGGGCGAGAGTGCCCGCAGGATGCACCAGACTGCCGAGCAAGAAGGTTCGTGGGGCGGAGAGTCAATCCCTGTTTTCGGGGTTGAGCACGCTTACGATGAAGTTGTGAGTCTGCGGGGACCTCGGGTGGCGATTTTGGTCACCGGAGGAGTGGACGCAGATTTGGGAGACGTTGTGGAACGACTGAGGGAGGACCGGCCATGAGGTCCGTGCTCTTTGGTGCCAGCTTTGCCCTCGCATTCTCTCTGTTCATGACACCCGCATTCATTCGGTTGTTCGATCGCCTCGGTTGGGGGCAGTTCATTCGCGATGACGGGCCACAAAGCCACCACACCAAGCGGGGGACCCCGACGATGGGCGGAATCGTCATCATTCTCGGTGCGGTCGTCGGCTACGCTCTCGGACACCTTGTCGAACAAGATCCGCCGACGCTGAGCGGACTTCTCGTGATTTTCATGATGACGGGAATGGGAATCGTCGGATTCATTGATGATTACACCAAGACACGAAGGCAGAGAAGTCTGGGTCTCGGAGGTTGGGCGAAAGTTTTCGGGCAGGCCCTCGTCGCAACGGTGTTTGCACTCCTCGCCATCAATTTCCCCGACGAAAACGGCATCACCCCTGCCTCGATGGCCATCAGCGCGGTTCGCGACATACCGTGGCTCGACTTCGCCGTCATTGGCGGAATCGTCGGCGTAGTCCTCTACGTGCTGTGGACGAACCTCATTGTCATTTCCACCGCGAACGGAGTCAATGTCGCCGACGGTCTCGATGGTTTGGCGTCGGGTAGCGCGATTCTGGCGGTAATCTCGTACGTCATCATTGGATTCTGGCAATTCAACCAGTCATGCTTCAGTTCAGCATTGGACCCCGAAGTTGCCTATAAGTGCTATGAAGCCCGCGACTCCCTGGACCTTGTCGCCATTGCCGCAGCCATCGCCGCAAGTACCGTGGGGTTCTTGTGGTGGAACACAACCCCCGCTCAAATTTTCATGGGAGATACTGGCTCATTGGCGCTCGGTGGGGCACTCGCTGCGCTCGCCATCTTGACCCGAACTGAACTTCTCATCATCCTCATCGGATCGATTTTCGTTATCGTGGCGGGGTCGGTCATTATCCAACGCGCCTTCTTTAAAGTGACAAAAGGTAAGCGCATTTTTCTCATGAGCCCACTCCATCACCACTTCGAGCTGAAGGGCTGGGCCGAAATCACCGTTGTCGTTCGATTTTGGCTGATTGCCGCACTCGGAGTCGGTCTAGGTGTCGGGTTGTTCTACCTCGAATGGGCGAGCCAGTAATGTCACGGTTGTCCGGCTTGACAAGTTGGAACGCTGATTGGAAGGGCGTGAAGGTCCTCGTGGTGGGCCTTGGAGTAACGGGCTTTTCTGTCGCCGACACCCTGTGGGAACTCGGGTGTGAATCCTTGGTCGTCACGGCCGGAGCGTCCAGCGAACACACTGCGATTCTTGACGTCATCGGCGTCAATTATGCGATCACGACGGATGAGAACGAGATGGTGGCACTCGCGGCGGCTTTTGCACCTGACATCATTGTTGTCAGCCCGGGCATTCCTCCGCGACACCCAATCGTTGCCTGGGCTGGAACCCAATCGATTCAGATCTGGAGTGACATCGAACTCGCGTGGCGAGTCCGAGACAAAGTGTTGGCCGCAGAGTGGCTTCTCATCACGGGGACCAACGGTAAGACCACAACGACTCAACTGACAGCCCACTTTTTAGAAACAGCCGGCTTTCGCGTTGCGGCGGTCGGAAACATCGGCGTTCCAGTGTTGGACGCGGTTCGCGACCCAACTGGTTTTGAGTTCCTTGTCGTCGAAATCTCAAGCTTCCAATTGCATTGGTTGCCCACGGTCGGGGAAGGGGCCCTTCGCCCCTTGGTAAGTGCGTGTCTTAACATTGCGGACGACCATCTTGATTGGCACGGCTCAGCAGAGGCGTACCGAGCGGCTAAAGGCGCCGCCTATCACAACACTCGCAAGTCGGTTTTCTACAGCAGAATTGACCCGGTAACCGAGGCACTCGTGCGCGACGCGAATGTTGAAGAAGGTTGCGAGGCAATCGGATTCGGCTTAGTCACGCCGGACACCGGTGAATTGGGAACAATTGACGGCATACTCGTTGACCGAGCGTTTGTCCCCGATCGACGAAACAACGCTCAAGAATTGACGACGGTCGATCACCTGGCAGAAATTGGTTTCGCAACTCCACACATGATTCTCAACATCCTCGCCGCCTCAGGGATGGCATTGTCTGTCGGTGCGTCCGCAGCAGATGTTGCTGCAGGACTGGATTCATTCCAACTTGACCACCATCGGTGTGAGACGGTGGCCGAATACGGGGGTGTGACCTGGGTCGACGATTCGAAAGCCACCAACGCGCACGCAGCGAATGCGTCACTTCGGTCATTCCCATCATTGGTGTGGATTGTCGGCGGGATGTTCAAGGGAACACAAATTGATGAGCTGGTGCAGGCGCATCGATCGCGACTTCGCGCCGTCATCGCCATCGGAATCGACCGCGACGAGCCCCGACGAGTAATGGCTGCGTGGGCTCCGGATGTTCCGTTTATCGAAATTGACACAGACAACGTGATGGACGCTGCTGTGTCGGCGGCGGCGATGAACGCCTCGCCGGGTGACACCGTGTTGCTCGCACCCGCCGCCGCATCGATGGATCAATTCGTTGACTATGCCGACCGGGGACGTCAGTTTCAGGCGGCCGTTCGTTCCCACGTTGGTTTGACCGATGACTAGTCTGCGACCAAACCGCTTACAACTCCGAAACCCTTTCGCAACGGATTCGCCAATCGTCACAACGCTGATTGCCGTCACGGCTTTGTTGGTGCTGTTCGGGATTTTCATGGTGCTTTCTGCATCGTCCGTGACGAGTGGTTTGAGCAATGGGGGGAATTTTTTCGCCGATGGGTTCATGCAGGCGGCGAGTGCGGTGGTCGGCGGGGCAATGTGCCTAATTATCGCGCGGTGGCCGGTCTCGATCTGGAGCAAAAACCGCAACCTTTTCGTCGGTGTTGGTTTTGTGCTGCAACTTGCGGTACTCACAGTTGGGACAGAATACGGCGGCAACCGCAACTGGCTGGATGTTGGATTTTTCTCTTTCCAGCCGTCAGAGTTCCTCAAACTCGCTGTCATTCTCTGGTTTGCGTCGTGGATTCACGACAACGAATACATGCTTGATGAGCCACTTCAACGCTGGATTCAACCGCTGGTCTGGGTTGGAATCCCCATCGGAATGGTCGGTTTGGGTGGTGACCTTGGCACCACCATGATTATGGGCCTCATTGTTCTCGGAATGCTCGCGTTTGCGGGTTTACCGTCCCTGACAATTTGGGCGCTTGCCATTATTTCGGCATTGGCAGCATTCGGACTCCTGAATATTGGCGGATCAAACCGTGGCGCGCGGTTCGACGCGTGGATCCAGGGGTGCACACCCGAACAGTACGAGACGGTGTGTTGGCAGACGATGCACGGACTTTGGGCATTATCGTCCGGGGGACTGTTCGGGCTTGGCCCGGGCAGTTCACGATCGAAGTGGTCGTGGCTTCCACACGCAGATTCTGACTACATCTTTGCGATTGTGGGCGAAGAGTTGGGAATGTTTGGCGCAATCGCGCTGATTGTGCTCTTTCTCGCCCTCGCGGTTACGCTGATTCGACTGGTTCGAGAGTTCCCCCAGCCACTAACGCGGGTCCTTATCGGGGGCGTTTTTGTGTGGATTATTGGCCAAGCCTTCGTCAACATCGCCGTCGTCCTCAACATTTTGCCGGTGCTCGGAGTGCCATTGCCGTTCATTTCTTCTGGTGGATCTGCGCTCGTCGCCAACTTTCTCGCGATTGGTGTGGTCATCAGTTGTGTTCGCCATGAGGAGCGCTACGGATGACCGTGTATTTGCTCGCTGGCGGGGGCACGGCCGGCCACGTTAATCCGTTGTTGGCGACCGCCGATGCGATTCGCGCACGAGAGCCTGATGCAACGCTGTTGGTTTTGGGAACCGCCGAGGGTCTCGAATCACGACTGGTCCCCGAACGAGGCTACGAACTGCTCACAATCGAACGGGTTCCCTTTCCGCGCCGTGTGAACCTTGCGACCTTTGCTTTCCCTGCTCGATTCCTGCGCGCGGTTCGTCGCGTGAGGATGTTCATTGCCGCACGGAAGGTCGACATCGTGGTTGGTTTCGGCGGCTATGCGGCCGCTCCCGCGTACCTCGCGGCACGTCGAGCAGGTATTCCACTGGTGATTCACGAAGCCAACGCGCTGCCGGGCATCGCGAACAAGTGGGGATCTCGTATGACACGGTACGTCGCGGTGACGTTCCCGAACACGCGACTTCCACATTCACATCTGACGGGGATGCCGCTGCGGGTCGAGATTGCGAGCCTCGACCGTGATGCAATTCGTGCCGAGGCGCTTCGTTACTTTGGGCTCGACACGACGCGACCAGTCCTTTTGGTGACGGGAGGGTCAACCGGCGCGGCACGCATTAACGCAACGGTGGCTGCGGCGGCGCGAGACATTACGGCAGCGGGCTGGCAAATTCTGCACACCGTTGGCGAAACGAGAGAATTTGTTGATCCGAAAATCGCGGGCTATCACCCATTGCCGTATTGCGACCGAATGGATTTCGCCCTAGCGGTTGCAGATTTCGTCGTCGCTCGATCGGGGGCTGCAACCGTTTCCGAATTGGCTGGTTTGGGTATTCCGTCAGTCTTTGTGCCGTATCCGGTCGGAAACGGCGAGCAGGAATTGAACGCGCGCGACCTCGTCGCGGTGGGCGGGGCAATCATCTGTCGAGATTCTGAGTTCACGGGGGAGTGGGTACGAAACTCACTTATCCCGCTGTTGGCGAACGGTGAACAGCGTCGAACAATGGCTAACCGAGCGTCCGCCGCGGGCATTCGAGACGGGGCTGAGCGGCTCGCGGACATGGTGTTCAGCGCGATCTCTGAATCACGGGCTTAGGGTTGAGCCGTGATCGCACCCGACCTTAGCGTTGAGCTTCCAAACGAACTTGGGCGCGTTCATTTCATTGGTATCGGCGGCAGCGGGATGAGCGGCATCGCAAAGATGTTCCACGCACGCGGCCTAGTCGTGACCGGATCCGACCGGGCTGAGTCGCAAACATTGTCGGCCCTCCGAGCCGATGGTATAGATGTTCAGGTTGGCCACGAGCCACTATCGGTGCGCGAGGCAGACACGGTCGTTGTCACTGGCGCGTTGTGGGAGGACAACCCTGAATACCGTTGGGCAATCGACCACGGAGTCCGCATCCTTCATCGTGCACTCGCACTTGCCTGGCTCGTTCGCGACCATCGCGTGGTTTCCGTGGCAGGAGCCCACGGAAAAACCACGTCGACGGCGATGATCGTGACGGGACTGCTCGGTTTAGGCAGCTCGCCGTCGTTCGTCAACGGCGGTGTGTTGGCAAACCTGGGAGCGTCATCCGGTCTCGGGAATGATCCCGAGTTTGTCATTGAAGCCGATGAATCAGATGGATCATTCGTCGTGTATCCGACCTCCATTGGACTCATCACCAATATC
>CAMFDU010000008.1 GCA_945949175.1 Gulosibacter massiliensis | reverse complement strand
ACTTCGAGCGCGCGGGCGTGATCGAATTTGTCGTACGACTCGGTCGCGGTGCGGACGACTTCGGTAAGGCGTCGCAACAAATCGATATCGAGCGGTTCGGTAATCGGGGCGCCCTCGGTGTGCGGGAACGAATAGACGAACTTCGCCGCATTAAGCACCTTGATGGCGAGTCTTCGCCCGATCTTGATTTGCTTGGGGTTCTCGGGGTCGAACGCCGCGTCGGTGCCGAGTCGGCTCGAGGCCGCCCAGTATCGAACCGCGTCGGAACCGTGCTCGTCGAGCATCCCTTGCGGAGTCACGACGTTACCCTTCGACTTCGACATCTTTTTTCGGTCGGGGTCGACAATGAATCCAGAAATTCCGGCGTGTTCCCATGGTGCGACGCCGTGTTCGAGCTCAGCGCGAAGTACGGTCGAGAACAGCCATGTACGAATGATGTCTTGGCCCTGTGACCGAAGCGAATAGGGGAACACGAGGTTCCAGAGTTCGTCGTCCTCGCCCCACTTGCCAGCGATCTGGGGGGTCAGCGACGAGGTCGCCCAGGTATCCATGACGTCGACCTCGCCGATGAAGCCACCAGCGACACCACGCTGGGCGTTGTCGTATCCCGGCGCGGGCTGCGACGATGGGTCAACGGGCAACTGGTCTTCGGTCGGGACGATGGGGGAGTCGAAAACGGGGTTTCCCTCGCCGTCGAGCGGGTACCACACGGGAATCGGCACACCAAAGAAGCGCTGTCGCGACACGAGCCAGTCGCCGTTGAGGCCACCGACCCAGTTGTCGTAACGCACGCGCATGAAGTCGGGGTGAAAGTTGACTTGTTGTCCTCGCTCAATCAGACGCGCTCGAAGGTCTTCGTCTTTCGCGCCGTTTCGGATATACCACTGACGGGTCGTCACGATTTCAAGGGGCTTGTCACCCTTCTCGAAAAACTTGACGGGATGGGTGATGGGGCGGGCTTCGCCGATCATCTCGCCCGATTCCTTCAACATCTCGACAACTCGTGCCTTCGCCGAGAACACAGTCTTTCCGGCGAGTTCGGCGTAGACCGAGCGCTGATCGTCCGTGTCGATACCGGCGGGCGGTTCGCTCATGACGCGGCCGTCGAATCCGATGATCGGGCGGGTCGGCAGTCTCAGTTCTCGCCACCAAATGACGTCAGTGACGTCACCGAACGTACAAATCATCGCAATACCGCTTCCCTTGTCGATTTGGGCAAGCGGATGGGCGAGGACCGGGACCTCGACATCGAAGAGGGGGGTGCGAACGGTGGTGCCGAAGAACGGTTTGTAGCGTTCGTCGTCGGGGTTTGCGACGAGGGCCACGCACGCGGGAATCATCTCGGGGCGGGTTGTCTCGATATCGATTGTTCCGCCGTCGGGCGTGTGGAACGAGACACGGTGATACGCACCAGGGACTTCCTTGTCCTCAAGGTCCGCTTGGGCGACCGCCGTGCGGAACGTGATGTCCCACAGGGTCGGAGCATCGGCCTGGTAAGCCTCGCCGCGGGACAGGTTTCGCAGGAACGCGCGCTGAGCGGTTCGTTGAGACTCGTCCGAAATCGTGCGGTACGTTTGCGACCAGTCGACTGAAAGGCCGAGAGTTCGCCAGAGTTCTTCGAACTTCTTTTCGTCTTCAACGGTCAACTTCTCGCAGAGTTCAACAAAGTTTCGTCGCGAAATCGGCACCTGGTCGGCCGCTTTACTCGACGCGTTGTCGCCGCCTTCGAGGGGTGGTGTGAACGAAGGGTCGAAAGGCAACGTCGGGTCGCAGCGGACGCCGTAATAATTCTGAACGCGACGTTCAGTCGGAAGTCCGTTGTCGTCCCACCCCATCGGGTAAAAGATGACTTTTCCCTTGGCGCGCTGGTAGCGGGCGGCGAGGTCCATGTGCGTGTACGAGAAAACGTGACCGATGTGCAGCGAACCGGACGCTGTCGGAGGTGGAGTGTCCACTGCGAATACGCTGTCTTTTCCTAGTGAAACCGCCTTCGCGCGATCGAACGCGTAGGTTCCTTCGCGTTCCCAGACCTCACCCCAGGTCGCTTCGAGCCCTTCGAGGGCCGGCTTGTCGGGGATTTCGCGGGGCATGGAAGCCTCTTTCACTATCGGCGGCAGCGGGTATGGCTGCCTCACATGTACCGCACAAATCTATCAGCCCGCCGGCCGACGTGGCGTCCTGGTGCTAGTTCGCGAATGCGAGATAAATGTTTAGTGTCGACGCGATGAACAGCCACGCCTCGTAGGGAATCAGCAAGCGGGCCGACCAAATGTCGACATCTTTGAATTTCACGATTGTCATCCACACCAGTACATCCATGACCAGGATGATGATGACTCCGAGCCAGAACGCGATAGGCCCAATCAGCGGGTAGCCCGCGAAGAAAATCGGCGTCCAGATGGCGTTGAGTGCCAACTGCCAAACGAATAATCGAATTCCGGCGGTTCGGGTGGGGCTCGAGGGCATGCGCCACGCTCGCCAGAACGAAACACCAATCAACACATACAAAACCGACCACACGGGACCAAACACCCAGTTCGGTGGTGTCCATGGCGCAACGTTCGCATCTGCGTACCAGCCCTCGACATTCCCGTCAGTCGATAGTGCACCAAGTCCACCAATGATGAACGGCACAGCAATGCTGATAACCAAGGCGAGCCCCTGCAGGGGACGAGTAGACATAGAGACAGATTTCGCGGCCATGATCCTCCTTCGGATTGAGCCAAGACTACTCCTGTGGCACGCATAGAATTGAGACCCATGACTTACCCCCGACACCGCGACACTGCTGGCGTTCAGCCATCACCGTCGTTCCCCGCGATCGAGCACGATGTTCTTGCGTACTGGGCGACAAACGACACGTTTCGTAAATCGATTTCGAACCGCGAAGGCTGTGACGAGTGGGTGTTCTATGACGGGCCGCCCTTTGCCAACGGTCTGCCGCACTATGGCCACCTTCTGACCGGGTACGCCAAAGACTTGTTCCCCCGCTATCAGACGATGCGTGGCAAGCAGGTTCACCGCCGATTCGGGTGGGATACTCACGGACTTCCCGCCGAGCTCGAGGCCGAACGCCAGCTCGGAATCACCGACAAGTCCCAGATCGAAGAAATGGGTCTCGCCGCCTTCAACGCCGCCGCCAAAGAATCAGTACTCAAGTACACCAAGGAATGGGAAGAATACGTCACTCGTCAAGCGCGCTGGGTGGACTTCGAAAACGACTACAAGACGCTTGACATCACGTTCATGGAGAGCGTGATTTGGGCGTTCAAGCAACTTCACGACAAGGGTCTGGCATACGAGGGATACCGCGTCTTGCCCTATTGCTGGCGAGACCAAACCCCTTTGTCCAACCATGAACTGCGCATGGACGACGATGTCTACAAGTCCCGTCAAGACCAGTCGGTCACTGTCACTTTTCCGATGACCGGGGCGAAGGCTGAAGCCCTCGGTCTCGTTGGTGTTTCTGCTCTTGCCTGGACCACGACACCGTGGACCCTGCCCACCAACGCGGCGCTCGCGGTCGGTCCGACCATCGAGTATGTCGTGGTGCCCGCCGGACCCAACGGAGCGGCGGCCAACGGCGAAAAATTCCTCTTGGCCGCGGACACGGTCGGCGCGTACGCCACGGAACTCGGATTCGACGATGCTGCAGCGGCTAACGTTGCCGTGACGGCAACTTTTATTGGTTCCGACCTCGCTGGAATCACCTACACGCGCCTGTGGGACTACTACGCAGACGCCGAGGGCATGGAAAACGCGTGGCAGATTCTTGTCGCCGACTACGTTGCGACTGGTGAGGGTACGGGTATCGTCCATCAGGCCCCTGCGTATGGTGAAGACGACCAAATCATCTGTGCGGCGGCCGGAATTCCCGTCATCGTCTCGGTGGACGATTCGGGCAAATTCCTGCCCGAGGTGACCGACGTCGTGGGACTCCACGTATTCGACGCCAACAAACCGTTGACACAAAAACTTAAGGCTGACGGTCGACTCGTCCAACAAAAGTCTTACGACCACTCGTATCCGCACTGCTGGCGATGCCGCAACCCACTTATTTACAAGGCCGTCTCGTCGTGGTTTATCCGCGTCCCCGAATTCCGCGACCGCATGGGTGAACTCAACCAGCAGATCAACTGGGTGCCCGACAACGTCAAAGACGGTCAGTTCGGTAAATGGGTCAGCGGGGCTCGCGACTGGTCGATTTCCCGCAATCGTTATTGGGGCAGTCCGATTCCGGTATGGAAGAGCGATGACCCGGAGTACCCGCGTATCGACGTATACGGGTCACTCGACGAACTCGAAGCTGACTTCGGGGTCCGACCGACTGACCTCCACCGACCAGCAATCGACGAACTGACCCGCCCCAACCCTGACGATCCGACGGGGAAATCAACGATGCGCCGCATCACCGACGTACTAGACGTGTGGTTCGATTCAGGCTCGATGCCGTTCGCCCAGGTTCACTATCCGTTCGAGAACCGCGAGTGGTTCGACACACACAACCCCGCCGACTTCATCGTTGAATACATCGGTCAGACGCGGGGCTGGTTCTATACCCTGCACGTTCTTTCGACCGCGTTGTTTGACCGACCCGCGTTCACCAACGTGATCAGCCACGGCATCGTGTTGGGTAACGACGGTCAAAAGATGTCCAAGTCGCTGCGGAACTATCCGGACGTGTCCGAAGTGTTCGAACGCGACGGGGCCGACGCGATGCGGTGGTTCCTCATGTCGTCGAGTGTTATTCGCGGGGGCAACCTCGTCGTCACCGAAGAGGGAATCCGTGAATCCGTTCGCCAGTTCCTCTTGCCGCTGTGGAGTACCTATTATTTCTTCACTCTCTATGCGGGCGACGTCGACGCCGTTCGCAGAACAGACTCGACCCACGTTCTTGATCGATATTTGTTGGCCAAGACCCGCGAACTCATCGAGCAGGTAACGACCGACCTCGACGCCTTGGACAGCCCGATGGCTGCCTCGTCGATTCGCGATTTCGCCGACGTATTGACCAACTGGTACGTCCGTCGTTCGCGGGACCGATTCTGGGATGGAGACGATCGCGACGCGGTTGACACGCTGTACACGGTCCTGGAAACCGTATGTCGCATCGCAGCGCCGCTCGCGCCTCTCGTGACCGAAGAGGTCTGGCGCGGATTGACCGGCGGAGAAAGCGTTCACCTCACGGATTGGCCCGACCCTGCAGAGTTTCCCGCAGACCAAGCGCTTGTATTGGCGATGGACCGAGTTCGCGAGGTTGCGTCGGCTGCTTTGGCGCTTCGCAAATCAAAGGGACTGCGAGTGCGGCTACCGTTAGCCAACCTCACGGTCGTCGTCCCTGCGGCACCAACGATTCCCGAGTTCAGTGACATCTTGCGCGACGAAATCAATGTCAAGACCGTCACGGTTGTCGAACTTCGCGAGGAATCTATCGGTGAATACGGAATCACCCGCCGGCTTTCTGTCAACTCGCGGGCCCTAGGTCCACGAATTGGTGGACAGGTTCAGCAGGTCATCGCCGCGACGAAGGCGGGGGACTGGTCCGTCGTCGGTGATGTCGTCACGGCTGGCGGGATCGCACTAGAGGCGGGCGAATACGACCTCGTCCTCGATGTTGCGGACGAGGCGGTTGCCGTCTCGTTCCTCGGTAACGCCGGGTTCGTCGTACTCGACACCGTCGTGACCCCGGAACTCGCCGCCGAAGGTCTCGCCCGCGACGTGGTTCGCGCGGTGCAGCAGGCTCGCAAAGACGCTGGCCTTGACGTAAGCGACCGCGTTCGCCTCGAACTCGAAAGCGATGCCGTCACGATTGTCGCGATGCGCACCCATCAGGATCTCATCGCCGGCGAGACCCTCGCGACGGAACTCGAGTTTGTCGACGGCACGTCGGGAACCACCGAGGTCGGTGACGGCGCACGAATTCGCGTCGGTTTGGAAAAGGCGTGACCGACTTCCGTGCCGAGGTCGGCGCAATCTTTGAATCGCTCGTCGCCCGAATCGGAGAAAGAGCACCTCAACCGCGGCTGCATGCGACTCGCAAGGCCGTCGAGTATTTGGGCAATCCGCAACAGTCGTATGCGATCGTTCACGTCACGGGTACGAACGGCAAGACATCGACCTCGCGCATGATCGAAGCTCTGTGCCGTGCGCACGGCCTTCGCACAGGGCTCATGACGAGCCCGCACCTGCGTTTCGTTACCGAACGAATCGTCATCGACGGTGAACCCATCAGCGACGAAAAATTCGTCGAGAATTGGAAAGACGTTGAGCCATATATCAATATGGTCGACGAGGACCTCATTGCCAACGGTGAAGTTCCGCTGACTTATTTTGAAACGCTCACCGTTCTGACACTTGCCGCCTTCGCCGATGCGCCGGTCGACGTTGCCGTGCTCGAAGTCGGCATGGGTGGCGCGTGGGATTCAACGAACGTCGCTGATGCTGATGTCGCGGTCTTTGCACCGATTGGAATCGACCACGCCGAATTCCTAGGGAACACCGTCACTGAGATTGCTCGAACAAAAGCGGGAATCATCAAGCCGAGCAGCATCGTCGTTACCGCCGCGCAAGAGCCCGACGCGTTGGCAGAGATTGTCAAGGCCGCCCAGATTATGGAGGGCGAAGTTTTTGTCGAGGGCGAGGGCTTCGAACTGATGTCAAGCGTCTCGGCTGTAGGTGGGCAAGTGATGCAGATTCGTGGTCGCGCTGCCTCTTATCGCGACGTTCCGGTGACGTTACACGGACGTCACCAAGCACTTAACGCAACGCTGGCAATCGCGGCGGTAGAATCGCTATTTGGGAACGGTTCGCGCCCAATCCCCGACGACCTGCTTAGCATCGCGCTGGGGAACGTCACGAGCCCCGGTCGACTTCAGTACCTTGCCGCGAATCCTCCCATCATCGTCGACGCGGCGCACAACCCTCACGGAGCAACCGCGCTCGCTGCCGCGATTCGAGACGTTCTTCCGTTCGAAAAGATGTGGTGTGTAATTGGAGTCCTGGACGACAAAGACGCGCGCGGAATCATCGAGGCGCTCGATCCTGTGGTCGCGGGGTTCATTTGCACGCAGTCCAGCTCGGATCGTGCCATGCAAGCGAACGACTTTTCGGACATCGTTTCCGCACTCGTTGATGCCGATCGGGTTAGTGCGGAACCGACACTCTCTGCGGCGATCGATACGGCAAAGTCGATGTGTGGCCCGTCAGATGCGATTATGGTCACGGGAAGTATCACTCTTGTGGGTGACACCATCACCCTCGCCCGAACGGAGAACTGGACATGAGCGAACGTCGAGAGCGAAGCGCAACGGAATCACTGCTGAGCGTTGCGTTTGGTGTTCAAATGGCCACGGTGTTGTTCGGCGCGATTGCAATGGCGGGACTGCACAAAGAACATTGGCTCGAGGTGCTCGTCAGCGCAGTCCTGCTCATCGCCATGCTCGTGCTTGCCCAGGCAACACTGCGCCGTGGACTTCACCCGATTGTGTACGCATCACAAGCACTGTTGGCGCTGCCCGTGGTCACAGAGCCGATTTGGGGTTTGGCATGGCTTGTCTGCATCATCTTTTTCACGTATTGCCTCGTCAAGGGACAACAACTTGACCGTCGGAAGGAACAACAATGACCGAACTTCAGGACACCCTCGTGCTTATCAAGCCGGACGGGATCGAGCGCAACCTCATCGGAGAAATCCTTCGCCGAATCGAGGCAAAGGGGTACGTCGTTACTGATCTGCGCATGCTCACCGCCGACCGCGCGCTGTTGACAGCGCACTACGCAGAGCACGAGGGCAAACCATTCTTCAAACCTCTTGTCGAGTTCATGTCGAGCGGCCCCATCGTTGCCGCCAAGGTTCGAGGCCATCGTGTCATTGAGGGCTTTCGCACTCTGGCCGGAACCACCGACCCGACTCTTGCCGCACCGGGCTCAATTCGCGGCGACCTCGCCCGCGATTGGGGACTCACGGTCCAGAAGAACCTCGTGCACGGCAGCGACTCACCGGAGTCGGCAGCCCGTGAGCTCGCGCTCTGGTTTTAGTACCCGTTCACGAGCATCGGAACAAGCAGTGGGAACTGCGCGATAATCGCGAGTCCGATTCCGGCGATATTCGCAACGGGTAACAACCATGCGAAGGGCAAAATCGCGGCGCCAATTCGGGACAGCTTTTCGCTGTCGAACAAGAGTTTCTCGCGCAGAAGCCACGGCAGCACGATCCACAACATGATGGATTGTGTCGCCCACGTGACCATGCAATAAAGGCAAAGGAAGCCAATGTCATATACGGCGGAAAAGAACAACCACATCAGGAAGAACCAGGCGACAAACATGCCGACGGCGAACGCGCGCCAGTACCAACGGGCGTAGGTTGCGCCGGCGAGCATGCCAGCGCCGGTTGCTGAGACGACACCCCACCCGATCAGTCCCCAGAAATAATTGGGGACACCAAAAAACGCTCGCGCTGCTTCGGATTGCATGACGTTGCCACAACTGAAGAAGGGGTTGATGTTGCACGACGGTTGCGTGCCGTCCTTGAGCAAGTAGTAACCCTCGGTCGACAGCGTCAGCGCGGCCCACGCCGAAATCAACCCGAAAACGAGGATGAAAGCGCCGAGCGCGTATCGGCCGCGGAAGGTGGGATTCACTTGTCCATTATCGCCCCTCCGGCCGTGTTCGCACGTCCGTGGCGCGTCAATCGGGCTATACTGGGGATGCGCGTTTATCGCGCAGGACTTTTCCGGACATACCGGGCTAGAAATCGAAAGATTTGAGCGGATAGTCAGTTCCGCGCGTAGTGACAGTGCGCGGATTGCGTCAATCGATGCGGTCACACAACAGTTTTGAAGCTTTGCTTCACAGAATGAGATTTCGAAAGAAATCACCGAGAGGTGCACCAGAAAATGGTGAAAAAAACAGATTTTGATTCGAACGCTTACGTATCGTCGCCGTTCACGGCCCCTGAAACTCTCGCAGCTCCGGTTGCGGAAACGTCTGGTGTCGATCCCGCCGATGATGTCGTTGAGTCTGACGAGACGGCCTCGGCCAACGCCGGCACTCCTGGCGAGACGAAGTCGGCCTTTGAGCCGATTGTCCTCGAAAACCCGATGCAACTCGTGTTTCGTCCACCCGCGCCCGAATTCATCCCGATTCGATCCGGTCGGCCAATGGACGACGACGGTCCGTCCGTTCGTCGACGCACACGTGGAAATCGCGTAGAGCGATCGGAACGTGTCGAACGTGTCTATATCGAACCCGAACAAAGCAACGAACCGCAGCGCATCCGAGGTTCGACGCGGATTGAAGCCAAGCGGCAGCGTCGACGGGATTCACGTGACGTTGGGCGACGTCGCCCCGTTGTAACAGAGACAGAGTTCCTCGCGCGCCGCGAAAGCGTTGACCGCAAGATGGTCGTTCGCAGCAAGGATGGTCGCATACAGATTGGTGTTCTCGAGGACAACGTCCTCGTTGAGCACTATGTCGCGCGTTCGACCGAGTCGAGCATTATCGGAAACGTTTACATCGGAAAGGTGCAAAACGTGTTGCCCTCGATGGAGGCCGCTTTTGTCGACATCGGGCGTGGCAGAAATGCGGTTTTGTACTCGGGTGAAGTTGACTGGGACGCAGCAGCGACGGAAGAAAACGCCAACCAACCTCGACGGATCGAGATGGCCTTGAAATCAGGAGACCCGATCCTCGTTCAAGTCACGAAAGATCCGGTCGGTCACAAGGGTGCGCGACTGACAAGTCAGGTCAGCCTCCCCGGACGATATGTCGTTTACGTTCCGAGCGGCTCGATCAACGGCATTTCACGCAAGTTGCCGGATTCCGAGCGCACACGTCTCAAAAAGATCCTCGCGACGGTCCTGCCAGAGAACGCCGGCGTCATTGTGCGCACGGCTGCCGAAGGGGCGACCGAAGAACAACTGACTCTCGACGTCCAGCGCCTCACCGCCCAGTGGGATGCGATTCAGAAGAAAGCCGACAAGGGTAACGGCCCGGTATTGCTTCACTCCGAACCAGACCTTCTCGTCAAAATCATCCGCGATGTGTTCAACGAAGATTTCCAGAACATCATCATTCACGGTGACGAAGCCAAAACTGTTATTTCGGATTATCTGGCTCAGGTCGCCCCCGATTTGATCGAACGAATCATCGACCACAACGATGGAACCGACCCGTTTGACACCTATCGAATCAACGAGCAAATCATTAAGGCGCTTGACCGCAAGGTGTGGTTGCCGTCGGGTGGTTCACTCGTCATCGACCGCACTGAGGCGATGACGGTCATCGACGTCAACACAGGCAAGTTCATCGGTTCGGGGGGCAACCTCGAAGAAACCGTGACGAAGAACAACCTCGAATCGGCCGAAGAAATTGTTCGGCAACTTCGGTTGCGAGACATCGGTGGAATCGTGGTCATCGACTTCATCGATATGGTGCTGGAAAGCAATCGCGATTTGGTCCAACGACGACTCATCGAATGCTTGTCACGAGACCGAACCAAACACCAGGTTGCCGAGATTACAAGCCTCGGTCTTGTCCAAATGACTCGAAAGAAACTGGGACTCGGACTGCTCGAAACCTTTGGCGAACCGTGTGAGGTGTGTGCTGGTCGTGGGTTGATTATTCACCATGAACCCGTTGGAAAAGCTCGAGTCGAGGGTTCACCCGAACCCGGCGCATCGCGTCGCGGGCGCGGGAAACAGGCGGCTCAGCCCAAACAGCAGCGTGGGCAGACAGGGACTCACGAAATCACCGATAGCGCTCGGAGCGCGCTTGCCGCGATCGCAACGGCAACCGTCAACCACGACAGCGTCGAAGGCTCACCAGTGACCCGCAAAACAAGGTCGATTGCGGACCTCGATTCGCTTCTCGATTCGCTTCCCGAGCCGCCAGAACCTGGTGCGCGAACCGCCCGCCGCCCCCGCCGGGCGACGAAGAAAGCCACCTCGGACACCTCCGCCGACGAACCGACGAGCGCCGACTAACAGGATTTGCCTCAACGGCACCATTCGGCTATTCTTGACCCTTGGTGCGCAATGCCAACATTCAGGCCCGCACTGGGTTTTCGAAAGGACATCACCGTGGTTTACGCGATTGTGCGCGCCGGAGGGCGACAGGAAAAGGTCGAAGTTGGGACCATTCTCACTGTCGACCGAATCAAGGCCGATGACAAGGGATCGATTTCACTCGCTCCGGTCCTCCTCGTGGACGGTGACAAAATCGAGTCGAACGCCGCAGCTCTTGCAAAGGTGACCGTCACAGCACAGGTCCTCGAAGACCTTCGCGGCCCCAAGATCATCATCCACAAGTTCAAGAACAAGACCGGGTACCACAAGCGTCAGGGCTTTCGGGCTGACCTCACCCGCGTGAAAATTACGAGCATCAAGTAGTCGAGGGAGAAAAGCGACATGGCACATAAAAAGGGAGCGTCGTCCACTCGCAACGGACGCGATTCGAACCCCCAGTACCTCGGGGTTAAGCGCTACGGTGGCCAGGTCGTCAAGGCTGGCGAAATCATTGTCCGCCAACGCGGAACCCACTTCCACCCGGGTGCAGGCGTTGGCCGAGGTGGCGATGACACTCTCTTCGCTCTCGTAGCAGGCTCGGTTCAGTTCGGCGCAAAAGGTGGCCGCAAGGTCATCAACATCGTTCAGAGCGCTTAAGTTTTTTACTCGGCGGGGCGGGCTTCGGCCCGCCTTGTCGTATTTTCGCAGGAGAAGGAGGTGACACATGGTCTCGTTCATCGATGAGGTGACTGTTCACCTCAAAGCGGGACACGGCGGCAACGGCTGTGTGTCGGTCAAGCGCGAAAAGTTCAAACCTCTTGCTGGTCCCGATGGCGGCAACGGTGGTAACGGTGGCGACATCATTCTCGTGTCGGATCCCCAAGTCACGACCCTCCTCGACTTCCACTATCGCCCGCATCGTTCGAGCGAAAACGGTGGTTTCGGAATGGGCGACCACCGCAGCGGGCACAAGGGCGAATCGTTGACGCTCCCCGTACCCGTGGGAACCGTGGTTAAGGACGTCGATGGCGAGGTTCTCATTGACCTCGACAAGCCGGACATGGAATACGTGGTGGCACCGGGCGGTCAGGGCGGTCTCGGGAATTCGGCCCTCGCGTCGCTCAAACGTAAAGCACCCGGTTTCGCCCTCCTTGGCACGCTCGGGTGGGACGGTGACATCGTTCTCGAACTCAAGACCGTCGCCGATGTCGCCCTGGTCGGGTACCCGTCAGCGGGAAAATCATCGCTCATCGCGTCTGTTTCGGCCGCTAAACCGAAAATTGCCGATTACCCTTTCACAACTCTGCATCCCAACCTTGGGGTCGTTGACGTCGAACAGTATCGCTACACGATTGCGGATGTCCCTGGACTCATCGCGGGCGCCTCCGAGGGCAAAGGACTCGGACTCGACTTTCTTCGACACGTCGAACGATGCCGCGTCCTCATTCACGTGATCGACTGCGCAACTCTTGAACCGGCGCGCGATCCGATGAGCGACTTCGACATCATCCGTGCGGAACTCGCGGCCTACCCCGTGCCCGACGGTTCGATTCCGCTGATCGAGCGCCCCCAACTCATCGTCCTCAACAAGATTGACGTTCCCGAAGCCGCTGACCTTGCCGAACTAGTTCGCGCCGATTTCGAGGCGCTCGGGTATGAGGTCTTTGCGGTGTCGGCGGCAACGCGAGCTGGTCTTCGTGACCTCACTCTTCGAATCGGCCAGATGGTCGGAGCCGATCGCGCTGAGCGACTCGCTGCAGAAGAATCGCGCCAGCGGATCGTTATTCGCCCGCGCGCGGTTGACGAGAAGCAACTGAACGTGCTGGTCGAGCACCGAGGTGACGATGTGACCTATCGAATTCGTGGAGTCAAGCCTGAACGCTGGGTCCAACAGACCGACTTCAACAACGAGGAAGCCGTCGGGTATCTCAGCGACCGTCTTGCCAAGATCGACCTCGACGACCATCTCTACAAGGCTGGTGCGGTTCCGGGAGCCACCGTCTACATTGGCGACGGTGATCGTTTTGTGTTTGATTGGGAACCAACGATGACGAGTGCTGCCGAAATGATGGTTAGTCCGCGTGGTACCGATGCTCGATTGCACGAGAGCGATCGGGCAACGACGTCGGATCGCCGTAAGTCGTACAAGGAACGCATGGACGCGAAGGCAGCCGCCCGTGCGGAATTGGAACGCGAACGCGAAGCAGGATTGTGGTCGGAAGAGGGCGATGGTGGAAAAGCGGAGTGACGTTACCGCAGCGATGCGAATCGTTGTCAAGGTCGGGTCATCGTCGATTAGCGGTGACAATGTTCACCAGTTGGCGACAATCGTTGATGCTCTCGCTGGTGCACACGCGCGCAAGGTAGACGTCGTGCTCGTGTCGAGTGGGGCAATCGCCACGGCGCTTCCTCATTTCGGTCTTTCCGCTCGTCCAGCAAATGATCTCGTCACCGAACAGGCCGCTGCCGCAGTCGGCCAGACGATGCTGATGGTCCGATATCAAGACAGCCTCAACAGATTTGGAATTGTCGCGGCTCAAGTGTTGTTGACCTCTGGCGACCTCGAATCCGATGCGACGCGCGAGAATGCAAAGGCCGCGATTGAGAAACTTCTTGAACTCAGGTTCC
Organism: Gulosibacter massiliensis; assembly: GCA_945949175.1. Lineage (GTDB taxonomy): Bacteria > Actinomycetota > Actinomycetes > Actinomycetales > Microbacteriaceae > MWH-TA3. The sequence continues at coordinate 31,141 of CAMFDU010000008.1, read as the reverse complement.
TCCCAATTGTTAATGAGAACGACACGGTCGCGACGCACGAAATTCGGTTTGGCGATAACGACCGACTCGCGGCGTTGGTCGCCGAACTCGTCGGCGCAGACCTTTTGGTGTTGCTGAGTGACGTCGACGCGTTGTACTCTCACCCTCCGGGGGAACCCGGTGCAGAGATGATCGAATTCGTGACCTTCGGAGACGACTTGTCGGGAATCGAAATCGGGTCAATCGGTTCTGCAGGAGTCGGCACCGGTGGAGCGGAAACTAAAATCGCCGCGGCCCTGCATGCAACGCACGCGGGGGTCCCTGTCATCCTCACGTCAGCAGCCAACATCGGACCGGCGTTGTCGGGTGATTCGGTCGGAACGTGGTTCGAGGCGTCTTCCCGCTAGGCCGCGCAACCTAAACTGGCAACCATGACCGACGCCTTCCAGCAGATTCTCGACGATGCGCGAGCAGCATCAATTGTTCTTGCTCAAACATCGACTGCGGTCAAGAATCAGGTTCTCGAGGCCATAGCCGACGGGCTATTGACGAATTCGGATCGCATCGTGACCGCAAACGCCCACGATCTGAATCTCTCGCGAGGCGATGGAATGGCAGAGGGGCTACTCGACCGACTCACGCTCACGACCGAACGCGTCGAGGGTCTGGCGCGCGCAGTGCGTGACATTGTGGCCCTGCCCGATCCCATCGGTGATGTTCTTGGGGGAAGCACACTTCCGAACGGCTTACACCTGACACAGGTTCGGGTACCGTTCGGTGTGGTTGGCTCAATTTATGAAGCGCGACCGAATGTGACAGTCGACCTCGCGGCAATTCTGCTCAAGAGCGGTAACGTCGCCATCTTGCGAGGCGGAAGTGCAGCAGAAAACACAAACACGGTGCTTGTCGGTGTCATCGGATCGGCTCTCGAGAATTGCGGTTTGCCTCGAACGGCGGTTCAGACGATTGACTCGTTCGGGCGCGACGGAGCCAACCGACTCATGAACGCACGCGGTTTCGTCGACGTTCTTGTTCCGCGTGGTAGCGCCGCGCTCATCAACGCGGTTGTCAACGATTCCAGCGTTCCCGTGATCGAAACCGGTGCTGGCGTTGTTCACATTTTCCTTGATGCCAGCGCAGAACTTGAGATGTCGAGTGACATCGTCCACAACGCAAAAACGCAACGCGTCGGAGTGTGCAACGCGTTGGAAACGCTGCTCGTACACCGTGACGCGGCGTCACGGTTGATTCCCTCAATTCTGCAGAGATTGGTCGATTCGGGTGTCACGGTCCATGCCGATCACGCGACTCGCGAGATTTTTCCCCGCGCCGACGTGGCGACGGCAGAGGACTGGGGCCACGAATATCTTTCTCTCGACCTTGCGGTGAAGGTTGTCGATTCTCTCCAGGCTGCGATCGACCACATCGGCGTCCACTCGACTCATCACACCGATGCAATCATCACGAACAATATGGCGAATGCCGAAAAGTTTGTTGCCGAGGTGGACTCGGCGGTTGTGATGGTCAACGCATCCACGCGGTTTACGGACGGCGGTGAGTTTGGTTTCGGTGCTGAGGTCGGAATTTCGACCCAGAAACTGCACGCGCGAGGCCCAATGGGCTTGCGTGAATTTACCAGCACGAAGTGGATTGTGCGCGGAAATGGCCAGTGGCGCGAGTAATCTTGTCCTAACAGCCTTTTGAGGGAGAACATCGTGAACATTGTTATCCGCGCCACGGAAGAACTTGCGCCTCTTACCTTCCCTGCAATCGTGTGGGCAGGCATCTTCGCCCTCGGGTTCATTGCTCTCGCGGTGGTTGTTCTCGCGAACCGCGACGTTGCCCACCGCAACCCGCGTCGCGGCTCGAGCGAACCCGCGCACCACTAGGCCTTTTGTGACGGTCGAACGCACCCGCCGACGAATCGGCGTAATGGGTGGGACGTTCGACCCCATTCACCACGGGCACCTCGTTGCCGCGAGTGAGGTGGCCACTCATTTTGAACTCGATGAGGTCGTCTTTGTGCCCACCGGTGAGCAGTCCCATAAAGAGAACGTCACGGCGGGGGAGCATCGCTACCTTATGGCGGTGATCGCGACGGCAGCGAACCCTCGCTTCACCGTTTCCCGAGTAGATATCGATCGTGATGGGCCGACCTACACAATCGACACCCTGCGCGACCTTCGGCACCTTTATCCCGATTCCGACTTGTACTTCATCTCGGGGGCCGACGCAATCGAACAAATCCTCGACTGGAAAGACATCGACGACGCATGGGGTTTCGCTCACTTCGTCGCGGTCACTCGACCAGGTCACACGTTGTCGGTCTCTGGTCTTCCGACCGAAAAAGTGAGTCAACTCGAGATTCCCGCACTGGCCATATCGTCGACCGATTGCCGCTCACGAGTCCACGCTGGGGCGCCCGTCTGGTACCTCGTGCCCGATGGCGTCGTTCAGTACATTGCAAAGCATGCGTTGTATCGTGGACACACATGACCGACAACTTCACCGCACTCCCGAGCAGACGCGCACAGCGCGAAGCTCGTGACGCGGCGCAACGTCCGACCGAAGGGGTGTTGGGCGTTCCACAGACGGTCGCTGCGGTTAGAACCGCAGACGAATTGCCATCACGTCGGTCACGTCGGCAACCATCCAGTGGGCTCCCGCACGACTACGGCTATGAGGATTTTGGGACCGAGTGGATTACCGCGTCGGCCACCGTGGGGCAACCCAACACCGCGACCACGACGCTTCATGTCGAGCAATTTCCGACTGGAGAAATTTCGGGACCGATCGACAAGACGGGCGAGATCATCCTCACCGGCCCTGTAGTCGTCGCGGCTGCGTCAAGCCCCCGATCGTCGCCGATCGCCGTAGACGCCAACCCACTCACAGGGATGCCCGCAATCCCTCGGCGCGCGACAGAAGCACTCTCAATCATCGGACGGGCGGCCCCGATCAAGGTCGATCGCAAGATCTCTTCTGCGGGACAAGGCATCTCTGCCGGATTTGCCACGTTTCTCGGACTTCTTGTGGCGGCACTCATTGGACTCGCTTTTTTCACCGGACTCATCTAAAGGAACTCAGTGCCCGCAACTACCACCGCCATCGACCACGTCGCCATTGTCGCGGCTGCAGCAGACGCCAAGCAGGGAGAAGACATTGTCGCTCTTGATGTCAGCGGCCCCATCGGAATTGTCGATGCGTTCGTGATGGTCACTGGACGCAATGAACGAAATGTTCAAGCGATCGCTGACGAAATCGAAGACCAGATGTTGGCAAGCGGAAGTAGGACTCTTCGACGAGAAGGCCGTGACCTGGGTCGTTGGATCCTGCTGGATTTTGGTGACGTCGTCGCGCACGTTTTCCACGAAGAAGAACGCATGTTTTATGGACTCGAGCGCCTGTGGCACGACTGTCCTGTGATCCCGATTACCCTGCCCGAGCGGGAAACCTTCGCCGATGATTTGTGAGAAATCTCGGCCGTAGGCTAATCTGAACTAGTTGCCCGAAAGGGCCTGTGGCGCAGCTGGTAGCGCACCTGCATGGCATGCAGGGGGTCAGGGGTTCGAGTCCCCTCAGGTCCACTCTCATCGCTTCGCAAAAAACACTAGTATTGCATGTATTAGAGAGGCGCGAAGGAGCCAGGATGTCGAATTTCTCCACCACAGAATCCGTGATGGGGTTCGACGCGCTGTTCACCGCAGAAGAACTCGGCTGGCGAGACAAGGCTCGAAAATTCTCTCTCGAGCGAATCCAACCACAGATTGACGAAGACTTCGAGATACAGCGCCTTCGCACCGAACTCATCGGCGAAATGGGTGACCTGGGAATGCTCGGAATGCATATCGAGGGTTACGGCTGCTCCGGCGCGAGCGCCGTTTCCTACGGGCTTGTGTGCTACGAACTCGAAGCGGTCGACACGTCGTGGCGCACGCATGTCTCGGTCCTCGGTTCTCTCGCGATGTCTGCGATCGCCAAGTTCGGGTCTGAAGAACAAAAACAGGAATACCTCCCAGCGTCGGCCCGTGGTGAGTTAGCCGGATGTTTCGGACTCTCCGAGCCCCAGGGCGGCTCTGATCCGTCGAACATGCTGACGAAGGCGGTCAAGGACGGTGACCACTGGGTCATCAGCGGCGCCAAGCGCTGGATAGGCATCGCGAACATCGCCGATTACGCCATCATTTGGGCCGACACCGAGGACGGCATTCGCGGTTTCATCGTGCCGACCGACACTCCTGGCTTCACAGCGACGCCGATTTCCAACAAGCTTTCAATGCGAGCATCGATTCAGTGCGATATTCACCTTGAGAACGTTCGTGTCCCCGAGTCACTTCGTCTTCCATCAGCCAAAGGACTCGGAGCGCCGTTCTCGTGCCTCAACGAAGCGCGGTATGGAATCATCTGGGGAGTCATGGGCGCCGCGCGCGCGGCTATCGACGTCGCGGTGAAGTTCTCGAAAGAGAGAATCCTGTTCGGCAAACCACTCGCCGCGACACAGATCACTCAGACAAAGCTCGCTGATTGCTTTCTTGAGTTCGAAAAGGGCGTTTTGCTTTCACACCACATTGGCAAACTCAAAGATTTGGGCACGCTAGCCCACGACCAGATTTCGGTCGGCAAACTCAACAACGTTCGCGAAGCGGTCGGTATCGTTTCTACGGTTCGATCGATTCTCGGCGGCGATGGCGTGACGGCGGATTACCCGATTATGCGACACATGATGAACCTCGAGTCGGTGCGCACCTATGAGGGCACCGACGAGGTTCACGCGCTCGTGGTCGGCCGAGCGCTGACAGGCGAAGAAGCGTTCCGCTAAATCGCGGGCGCGTTATTCTTGCCTTTATGGCACTTTCCCATGATCCGCTCTGGCCCCGCGCTGGCGGGTGGATTGCGCCCGAAGGGGAAGTCGATTTTGGGATCATCGGAGTCCCGACGTTTTCGACGTCAATCACTCCTGGTTCTACTAACCTGACGCCTGCCGCCGTCCGGGCGGTGTTGCCCCGCTATTCCGAGACATTTCAGGGTGGTACCGACACACACACGGCGACACGCCTAATCCGCCATGACTTCGGGGACGTGGCCGACCCGGACGGCGATGAGGAGGGTGCAGTTCGCGTGATTTCCGAGGCGGTTTCTCGCACAAGGCTGTTAGTGGCGATTGGCGGTGACAACGCGCTCACTGTTCCCGTGGCGGTTGCCGGATGGGGCACCCAACTTGCCAAGGCAGGGCTCATCACCGTCGATGCGCACCTTGACGTTCGCGACGGGGTGAGTAACGGATCCCCCGTACGTCGCCTGGTCGAGGATTTTGGCGTCGACCCCGCTCGGGTCGTCCAGATCGCGATTGCGGATTTTGCCAACTCATCGGAATATCATCGCCGGGTTCGCGACTGGGGAATCACCGTGATCACCCGCGACGACGTCGCCCGCCGTGGCGTCGACGCGGTGGTCCACGAAGCCCTCGCCATAGCCGGTGCCGACGGCGGACCCGTTCACGTCGACCTCGACATCGACGCGTGCGACCGCTCGGTCGCTCCCGCGTGTCCAGCTTCTATTCCGGGTGGACTCAGCGCATACGAGATGCGCCAATTCGCGCGTGGCTTTGCACGGGACGACCGTGTCACCACGATTGACCTTGCCGAGGTGGATGCCGGCGCCGACACCGAGGACGGTCGTACAATTCGGCTCACGGCGCTGTGCGTGCTCGAAGCCCTCGCGGGTCTTGCTGAGCGCTAGCTCCAGACTCGTCGAACCAGGTTGACGCCGGGGCGATACGCGAGGTGGATGTGGTTTGGCGCATCGAGCTCGACAACGTTAGCGCTCGAGCCGATTCCGAAGTTCCCAAGAATGGTCGACCCGAGAGCATTTGCACCGCCTTGAGTTGCCGCCCACAACGCTTCGGTCGGGGTCATGCCCATCTCGCGGACAGCGATCGCGATGCAGAACGCCATCGACGACGTGTAGGACGAGCCAGGGTTGCAATTCGTTGCGAGCGCGACGGTGACTCCGGCATCCACGAGCCTGCGGGCGTCGGGATAGGGTTGGCCGGTCGAGAAGTCGGATCCGGGCAATAACGTGAGGACGGTGTCGGATTCGGCCAAGGCGCGAATGTCGGCGTCGGAAAGGAACGTGCCGTGGTCGACACTCGCGACTCCGTGTGAGACGGCCATCTGCACCGATTTCGAAGGTCCGAGTTGTGCGGCGTGAATGTGAGTGCGCAATCCCCGTTCGGTCCCGGCAGCGAGGATTCGCTCGGACTGTTCGACAGAGAACGCTCCGTCCTCACAAAACACGTCGATCGCCGTTACAAACGGAGAGACTGCGTCGAGCATTTCGGTACAAACCAGGTCGACGTAGGCGTCCTCGTTTCCGCGGTATTCGTCTGGGACAACGTGTGCGCCAAGGAATGTGACGTACTCAGTGAACTCGCGGGCAATTTTTGCCAATCGAACTTCGTGTTCGATGGTGAGCCCGTAACCGGTTTTGATCTCGACTGTCGTCGTCCCTTGAGCGCGCATCTCGGCAACCCGATCACGGAGAAGGTCGCGTAACTCGTCATCGGACGCTGCGCGCGTTGCCGCAACCGTGGTGGCTATTCCGCCAGCCGAATATGGCTTTCCCGCCATCCGAGACGCGAATTCGAGCGAACGCTCTCCGGCGAACGCGAGATGGGTGTGTGAATCGATGAAGCCGGGGATTACTGCGCGTCCTAGGGCGTCGAGAACCTCGGTGCCCCCGTTCATGCGTTCCGTGACTTCGCTGTCAGCGCCGACCCAAGTGACAATCCCGTCAGCCCACTCGATGGCTGCATCATGGAGGATCCCACAGCGGTCTCCCCACCGCGGGTCGTTCGTGACAAGTTCCCCGATGTTGCGCAGCAGCGTGGTCATGCGTTCAGGCTACTCAAATCTCCCACATCGGAACGCGAAGTCCGCGTTCGCGAGCGACGTCGTTGGCTCGTTCATAGCCCGCATCGACGTGACGCATGACTCCGGATCCCGGGTCGTTCACCAACACGCGGGAAACCTTTTCGGCGGCGAGGTCGGTGCCGTCAACAACGAGCACCTGCCCGCTGTGGATCGATCGACCAATACCGACGCCCCCGCCGTGATGGAGCGACACCCAGGTCGCTCCACTTGCCGTGTTGAGTAGCGCGTTCAACAACGGCCAGTCGGCGATGGCGTCACTGCCGTCGAGCATCGCTTCCGTCTCGCGATAGGGCGAGGCGACAGAACCGGAATCGAGGTGGTCGCGCCCGATGACAATGGGCGCGCTGACCTCGCCGTTTTTGACCATCTCGTTGAAACGCAAACCGGCGAGGTGCCTTTCCTTGTATCCAAGCCAACAGATACGGGCCGGAAGTCCCTCGAAATGGACTTTTTCGCCGGCCTTGGTGATCCAACGCTTCAAGTGTTCGTCATCGGGAAACAGCTCGAGGATCGCCTTGTCCGTCGCGGCGATGTCTGCGGGGTCGCCGGACAGGGCAACCCAGCGAAACGGACCCTTTCCTTCGGCAAAAAGTGGACGGATGTAGGCCGGAACGAATCCGGGGAAATCAAACGCTCGGTCGTATCCGCCCAATTCAGCCTCGCGCCGAATCGAGTTGCCGTAATCGAACACAACAGCGCCCTTGTCCTGAAACTCGACCATCGCCTTGACCTGCTTGGCCATTGCTGCTCGCGAACGAAGGGTGAATCCTTCCGGGTCTTTGGCCGCGTCCCCGAGCCAGTTTGCGAGGGATTCACCTTCGGGAAGGTAAGACAGTGGGTCGTGCGCGCTCGTTTGGTCGGTAACGATGTCAATCGCTACTCCGCGCTCGAGCATCTCGGGGAAAACGGTCGCGGCGTTGCCGACTAGTCCAACCGAGCGAGGAATTCGCTTCTCTTTTGCATCCAACGCACGTTCGATGGCGACATCGATGTCGTCGGTCATTTCGTCGAGGTAGCCGTGATCGACGCGGCGCTGAAGGCGTTCCGCATCGACGTCCACGATGAGAACCGCTCCGTCATTGAGCGTCACGGCTAGAGGCTGTGCACCGCCCATTCCGCCGCAACCGCCGGTGAGGGTCAGGGTTCCAGCAAGCGTCCCGTTGAATTTCTCACGAGCGACGGCGCCGAAGGTCTCATACGTTCCTTGCAGGATTCCCTGAGTGCCGATATAGATCCAAGACCCGGCTGTCATCTGACCGTACATCGTGAGCCCCTCAGCCTCGAGCTTGCGGAATTCGGGCCAATTCGCCCAGTCGCCGACCAGGTTCGAGTTTGCAATCAGAACGCGCGGCGCCCATTCGTGGGTTGTGAAAATTCCGACAGGCTTGCCCGACTGCACGAGGAGCGTCTCGTTGGCTTCGAGTGTGTCCAGGGCGTGCACGATGGCATCGAAGGCGAGCCAGTTGCGGGCTGCTCGGCCCGTGCCTCCGTAAACGACAAGGTCGTCGGGGCGCTCGGCAACATCCGGGTCGAGGTTGTTCATCAACATGCGCTTGGCGGCCTCGGTCGACCAGTGCTTCGTTGAGATGCTGCTGCCGCGCGCCGCGCGAACGGTTCGCGGCTCATGTCCGGGAACCGAACCGCCTACGGGAATGATGGCCATCTGTTAGTCCTTTAGTCGAGTGTGCCAGTGGTTTTTTCCGCTGTCGCAAGAATCTGTCCCGATTGGACAAGTGCGACAACAGCGTCAATTTCAGGAGAGAGGAATCGGTCGGGACCGGGTCCTCCCGAAGCCGCGTTGACAAGGTCGATGATCGGCCCTGTTGCCGCGGATGCTTTCGGGTCACGCATGGCCGCACCGCGCGATGCTGCGAGGATTTCGATGGCGAGAACCCGCGAGAGGCCGTCAATGGCACGACGCAGTTTCCGCCCAGCCGCCCAACCCATCGACACGTGGTCTTCTTGCATGGCGGAAGACGGAATCGAGTCGACCGATGCGGGTACAGCGAGGCGTTTCATTTCGCTGACGATTCCGGCTGCGGTGTACTGCGCAATCATCAATCCGCTATCGACGCCGGCTTCGTGCGCGAGGAACGGGGGAAGCCCATAGCTTCGTGTCTTGTCGAGGAAGCGGTCGGTCCGACGCTCGCTCATCGATGCAACGTCAGCAATGGCGATCGCGAGAAAGTCGAGGACGTAACCGACGGGGGCACCGTGGAAATTCCCGTTCGATTCGACTCGGTAGTCAACTGTGACGACGGGGTTGTCAATCGCAGATGCCAGTTCGTGGCGGGCGACGCGCTCGGCGTGGTCGACGGTGTCGCGGGCGGCGCCGTGAACCTGTGGGGCGCATCGAATCGAATACGCGTCCTGGACACGAGTGTCTTCGGGGCCGGCGTGGCTGGCAACCAGAGGGCTTTCGTTCAACAGTGCGCGAATGTTCCGGGCAGCCGCCCGCTGACCCGGGTGTGGGCGCAGAGTCATCACGTCATCGGCGAAAACCTTGTCGGTCGCGAGAAGGCCCTCGACTGAAATCGATAGTGCGATGTCAGCGACACGCAGCAAGTGGCGAATGTCGTCAATCGCCAACACCAGCATCGCGGTCATGCCGTCGGTTCCGTTGATGAGCGCTAGGCCCTCTTTTTCCCTAAGTTCTAACGGTGTGATTCCGGCGATGGTGAGTGCATGCGCAGAATCCATGGCGTCACCGTGGCGGTTTCGCGCTCGACCTTCGCCCATGAGGACAAGTGCGCAGTGGGCGAGCGGAGCAAGGTCGCCAGAACAACCGAGCGAACCATATTCATAAACGATTGGGGTTAGCCCTGCGTTCAGCACGGCAGCGTAGGCTTCGACAACCACGGGTCGCACTCCTGTGCGGCCGGTCATGAGTGTTGACAGGCGTTGGGCCATCAAGCCGCGAATGACTTCGGTCTCGACTTCGGGTCCTGTTCCGGCCGCGTGCGAACGAATGAGCGAACGCTGTAATTGCGCTCGCTGGTCTTCGGGGATAAACGTAGTTGCAAGCGCGCCGAACCCGGTCGAGATTCCGTAGTGCGGGTCTGGGTCGTTCGCCAACGCTTCGATCGCGGTCCGTGTGGCGGCAACCGCTTCGACGGCCGCGGCATCGAGTTCGACGTCGTCGCCGTGGCGTGCGATGCGGATGAGCTCGTTGTCGGTGAGCGGACCTGTTCCGATGATGACGACCATAACTCGATTACACACCTAGAGCGCACGTCTGTCATCGGCTCGAAGCGCTATTCTGTCTGGTATGTCAGACAAAGTGCAAGTCCCTGCAGCGGACAGCGCACTTCGCATACTCAGTTTTCTTGCCCGTCAGCGAGGCAGTGTCCCGGCTGCGACCATTTCGATTGCGCTCGACATACCGCGGTCAACGACGTACCACCTTCTTACCACCATGTTCGAACACGGGTACGTCGTCAACGGGGATCGTCGTTGGGCTCTCGGAGTCGCAACGCATGATCTTGGGACCGGTTACTTGCGCCAACAGCCCCTTGCGCTGGTTGGGCGAAACCTCATCACCCGATTGGCTGATTCCGTCGGAGAGAATGCCCACCTCGCGGTGTTACACGGTCGCGATGTTGTTTATGTCGTCGAAGGCCGGGCGCCAGAACGACCATCGCTCATCACCGACGTCGGCGTGCGGCTTCCCGCCCATCTCACGGCCAGCGGTCGATCGATGCTGGCGGCGATGTCGCGCGAGCAAGTTTTGGCACTGTACCCCAATGACGAATCGCTGACTGATCGCGGTGACGCTTCTATGACTCGACGCGAATTGCGCGAAGTGTTGCGGTTGGCGCGCGAACGCGGCTTCGCTACAGAACACGGTGAAATCACCGCCGGCTTTGAATCCGTTGCAGTTCCCGTTGTAGATCGTGTCGGTTGGCCGATCGCATCAATTGCATTGACCTTCCCCGCCGGAACTGTAGGCATCGAACAACTCGCACAAGAGGCACACGCGACGGCCGTCGAGATTTCGCGCCGACTTCGCGTCTAGTCGCGGTGATGCGAAGATGGGGGCATGGATTCCTTTTCGCGTCACGAAGACTACGGCCAGGCGTCATTGCGCGAGACCGACATGGTCGGCGATCCGCTCGCCCAGCTCGCGGCGTGGCTGGTGGATGCCGAAAAGGCCGAGATTTACGAGCCCAACGCGTTCGTGCTCGGAACCATTGATTCTTCCGGACGACCGACTGCTCGAACTGTTTTGCTCAAGGGTCTCGATTCGGGCTTGTTGTTCGCGACCAATTATTTGTCGCGCAAGGGGGACGCCATCGGTGGCGGGTCCGCCGTCACCGCGGTTTTCGGGTGGTACTCGATGTACCGCCAGGTAATTATCGAAGGTCGCGCCGAGCGAGTCTCGGTGACGGAATCGGATGACTACTTCGAGTCGCGCCCACGTGGTTCGCAACTCGCTGCGTGGGCGAGCGAACAATCCCGACCTATCGCGTCTCGTGATGCGCTTGACCAACAGTATGAGAAGACCGACCAGCGATTCGCTAACGATGATGTCGTGCCGCGGCCCGAACACTGGGGTGGCTATCGCATCGTCCCCACTCGAATGGAATTCTGGAAGGGCCGTTCGAACCGCATGCATGATCGAATCGCGTTCGACCGGGACGGCGACGACTGGAACGTCACCCGATTGCAGCCATAGGGAATAAGTTCACACTGACACAACTGGGAACAGGTATGACGATAAACATCGACGACATCAAATTCGGGCTCGACACCTTCGGTGACATGACGCACAAGGATGACGGCACACCCGAAACCGCGGGGCAGGTCCTTCGGAATCTCGTTGAACAAGCGGTCCTTGCCGATTCATTGGGTATCAATGCGATCCACATCGGTGAACACCACCGCGACGATTTCGCCGTGAGCGCGCCTGACACGGTCCTCGCGGGTATCGCTACCCGAACGTCCTCAATCGTCCTGGGGACGGGTGTTACCGTCCTGTCGAGCGAAGATCCGGTTCGGGTTTACCAACGCTTCGCCATCATCGATGCGCTGTCGAACGGGCGCGCCGAGATCACCGCAGGTCGCGGCTCGTTCACCGAATCGTTCCCCTTGTTCGGTTTCAACCTAAATGACTACCACGCGCTATTCGAGGAGAAACTCGAACTTCTCGTCCAACTTCTGGATGAAAAGCCCGTGACCTGGTCGGGGACGACCCGGGCATCGCTGGCGGACCAAGAGGTTTATCCCAAGACGGAAACAGGGCGAATCGGATTGCGCGTCGGTGTCGGCGGTAGCCCAGAGTCCGTTGTGCGTGCCGCTCGACTGGGAATTCCACTCGCACTCGCCATCATCGGAGGCGACCCCGCACGATTCGCTCCATTTGCAAAGTTGTACCGTGACCAATTGAAGGCCTTCGGTCGGGATGATTTGCCCATCGCAATCCACTCACCGGGGCACATCGCAAAGACGGACGAACAGGCAGCCGAAGAATTGTGGCCTCACTACGTTGCGTCGTTCGGTCGAATCGGCCGAGAGCGAGGCTGGGGTCCAATCACAAAAGAACACTTCATGGGCGAGGTCACCCACGGTTCGGTTTACGCCGGGTCGCCCGAGACCGTTGCGAAAAAAATTGCGTACGCTCTTTCGTCCGTCGGCGCTCAACAGTTCGACCTCAAGTATTCGAACGGTCCGATGCCGCACTCAAAGCTCATGTCGTCGATCGAGCTTTACGGTAGCGAAGTCGTCCCTCTCGTTCGTGAAATGCTGACGGCTGTTCCAGCGCGTTAGCGGTGGCGCAGGGTTCCACCGAGTAACCCGGCGTCAAAAAAGTTTTCCGCGAGTTCTGCGCCATCATGTCCATAAACCCAGGGAAGTCCCGGCACCGGGTCGGGGTGAATGGTCGGGGCACCCGCGAGGACTGCCTCTGGCCGAGAGAGTCGCCGAATGCCGACACCAAGCACATGGTTGGGGTGGCGGCGCGCGAATTCGCCGTAAGTCGTTTCGTCGTGTTGACCGTCATCGCCAATCAGAATCCATTTGATGTTCGGGAATTCGGCAACGAGACGATCGAGGCTTTTGACCTTGTGGTCGCGTCCGCTTCGGAATACTCGATCGGGTGTCGCCCCCCAGTCGGTCAGTAAAAGAGGCCCCCGCGGATACATATGGCGTGACAGAAAGCGTTCGAGTGTCGGTGCTACATTCCAGGGCCCGGTGGACAGATACATGATTGGTGCCCCAGAGTAAAAGGAGCCCAACTTGTTGAGAAACACTGCCATTCCCGGCACGGGTCGACGAGCGTGTTCGTCAAGGACAAACGTGTTCCACGCCGCCAACAGTAGGCGGGGGAGTGCCGTCACCATGACGGTGTCATCGATGTCACACACAACCCCAATGGCCGTCGTGTCGTTGACGACCGTCACGTCACTTGACGCCCAGCCGTGGCCTTTCCTGACGCGCATCAATACCGTGTGGAGTCCAACAGGTAGTTTCACCGGCAAACTCGCGTCGATCACTCCGCCTCGGTCGCTCGTCACTTTAAACCTTTTGGTCCCAATCTTTACGCTCACCTCTGTGTGGGCGACCGGAACGCCGGTGAACGCGCGCCATCCGCGGACATACTTCCGAATCTTGTGTGTTCGCGGATCGGGATTGACGTACAAAACTCGCGCAAGAATCCGAACCGAAGTTGCCGTCCCATAGCCACGAAAAGCGACGACTGTCGCTAGCTGCCCCGATGCGCGTGCGAAGCGCGCCCGAAACACGGTGTACGCGTCTTCGATTCGTGCCGCGATGTGCATCTTGGCGGGGGGAGACGATTCTGATGGCATCGCAACCAAGACTATCGCCTCGAGTTAATTCGACAGTTTTTCAGGAAGTTGCTCTTTCGTAAGGCACATTCTTAGACTTCTCGGATACCTTTGGCACTAAAGGTTTTATTCTTCGAAAATTTAACTGGCCACAATCTAACAAGGAAATGTAAATTGCCAATCCAACACATCCCGGCAAGCGAAGAATTGTTCAAATCGGGGCTTCTGATCAATACACCTGTGCAGGCTCGCAGTAACGCGCGCGTTACCGCTCTGCTGGACGCGGCGGCCCAAGTTGTTCATGGCAAAGGATACGAAGAGCTGACCACGGCGAACGTTGCCGAAGCAGCCGGCGCGTCGATTGGAACGGTCTACCGTTACTTCGAAGACCGGGTGAAGTTGTTGGAGGCCCTTGCGATTCGGAATCTCGAACGTACTGACCGTCGTTTCCGCGACGCGCTCAAACAGGTCGAGAGTTCGGAACCGAAGGATGCGGTCAACGTGATGTTCGAAATGTACCTGGACATGTTTCGCACAGAACCCGGCTTCCGTTCGCTTCGCCTAGGAGACGTGCTCGACATCCGGCCGCGAGTCCGCGAGTCTCGCCTCACCACGGCGGCTCGCACGATGACGGAACAACTCAGTGTTCGGTTCGGCTTTGCAAACAATTCCGCAACTGTTCTGGAATTCGAGAAATCACTCGTCGCGGTTGACGCTTATCTCGCTCGAGCGTTTTTCAACAATGACCGCGGTGACGATGAGTTTGTCGATGCCGCACGAACGTCGGTTGCGTCTCTGGCCCGCCTCGCGAATTAGTCGTCGTCGTCGTGATGGGTGTATCGACCCAATGACTTCTTTACCAACGCCATAACGGCGATGAAGAGAACAATGATCCCGGCAAAGATGAAACCAGCGAAGTGAAGGCTCTGACTTAATTGTTCATACGTTAGTGCCGCGGTACGCCCCACCGTCACGTACGCGACTGCCCATAAGGTGCACGCCGGTGCCGTCCAGGCGATGAATTTGCGATAGTCCATGCCCGTGACCCCGGCCGTCAGTGGGACCACGCTGTGCAGAACAGGCAAGAATCGCGAGATGAAAATCGCCCACCCACCTCGGTGCTCGAGAAAGCGTTCGGCGGCTTTCCAGTTTTTGTGGCCAACCCATTTGCCAACCTTTGAGTGCTGGATTGCTGGTCCGAATGCATGCCCGATTGCAAATCCAATGCTCTCGCCAATCAACGAACCGATGATGATGACAACAATCAGCGCAATGTATTCCTCGGTTGAGGCGGTTCCCGTTGCGGCGACGAGAACGACGGTGTCGCCCGGAATCACGAGGCCGACAAGGACACTCGTTTCGAGCATGATGGCGAGCCCTGCAAGTCCAATGCGGAGGGCGGGCTCAATGGATCCGACCCCGCTGAGAAACCAATCGAGAAATGCGTTCATGACTGTGAGCGTACCTCTCCTGAGTTCAGAGTCTGCCGTTGATTGACGTATTGCTGACGCCAGTAATCGACCCGACCTGGCTCGACTCGCAAGCTCGGTCCGTCTCTCCACGTGGTTGCGACTCGGATTCCGTGGAGGGCTGACAGTGTCCACACTTCCGAACCTTCGAGGTCCTGAGGGCGTATGCGGGCCGTGACGACGGGCGCGCCGATCAACTCGGCGTGGTCTCGGATAGTGAGCTCGGTGACGCTGGGAAGACGAGGGATGAGTGGGTCGACGACATGCAGAGTGTCGTCCGCCCACCACGCAATCGACGACCATGCTCCCTCGGCAATGAAACCGTCATCGAGGATGACGGCCTCTCCGATGTCCAGCTCCCGTCGGAGAGCTCCGAGTGCGGCGAGGTCGGGACCCTTCACATTCGTTTGAGTTCGAGGGTCACGTGAGGCGGTCGCCAGGGCGACGTCGGTGAGCGCATCGGGAGCTTCACGGAGGTGAAACCGCAACATCGCGCCATCGCCATAATCAATCGCCTCGAGGCGAGGGAACCAGCGTCCCTCGGCAGGAATCAAGGCGGTGGCGTCGGCAGCGAATGCTCGAGCGTCCAGAGTGGGATCGACTGCTGCAAGCGATGTCATGAATCGTTCGAGATGCCGTGCCATGGATACGGCACAACCGTCGACCACAAGCCACGAATCGGCGACCCTGACAGATCCCGCGTGAGGGTCGCACCATTCCTCTTCGACGACGGAACCGTCTGCCCACCGGAAAACACGCGCCTCGACCATAGAGTAAAGGTTATGACAGTGGGCTACGTTCGGCACGTTATTGTCGCACGCGTGGACCCGGTGGTCATCTTTCGAAACTTGATCGCCGATCGAGACGGCGCGTTCTGGCTCGATGATTCGCTTTCGGAAACAGTCTCGTATCTCGGGGTCGGGACTCGCATCGAGACATCCGACTCGTTCTCTGGTTTCGAGACGTTGGGCGAGTTTCCGGTGTCGCGAGTCGGTTGGGTCAGTTACGGTGCCCGCGCCGAGTCACTCGGAGTTGACGTTGGAATCGAGCCACAACCGCGCTCGACATTGCTCTCGGTTCGCGTGGCAATTGAGTGTGACCACCGCGAGAACTCCGTTTCGGTAATCGGACTGCAACGGGACGCCGAGTTTGACGAACTCGTTTCGGCCGTCGAGGCGCTGGGCGGTCAGGTCGCTCCGACACCGCAGCGTCCTCCCACCCGCGCCGCTATCTGGCGCGACGACCCGGCGACTTATGCCGGGTACATAGCCGAGTGCCTCACCCACATCCGAAACGGCGACGCGTACCAGTTGTGTCTAACGACCGGAATCGACGTGTACGGCGAGGTAGACGTGGTCGAGACGTATTGTGCGCTTCGAACGGTTGCCCCGACCCGAAACGCGGCGTTCCTGCGAATCGGCGGAATCAGTCTGCTCAGTGCGTCGCCCGAGAACTACTTCACTGTTCGCGGTCGACATGCAACGACAAGCCCAATCAAGGGCACCCGCCCGCGCAGTAGTAATCCGGCGGAGGACCAACGCCTCAAGCGCGAGCTAGAGACGTCCGACAAAGAGCGCGCCGAAAACTTGATGATTGTCGACTTGTGCCGTAACGACCTGTCCCAAGTGTGTGAGCCGGGGACCGTTACTGTACCGTCGCTACATCGCGTTGAAACCTATTCGACCGTTCACCAATTGGTCAGCACCGTCACGGGGGAATTGTTACCCGAATGCTCGGCGTCGGATGCGGCGCGGGCCCTGTTCCCCGCCGGTTCGATGACCGGAGCACCCAAGCGCAGCGCCGTGCAGATTCTGGAGCGGTTGGAATCCGCTGAACGCGGAATGTACTCTGGCGCATTTGGTTATGCCGGTGCAGGGAACCTAACTCTTGCGATGACCATTCGGTCGATTGTTGTCGACGACAGCGGTGCTCACATCGGAGTTGGAGGTGGAATCACGTCGGGCTCGGTCCCCGACCAGGAAATTGCCGAGGTCGGTGTGAAGGCCGCCGCGATGCTCGCTGTGCTCGGAGCCTCGCCGAACCCCTACCTGTACACGGAATAGAATCGGTAACGCGCGTGTGCGCGCTGTGAAAGGGTTCCGTGGACGAGAACGAATACGATTTCCGCCGGGTAGAAGCGAAGTGGGCACCCGTGTGGGAAGCCGAACGACCCTTCGATGTCCCCGACGGGGACGATCCTCGCCCGCGCAAGTACATTCTGGACATGTTCCCGTACCCTTCGGGCGACCTTCACATGGGCCACGCCGAGGTCTACGCGCTTGGCGACGTGCTGGCGCGATACTGGCGGCTCCGTGGGTACCAGGTTTTGCACCCCATCGGGTGGGATTCCTTTGGGCTTCCCGCTGAGAACGCGGCCATCAAGCGCGGTGTGAACCCCCGCGATTGGACCTACGAGAACATCGCGCAACAACGCGCCTCAATGAAGCGTTACGCGGCCTCGTTCGACTGGTCGCGCGTGTTACACACCTCGGACCCCGAGTATTACAAGTGGAACCAGTGGCTTTTCCTCGAGTTGTACAAAAAAGGTTTGGCGTATCGCAAGGATTCCTGGGTCAATTGGGATCCCGTGGACCAAACGGTCCTTGCAAACGAGCAGGTTCTGCCCGACGGCACGAGCGACCGCAGTGGCGCGATAGTTGTCAAGAAAAAGCTCACGCAGTGGTACTTCCGCATCACGGATTACGCCGATCGGCTTCTCGCTGACCTCGATCGACTCGAAGGCGCTTGGCCGGCGAAAGTACTTACGATGCAACGTAATTGGATCGGACGATCTCGCGGCGCCGAAGTGGTCTTCACCGTTGATGGATCGGACAAACCGCTCACCGTCTTCACCACTCGAACGGACACATTGTTCGGGGCGACTTTCTTGGTGATTGCGCCGGACTCGGACCTCGCCAGTGAGCTAGTCGCGACCGCGGCACCTGTCGTACGCCAAAAATTTACCGAGTATCTGGCCGAAGTTCAGAAGAAAACGGAAATCGAACGACAAGACGCGACACGTGCAAAGACCGGTGTCGATTTGGGTCTCACGGCAACAAATCCCATTAACGGCGAGTCCATTCCAGTTTGGGTTGCGGATTATGTTCTTGCGGATTACGGATCCGGCGCGATCATGGCGTGTCCGGCTCACGATCAGCGCGACCTCGACTTTGCTCTCAAATACAGTCTGCCGATTCGAATTGTCGTCGACGTGCCGTCGGACGAACCGCTCGATCCCGCAACATCCGGAGTCGCGACTACCGGCGATGGTCCGCACATCAACTCCGGTCCCTTGGATGGACTCGACAAGTTAGCTGCCAGTGCCAAGGCGAACGAAATCTTAGAGTCAGCCGGAACGGGAAAGGTCACGACCACCTACCGGCTGCGCGACTGGTTGATTTCTCGACAGCGATTCTGGGGCACGCCGATTCCGATCATTCACGGCGCTGACGGCGAAGAAATCGCTGTCCCCGCCGATCAACTTCCCGTTGTCTTGCCGCCGACCGAGGGCTTAGACCTCCGCCCGAAGGGTTCGTCACCGCTCGGTGCCGCCGAGGACTGGGTGAACGTTCCCGACCCACGCGACGGCAGTGCGGCCCGTCGTGACGCCGACACGATGGACACCTTCGTGGATTCGTCCTGGTACTTCCTGCGGTTCCTGTCGCCCCGAGATGACACCAAGGCGTTTGATGTCGAGGCGGTGAAGAAGTGGGCGCCCGTCGATCAGTACGTCGGTGGTGTCGAGCACGCGATTTTGCACCTGTTGTATGCGCGCTTCATCACCAAGGTTCTGTTCGACTTGGGGTATCTCGATTTCGACGAGCCCTTCTCTGCGTTGTTGAACCAGGGCATGGTTATCCTTGATGGCGCCAAGATGTCAAAGTCGAAGGGCAACATCGTGTTCTTTGGCGAAGAACTCGACAAATTCGGCGTGGATGCGGTGCGTGTCACAATGGCTTTCGCCGGACCGCCCGAGGACGACATCGATTGGGCCGACGTGTCCGTCACGGGTTCACACAAGTTCCTCGCCCGCGCTTGGCGTATGGCTCAGGACGTCACGAGTGGCGTCGAAGTTGATGCATCAACCGGTGCGGCGGGCCTTCGCCGTTTCACTCATAAGTTCCTCGCTGATGTCGGGGGACTGGTCGAGAGTTACAAATTCAACGTCGTTGTTGCACGACTCATGGATCTCGTCAATCATGTCCGCAAGGAAATCGATTCGGGGGTCGGTTCCGCCGACCCCGCCGTTCGCGAAGCAGCCGAGGTTGTGACACTGGGGTTGTCGATGTTCGCACCGCACGCCGCAGAGGACATGTGGTCGTTGCTCGGTCACGACCCGTTTGTGGGTCTCCAGCAATTTCCGGTCGCTGATCCCAGTTTGTTGGTCGACGACACGGTCGTCGCGGTCGTTCAAATCAATGGCAAGGTCAAGGAACGAATCGAGGTGTCGCCCGACATTTCCGAGGCTGAATTGTCTGAATTGGCACTCGCAGCGGTCACAGGATTGATTGCGGGCAAGACGGTTCGCGCCACCATCGTTCGCCCCCCGAAACTCGTTAACATCGTCGTCGCGGACTAAGTTTTCCACATTCGCCAGTCGGAAACTTCGGGAGTCAGACAGAGCGAATAACGTGACGATATGGTCGAATGGTTCGTTAAAGTAGTCCCCGAAAACCCGACGTCACGCCGCAAGCTTTTCGTGTCCGCCGGCGCGGGTGTTGCGGCCGTTGCCGTGATTGGTGCGCTGTGGTCCAACGCGACGAGCGGATCGGGTGACATTGCCGTTCAATCCAGCACGGATGCGCTCGTGAACGCCGAGTCAGCCGGCACCATGTTTGTTCAGGTTGTCGGAGCGGTCGCCAAACCAGGCGTGTACGAAGTCCCCATGGACTCACGAGTCATGGATGCAGTGGCGCTGGCGGGTGGGCTTTCACCTAAGGCCGACCCTGCGTCCCTCAACCTCGCGCGAATCGTTCAAGACGGAGAACAAATCATTGTTGGCGCGGCAGGCGACGCTCGTTCACGCATCACTGCGAATGCACTTTCAGACAAGGTGAACATCAACACGGCTACGGCAGAGGATTTCGATACGCTCCCTCGGATTGGTGTGACGCTGGCACAACGAATCATCGCCTTTCGCAACGAAAACGGCCCTTTTGTGGCGCTGGAATCGCTCTTAGAGGTTCCAGGAATCGGCGATCTCACCCTTGCGGGAATGCGCGACAAAATCACGCTGTGATTCACCGCATTCCGGTTCTCGCGCTCCCAGCAGCAGCGGCATGGATTTACGCATGGTGGCTCACAAAAGCCGAAGGCTATCAGCGGGACGTCGACCAGTTGTTCCCCTGGGTCACGGCCCTTCATGACGATTTTCGCGTCCGCGCAGCACGGTGGTCGGGTGATGCCGGTGCACTCGTTCCCGGTTTGGTTCTTGGCAACACCGAGGGCATTCCCGAATCACTGTCCGAAGCGATGCGGGTCACCTCGTTGACGCATCTCATGGCTGTGAGTGGCTCGAACTGTGCGATTGTCGTGGGGCTCGCATTCGGCATCGCAGCACTCTGCCGTGCGCCCTTATGGGGCCGGGTCGCAGCGAGCGGGGTCGCTCTCGTGAGTTTTGTCGTCGTGGTCGGGCCAGATCCGAGCGTAATTCGCTCATCCATCATGGCGGCCATCGGGCTCGCCGTGCTTCTGTGGGGCAGACCCGTTGTGGGAACAACAGCGCTGTGTGCGGCGATTCTCGTGGCGCTGATTTTCGATCCGACTCTGTCTCATTCGATTGGCTTTGCTCTGTCTGTCTCTGCGACACTCGGGTTGTTGGTGCTCGCAAGACCGCTGACCGAGATCGCGAGCAGATGGATGCCTGTTCCCGTCGCCGTCGCGATCGCAATTCCAACAAGCGCGGCTATCGCCTGCCAGCCCATCATCCTCGGTTTCTCGCCGTACATCCCGCTTTACGGAGTGTTAGCCAACATCCTCGCCGAACCGTTGATTCCGATTGCGACCGTCTGCGGTTTGTTGTCCATCGTGCTGTCCCCGGTGCCTTTCGTTTCGGATGGACTACTGGCGATCTCGACGGCAATCGCAAGTGCCGTCGCGACAATCGCTCGAACGGGTGCGGCTCTCCCCGGAGCTCGATTGCCGTGGCCGCCAGGGGCGTGGGGCGTTGGACTTGCGGCTCTCGTGTCGTTCGGAATAATCGTGGCGGTCTTTCGGCGCTGGCGCACTGCCGGAGCACTCGTCGCCGTGTTCGCGTCAACGGTCGGACTCGCCTCAACGGTAGGTGCTGGCCGCGTGGCATGGGCTAGTGCGCCGCACGAATGGTCCTGGGCCCAGTGTGATGTAGGCCAAGGGGATGCGGTTCTGGTGCGCGACGCTGGACGTGTCGCATTGATCGACGCAGGTCGTACCGAGCCGCCACTCCGTGAGTGCCTCTTGGCTCTCGGGATAACGCACATCGACGTTCTTTTCATTACTCATTTTGACGCTGATCACGTCGGCGGATATCGACCACTGGTCGGACGCGTTGGAACCGTTCTTCACGGACCGCCCGACGGTGATGCGGACGTTTCGATCATCAATCAGCTGAGATCAGGAGGCGCTCGCGTCGTGTCCGCCGAGCGCGGACTCACCGGAACGCTCGGCCGACTAAATTGGCGTGTGCTCTGGCCGAGCGGCAACAGTCCGAGAGAGCCGGGTAACCCGTCGAGCGTCACCGTTTTGTTCGAACGGGGCGCCGAGTGTGACGCGACGTGCGTGTCAGGGCTAGATCTGGGGGATTTGCCTAGTGCGGAACAAACAATCGTCAGACGTGCGGGCGGACTAGCGCCGACTGACGTTGTCAAAGTTAGCCATCACGGCTCTAGCGACCAGGACTCGGAACTGTATCGCCGTGTACGAGCCCCCGTCGCTCTGATCGGAGTCGGCGCTGACAACGAGTATGGGCATCCGACGGCAGAGACCCTTGATGTGCTCGCCGGAGTCGGGTCGACCGTAGCCCGTAGCGACCTGAATGGAATCGTTCTCGTGTGGCGAACGTCGACCGGAGAGTTGCGGGTGTGGCGCGAACGCGCGACCGAGCCCGGATTTACACTGAAGTCGGAGGAATAATGTCGAAAACCGAGGTGGTGCCGTGGCACGGGATGCGCGAAGCACCAATCGTGCTCGTGACCGGACCCGAGTCCTATCTCGCTGACCGTGTTTTCCGCGAGCTGCGCGACCGCGTTCGAATCGCTCAGCCAGAACTCGAAGTCACCGATCTCGACGGAGCCAACTATGCGGTCGGAACTCTTCTCGATGTAGCAAGCCCGTCGCTGTTTGGCGAACCGCGCATGATTCGCATCGCAAACGGCGAATCGGGCGGGGACGACTTTGTCTCGGATATTCAGTCCTATCTCGATGTCATCGCCGATGACGTCATTGTCATGGTGCGCCACGGTGGCGGAAACCGAGGCAAGAAACTGCTCGACACACTACGCGCCCACCCCGCAACGCTCGAGGTCGAATGCGCCGTCATCACCAGAGAGGCTGATCGTGTTCAATTTGCGACCGCGGAATTCAACCGCCTTGGCGTGAAGGCTGACCGCCTAGCCGTTGGGGCGCTGGTCGAGGCGTTCGCTGGAGATCTCGCCGAACTCGCCGCAGCCTGCGAACAAATTTCGAGCGACGCACTGGGTCAGCTCATCACGAAGGATTTGGTGGATACCTACTACCAAGGCCGTGAAGAGGTGACGTCGTTTGCGGTGGCAGACATGGCGATCGATGGCAATCGAGCCGAAGCACTTCGACTACTGCGCCACGCGATTCAATCCGGTGTGGACCCCGTGCCACTGATCGCCGCGTTCGCTGCCAAACTTCGTCAACTTGCCAAGGTCGGTGGGTACACCGGGTCACCGAGTAACGCGTCGAAGGAACTCGGTATGCCGTCGTGGATGATTGACAAATCTCGAAGCGCGCTGAGGAAATGGACTGGGCCGACACTCGGCAGTGCAATTCTGGCAGTTGCCGAAGCCGATTCGATGGTCAAGGGCGCTGGACGCGACCCTGAATTCGCGGTTGAGCGGATGGTCGACCGGGTAGCGTCCCGCTCTTAGATACACAACGACGGCCCCTGGTTTCCCAGGAGCCGTCGAGTTAAGTGGAAGGGTTATTCCTTCGGAGCGGCGGCCTTTTTTGCCGGAGCCTTAGCTGGCGCTTTCGCCGCTGCCTTTGGTGCTGCCTTGGGTGCAGCCTTGGCGGGAGCTTTCGCTGCCGTCTTTGGTGCAGCCGCGGCAGGAGCCTTTTTGGCAGGAGCCTTGGCAGCGGACTTCTTCACAGGAGCCTTCGTCGCAGCCTTCGCCGGAGCCTTGGTGACCTTGGCATCGCCCGAGAGTCCGGCGGCTTGGGCGGCGATGGCCGACTTGCGGTTCGCTGCTTGGTTTTTGTGAATAACGCCCTTAGACACGGCTTTGTCAATCTTGCGCGTAGCCGCGGCAACCGCGTTGACGGCGGCCGACTTGTCGCCGGATGCGATTGCATCGCGTGCGATTCGGATGACGGTCTTGAGTTCGCTCTTGACGGCCCTGTTGCGCTCTTGCGCCTTGAGGTTCGTCTTGATTCGCTTAATTTGCGACTTGATATTTGCCACGGATGGTTTCCTTAGGTGAGTGGTGTCGAACCGAGATGGGGTGTTGCGAATCTCGGTGTCGTTCCGTGCAATGGAGAGAGGGCCGTTGCACGCAAGCCAAGAGTCAACGTTACCAGAGGCGAACGGCGTATGGCGACCGCGTTGCGTGGAACAATAGAGAGCAATGTCCCGTTCTACAAAGCCGCCGATTCCGTCACGCACGGACCCGTCGACAATTCGCAATTTTTGCATCATCGCGCACATCGACCACGGAAAGTCCACGCTGGCAGACCGCATGCTCGGAATCACGGGAATTGTCGGTGATCGTGACATGCGCGCCCAATACCTCGACCGCATGGACATCGAACGCGAACGAGGAATCACAATCAAGAGCCAGGCGGTGCGCATGCCGTGGGCGGTCGATGGTGTTGATTATGCACTCAACATGATTGACACCCCGGGTCACGTCGATTTTTCCTACGAGGTGTCTCGGTCGCTCGCCGCGTGCGAAGGCGCAATTCTCTTGGTCGACGCGGCTCAGGGAATCGAAGCCCAGACTCTCGCCAACCTGTACTTGGCGCTAGAGAACGATCTTGAAATCATCCCAGTTCTCAACAAGATTGATCTTCCCTCAGCGGATCCGGAAAAATACGCAAAAGAGCTCGCGTCTCTCATCGGCGGAGACCCGGACGATGTGATGCGCGTCTCGGGCAAGACGGGCGTTGGCGTCGACGAACTGCTCGATCGGGTCGTTCAAAAGATTCCCGCTCCGGTCGGCGACCCCACCGCACCTGCACGTGCCATGATTTTTGACTCTGTCTATGACTCTTATCGTGGCGTCGTCACCTACGTGCGAGTCATGGACGGATCCCTCAGCCCGCGCGAACGTATCCAAATGATGTCGACACGTGCAGCACACGAACTTCTGGAAATCGGTGTCTCATCACCCGAACCAACCCCGTCAGAGGGACTCGGTGTTGGAGAAGTCGGGTATCTCATCACCGGCGTGAAAGACGTCCGCCAGTCCAAGGTCGGCGACACGGTGACGAACCTCGCGAAGCCGGCCACCATCGCACTAGAGGGCTACACCGACCCAAAGCCGATGGTCTATTCGGGGTTGTACCCGCTCGACGGCGCTGAGTTCCCTGATTTGCGCGAAGCACTCGACAAACTCAAGTTGAGTGACGCTTCGCTCGTCTACGAACCGGAAACGTCCGTCGCCCTCGGATTTGGTTTCCGTTGTGGGTTCCTCGGGCTGTTACACCTCGAAATCATCACCGAGCGGCTTGAACGCGAATTTGGGCTAGACCTCATCGCGACCGCCCCGAGCGTCGTTTACAACGTGTCCACCGACGACGGAAAAGAAGTCGAGGTCACCAACCCCTCGGAATACCCCGTAGGAAAAATCAAATCGGTCCGTGAACCTGTTGTTCGGGCAGCGGTGCTAGCCCCCAAGGATTACGTCGGCACGATTATGGAACTCTGCCAAACCAGGCGCGGGACTCTGATCGGCATGGACTACCTCGGCGAAGACCGGGTCGAAATCAAATACACGATTCCGCTCGGTGAAATCGTTTTTGACTTTTTTGACAACCTCAAGTCGCGAACCGCTGGTTATGCCTCGCTTGATTACGAACCTGCCGGCGAGCAGGAGGCTGATCTAGTGAAGGTCGACATTCTGTTGCAGGGCGAGCAGGTGGATGCATTCTCGGCGATCGTGCATCGCGACAAGGCCTATGCCTATGGCGTGATGATGACATCACGACTTCGCGAACTCATTCCCCGCCAACAGTTCGAAGTTCCGATTCAGGCGGCCATCGGTGCTCGTATCATCGCGCGCGAAAGCATCCGCGCGATGCGCAAGGACGTTCTCGCAAAGTGTTACGGCGGTGACATCAGTCGTAAACGCAAATTGCTCGAGAAGCAAAAGGCGGGAAAGAAGCGCATGAAGATGGTTGGACGTGTTGAAGTTCCGCAAGAGGCGTTCATCGCCGCCTTGTCAGGTGACACCGAAAAGAAGGACAAGAAGTGACCGAGGGACTCTCGCGACTCTTGGTCGTGGGTTATTTGATTCTGGCGTTGGCAGCAACCGGTCGAAGCGCGTTTCAAATCGCCACCAAGTTCTCGGACGCGCCATTCGCCTACACCTTGTCGGCCATCGCGGCAGCACACTACTTCTTTGCCGTACTTGCCATCGCCCGCCGATGGAGGAAATTCGCAATCACCATCATGGTTTTCGAACTCATCGGTGTGTTGAGTGTCGGCCTCTTGACATATTTGATACCTACTCTGTTCCATGCGAATTCGGTGTGGTCATATTTCGGCCTTGGATACGGTTACGCGCCCGTTGTACTGCCCATCCTCGGTCTGTGGTGGGCGTGGGAAACCCGATGACCGATTGGGCTTTGCCGCGCGACGGTATCGATTCTGCGGTCACGATCGGTAAGTTCGATGGCGTTCACATCGGCCACCGCGAGGTTGTCTCGCAACTCCGTGCCCGATCGAAAGGCCGGCGCGTTGTGGTCGTGACCTTCGACCGTCATCCGCTGGAATTGTTTGACCCCGCTCGTGCGCCACAGCCAATCCTGTCAATCCCCCAAAAGGTAGAGGCGTTGTTGGACGCCGGCGCTGACCGAGTCGTCGTCCTGCCGTTCACGGCGGAATTTGCGGCGATGTCACCCGACGAGTTCATCGACGAAGTTCTGCTCGCCGGCGTTTCCGCCTCGCTAATCCTTGTCGGTTCCGACTTTCGGTTCGGGGTAAAGGGGTCTGGAAACATCGAGACGTTGATCGCGCGTGGCGCGACGGCCGGCTTCGAGGTCATCACCCTCGCCCACGTGTGCGTCGACGGTGAAACAAAAGTCTCGTCGTCGACGATTCGAGACGCACTGCGAGCGGGTGATGTTGAGGTCGCCACGAAACTGCTGGGTAGACCGCATCGAGTGCGAGGACTGGTTGTACACGGGCATCAGCGCGGCCGCGTGCTCGGGTATCCAACGGTAAACCTCGAAGAGAACAACGAAGGCATGGTTCCTAGGCCAGGCGTCTACGCGGGGTTAGTGCGCGTTCACGGACAGGATTTTCTTGCCGGTATCTCAGTCGGTAAGAACCCGACCTTTACCGACGTCACCCGCGACCAGGTCGAGGCTCACGCCCTCGATGCCGACTTCGACGCATACGGTTCGATCGCAGAGGTGGGTTTCACCCATTGGATTCGCGACATTGAATCGTTCGCGTCGGTCGATGAGCTCATCGCCGCGCTCCACAAGGATTTTTCGGATATTCGAGCGCTCATTGCCGATGGCACGCTCCAACTTTAGCCGCACCTGCGCAAATGTTGTCAATCCGCTCATATGCGCGTAGGCTAAACGAGTGATGGAAATCTCGGACAGCGAGTTGGCGCTTCGTGCGGCTCGGCTGTATTACGACGACGGCAAGACTCAAGACGAAATCGGTGACCTTCTCGGCATCACCCGCTGGAAGGCCGGTCGGCTATTAGCTCTCGCACGTGAATCGGGGATTGTCGCAATTTCCATCGTTGACTCGACGGATACTGCCGAGGTCCGCCCTCTTGACGGAATCACCACAACCGGACGATCGCGTGCCCATGGCGTCACTGATTCTGCGTCGCTTCGCTCGTTCCTCTATGGGCTTGCAGCCGTTGATGCGATTGGTCTTGAAGAACGTGCCGCACGCTTAGCGACGCGGTCGATTAAGAACGATTCCAAGCGCGCTGCTCTCGACACGATCATTCGACTGATCGACCTCACGACGCTCGAAGGCGCTGATACTCCGGGCAAGGTTCGGTCTCTCGTGCGGAAGGCGATTCTGCCCGACCCCTCCGACCCGACAGCGCCTCGCGTTGCCGCGGTGTGCGTGTATCCCGACATGGTTCAGCACGCGGTCGCGGCTCTGGGATCGCACAAGGGTGACGGAGTCACGGGAATCGGTGTCGCATCGGTCGCCACGGCCTTCCCGAGCGGGCGCTCGACGCTTGAGATCAAACTGGCCGACACTCGCTATGCCGTGGCGCAGGGTGCGACCGAGATAGATATGGTGATTGATCGCGGTGCTTTCCTGTCCGGAGACCTCGACACCGTGTTTAACGAAATCGTCGCGGTTCACCGAGCGTGTGGGCGCGCCGATGGAACACGTGCGCACCTCAAGGTGATCTTTGAAACAGGCGAACTGCGCACGTACGACAACATCAAACGAGCGGCATGGCTTGCAATCTTGGCTGGCGCCGATTTCATCAAGACGTCGACCGGCAAGGTTCAGCCCGCGGCGACGTTGCCAACGACCGTCCTGATGCTCGAAGTGGTTCGTGATTGGTTCAACCTGACTGGCGAACGCATCGGCGTCAAGCCAGCGGGCGGTATCCGCCAATCGAAAGACGCCATTCGCTACCTCGTGGCCGTTGCCGAAGTTGCGGGCGAGGAATGGATCGACCCGCACCTATTCCGATTCGGTGCGTCAAGTCTGCTCAACGACGTTTTGTTGCAACGCCAGAAGATGACCACCGGCCACTACAGCGGCCCTGACTACGTGACCGTGGATTAGGAGTCCCATGTCTTTCCGTGATTATGCGCCGGCGCCAGAGTCGACCGCGATTCTTGACTTGCGTCCGAGTTATGGGCTCTACATCGATGGCCAGTGGACCGACGGCCGTGGTGGGTCGATGACGACCATTTCGCCCGCGACCGAGAAGTCGATCGCCGAGATTTCGTTGGCTGACGCGACGGACATTGACCGAGCTGTAGCCGCTGCGCGAAAGAGCTACGACACCGTTTGGTCGCGCATGAGCGGTGCCGAGCGTGGAAAGTACTTGTTCCGCATCGCGCGACTCATTCAAGAGCGCGCCCGCGAGTTCGCTGTTGCCGAGACGCTCGACAACGGGAAGCCGATTCGCGAGACTCGCGATATTGATGTCCCCCTCGTGGCCGCGTGGTTCTTCCATTACGCCGGGTGGGCGGACAAGCTCGATTACGCGGGGCTCGGACCGAACCCGTCGGCGCTCGGAGTCGCCGGGCAGATCATTCCCTGGAACTTCCCGTTACTAATGCTCGCCTGGAAAGTTGCTCCTGCACTTGCCGCTGGAAACACGGTCGTGCTCAAGCCCGCTGAGACAACGCCCTTAACTGCGCTCATGTTCGCCGACATTTGCGAGCAAGCGGGGCTTCCCGCGGGAGTTGTCAACATCGTTCCAGGGCATGGCGGTGTTGCCGGAAAGGCACTGGTCGAACACGCGGGCGTCAACAAAATTGCGTTCACTGGTTCGACCGCGGTTGGCCGCCAGATAGCCCGAACGCTGGCCGGAACCGAAACTCGCGTCACACTCGAACTCGGAGGCAAGGGTGCGAACATCGTCTTTGACGATGCGGCTGTTGATGAGGCGGTCGAGGGCATCATCGCCGGGATCTTCTTCAATCAGGGACACGTTTGCTGCGCGGGGTCGAGACTTCTCGTCCAAGAGAACATCCAAGACGAGGTCGTCGAAAAATTGACGCGTCGCCTCGCGACTCTGCGACTCGGTGACCCGCTCGACAAGAACACCGACATCGGAGCCGTCAATTCGAAGGAGCAACTTGCGCGAATCACCGCCATCGCGGCGACGGGTGAAGCGGAAGGCGCGAACCGCTGGACACTCGATTGTGAATTGCCGTCAAAGGGGTTCTGGTTCCGACCGACAATTTTCACCAATGTGACCACGAGCAACACTGTCGCGCGGGACGAGATTTTCGGGCCGGTGTTGTCGGTCCTCAGCTTTAGAACTCCTGACGAGGCAATCGTCAAGGCGAATAACACGCCCTATGGGTTGAGCGCCGGAATTTGGACCCAAAACGCAAGTCGAATGCTGCGCGTTGCGGATTCGCTTCGAGCTGGCGTCGTGTGGGCGAACACGTTCAACCAGTTTGACCCGACGAGCCCGTTCGGCGGATACAAGGAATCTGGATACGGACGCGAAGGTGGCCGACACGGTCTTGCGGCCTACCTCGCCAATGGAGGTGCACGATGAGCCGACTAGCAATTCCCAAGACCTACAAGCTTTTCATCGGAGGCAAATTCCCGCGCAGTGAATCGGGTCGAACCACCGAAGTGACGAGTCCTGCGGGCAAGTTCATCGCTAACGTCGCAAAGGCGAGCCGTAAAGACGCCCGCGATGCGGTCGTGGCCGCTCGCGCTGCGTGGTCCGGTTGGGCAGGGGCCAGTGCCTACAATCGCGGCCAAGTTCTCTATCGCGTCGCCGAAATGCTCGAAGGGCGACTAGAACAGTTCGTCGCCGAAATCGTCGAGTCGACGGGAGTCAAGCCCGCCGAGGCTCGCATCGAAGTGTCCGCCGCGATCGATTGCCTCGTCTGGCACGCGGGGTGGACTGACAAGTTCGCCCAAGTGCATGGCGGGGCAAACCCTGTCGCCGGACCGTTCTTCAACCTCTCTGTCCCCGAATCCACCGGTGTCGTCGCGCTCGTTGCGCCGACCGTCGCCGGCTCGTCGTTGCTCGGCCTCGTATCGTCGATTGCCCCGGCGTTGACAACCGGAAACGCCGTCGTTGTCCTCGCGAGCGAAGTTGCGCCGTGCGCGGCGATGACGTTTGCCGAAGTGCTCGCGACCAGCGATGTTCCAGGCGGTGTCGTCAACATCCTCACCGGTTCAGTCGACGAGGTCGCGCCGTGGTTGGCCTCGCACGCCGATGTCAACGCCATCGATTTGACCGGCGCGGAACGCAATATCGCCGTCGACTGCGAACGCGCGGCAGCAGAAACTCTCATGCGCGTGGTGCGCCCTGGCACATTCGGGCCAACGGAATCCGCGTTCAACCGAATAGCTGCGTTTGTTGAGACCAAGACGGTCTGGCACACGAAGTCACTTGCGTAGGGGTATCCGCCATAACCCCGCTGGTAACCTCCAAAGGTGATCAGCGGAATACTGCTCGTCGACAAACCCACGGGCCCGTCGAGTCATGGAGTCGTGTCGGCGGCCCGAAAAGCGCTCGGCACGCGCAAGATTGGTCACGCCGGAACGCTCGACCCGATGGCGACGGGACTCTTGGTGCTGGGTGTCGGAACATCAACGCGACTTCTGACCTACCTGGTTGGCGCGGACAAGAGCTACACCGCGACAATTCGCTTGGGGTCGGCAACCGTCACTGACGATGCCGAGGGCGACGTCACATTTAACGCTGACGTCGCCGTCCTAGAGGCCATTACCGACGACGACATTAGGCGCGAGATAGCCGCGCGGACCGGAGTCATTCAACAGCGACCTTCGGCCGTGTCCGCAATCAAAGTGGACGGTCAGCGGGCATACAACCTGGTTCGGGCGGGGGACGACGTTGTGCTCGATGCGCGCACGGTCACCGTCTCACGGTTC
>CAMFDU010000007.1 GCA_945949175.1 Gulosibacter massiliensis | reverse complement strand
AGAAAGTATTCAACGGGCAGTTCTGGCAGCGACATGCGAGCCGCACTCGCCTGGAAGCGCCGGGCCTTTGCATCAGGACGGAACGTCCAAATGCTGCCGTCCGCGTGGCGGTATGCCTTCAGTCCTTCAAATATCTCTTGTCCCTAGTGAAGAACTGCGGCGGCCGGGTCGAGTTCAATCGGACCATACGGTTGAATGCGTGGGCGGTGCCACCCACCCTTTTCGCTCCAACAGATATCGACCATGTGGTCGGTCATGAAGTCACAGAAGCCAGGGTTTGCGAGAATTGCATCGCGTTCGGCAACACCCTTGGCTTGAAGGTTGAGGTGGCGGTGAAATTCGAGCGAAGTCATGGACACCACACTATCAAGCGTCGAATCTTGACTCTACGCCGAGAGAAGTCCAACGATGGCGTCGCCGACCTGCGTCGTGGCACGCAACGCTTCCCCTCTGGACGCGAGGTCCGCTAGGACGGCGTGTTGGATAGCGGCGGCTTGTGCAGGAAAACCATTGTGCTCGAGCAACAGCGCCGCCGACAGGATTGCCGCAGTCGGATCGGCTTTCTGTTGACCCGCAATGTCCGGTGCTGAGCCATGGACCGGCTCGAACATGCTGGGGAACGTCTTGTCTGGATTCAGGTTCCCGCTCGCGGCGAGACCGATGCCCCCGCCGATTGCCCCTGCGAGGTCGGTGAGGATGTCACCGAACAAATTGTCCGTCACAATCACATCGAACCGCGACGGATTGGTGACAAGGAAAATCGTCGCAGCATCGACGTGCAGGTAATCGACCGAGACGGCGGGGAATTCTGTGGCTACGGCGTCAACCGTGCGCTGCCAGAGCGACCCGGCAAACGTCAAGACATTGGTTTTGTGGACGAGCGTGAGGCGCTTGTCACGCTGTAGCGCGGTCGCGAAGGCAAACCTAACCACGCGCTCGACACCGTGGGCGGTATTGACCGAGGACTCAGTTGCGATTTCGAATGGAGTTCCTCGGCGGAATACGCCGCCGTTACCGACGTACGGACCCTCGGTGCCCTCGCGCACAATCACGAAATCCACCTCACCGGGATTGGTTAGTGGGCTCGTGACTCCGGGCAATAGTGTGGTGGGTCGGTAGTTGACGTATTGATCGAAGGCAAAGCGCAATTTGAGCAACAAACCGCGTTCGATGATTCCGCCCGCCAAGCGAGCGTCGCTCGGGTCTCCGCCGATGGCGCCGAACAAAATCGCTTCGTGTTTCGCCAACGATTCAAGTGTGGCATCAGTCAAAATCTCGCCTGTCGCCAAAAAGTGCGCCGCACCCATCGTGTATTCGGTCGCGCGTACTTCGGCTCCGGTTCCGACAGCGGCCCGCAGCACCTTGAGCGCTTCGGCGGTGACCTCTGGTCCGATTCCGTCGCCGGGAATTACAGCTATATCGAGTACGCGTGACATTGTGGGTCCTTACAGTTCCAGTACTTCGATGGCTTTCATGACCGAGGCATCGATCTCTGTGGCAACTTTAGCGAGTACAGCGTCGTCAACACGCGAATCGACGGTGAGAATACTCAAGGCGTTTCCCCCTCGCTGCTGGCGGGCGATTTGCATTCCAGCGATGTTTACATTTGCGGCCCCAAACTCACGACCGTAGACCGCCACGATTCCGGGGCGGTCCGTGTACACCATGACGATGAGGTGCTGTGCCATCGGCACCTCGACGTCGAATTCGTTGATGCTGACAATCTTTTGCGCTTGGCGTTGTCCCGTCAATGTGCCCGCGACCGAAATTTGAGACCCATCAACGAGAGTCCCACGGATCGTGAGGAGATTGCGATATTCGTCGCTCGCGGTTTCGGTGACGAGACGAACAGCCACACCGCGTTGCTCGGCAAGCAACGGAGCATTGACATAACTGACGTGTTCTGAAGAAATCGCGCTGAAAATTCCCTTGAGGGCCGCAAGTTTGAGCGCGGAGACATCGAATTGTGCAATTTCGCCGCGCACCTCGACATCGATCGCTGCGATGGCGTGGCTCGCGAGTCCAGCAAAGACCTGTCCGAGTTTTTCCATGAGCGGAAGTCCCGGTCGAACACTTTCGTCAATTGCTCCGCCGGCGACATTGACCGCGTCGGGAACCAACTCGCCCTCCAGGGCGAGGCGAACCGATTTCGCGACCGACAAACCTGCTTTTTCTTGAGCTTCGTCCGTCGACGCGCCGAGGTGAGGCGTCAACTGGATGTTGTCGAGAGCGAGAAGCGGGGAGTCAGTCGGCGGTTCGCTGACAAAGACGTCGAGGGCTGCCGCCGCGATTTGTTTCGATGACAGTGCATCGAACAAAGCTGCTTCGTCGATGATTCCGCCACGACTGGCATTGACGATTCGCAGAGTCGGTTTGGCCTTCGCGAATTGAGCTGCACCAATCAGCCCGGTCGTTTCGGGAGTTTTGGGGATATGGATCGTGATGAAGTCTGAGCGCTCCATCAAGACATCGAGTTCGACCATCTGGACACCGAGCTGTTGTGCTCGAGCGGGAGGTACGAAAGGGTCGTACGCGATGAGGTTCACACCGAAGCCAGACAGACGTTCGGACACCAGCGCGCCGATACGTCCGAGCCCAACAATTCCCACGGTCTTGTCGAAGAACTCGACACCCGTGAATTGCGAACGCTGCCAGTGACCGGCCTTTGTCGACGTGTTAGCGTCTGGAATGAAACGGGACAGCGACAGCAAGTGGCCAATCGCTAGTTCCGCTGCCGAGATAACGTTTGAGGTCGGCGCGTTGACGACCATGATCCCCGCTGCAGTCGCCGACTTGATGTCAACGTTGTCCAGACCGACGCCCGCTCGGGCAACAACGATGAGGTCGCTGCCCGCAGCGATGGCTTCTGCATCGACCTGGGTCGCGCTGCGAACAAGAAGTGCCTTGGTGCCTGGCAAGGCGGCGAGAAGGGCGGCGCGGTCGGTTCCGTCGACTCTCCGAACATCAAAGTCGGGTCCCAGCGCGTCGACCGTAGCGGGCGACAGTTCTTCGGCAATCAAGACGATGGGCTTTGCCACTGTGTTCCTTGTCAGTGCCGGGCGGTGCGCGTGGGCGACCGCGAATGAGTGAGGTTTGCCACGCACGCGGGGGCTGTGACGTCAGTCTAGTGCGACCCGCGTTTTAGCCGTTGGTGAGGAAGTCGATGACCAGCCGCAATTCAATGTCTTTTTCGAACGCGAGAATAGACAGAGCGGTGGCGTTGACCGCCGCGAATCCCGCCGTTAGCAACAGCGCCATGGAACCCGCGCCGCGCTTCCAGCCAACGATGCTGGCCCCCAGAAACGTGAATGCGGGCAGTGCAACTCCCGAAATCAGCAACACCCACAGCACACCGTCGATCGATGCACCAAATTGGTTTTCAAAATAAGACGGAAGATTAAGCAGATTTCCGAGTGCCGTCCAGAACGGGTAGGCAAATAGGAACCCCGCGACGACGAGCACCGCTAGACGTCCGAATACGCTTGGTCGATTGTTCCCGTCAATCTGGTTCATTAGGCCGGTACCCCGAAAAACAGTGGAAATGGAAATAGAAATACAAGTCCGAGTGCCAATACCGAGACGCGAGGCATCGGCGCTCGAACTAGTGACATCGTCGTAAAGAACCACAGTGCCGGCGAAACAATCGAAAAGAATTCCCCGAACTGCGACATCGCCTGCGCAAATCGGTCATCATTACCAATGAGTTGGTTGGACTGGACGGCAAACAGCCACGCGACAACGTATCCGAAATACACTGCGCCAAAGGCTACGAGAACACTACGAATTAGCGGGCGGCGCTTCCGTCGGTGTAGTCAGTGTCCTGTTGCTTCCATGCGAAGAGAGCGCGGAGCTTGCGACCCGTAGCCTCGATCGGGTGGTTCTCGCCCTTTTCGCGAAGCGCTTTGAACTCTGGTGCGCCCGCATCTTGGTCGTTGATGAAACGGGTCGCAAACGCGCCCGACTGAATGTCGGCGAGAATGGCCTTCATGTTTTCCTTGACCGAGGGGTCAATCACGCGGGGTCCCGACACGTAGTCGCCGTACTCGGCGGTGTCCGAGACCGACCAGCGCTGTTTGGCAATGCCGCCCTCCCACATGAGGTCGACGATCAGCTTGAGTTCGTGCAAAACCTCGAAGTAGGCTATTTCTGGCTGGTAACCGGCTTCGGTGAGAACTTCAAAACCGTACTGGACGAGTTGTGAGGTTCCACCGCACAGAACCGCCTGTTCACCAAAAAGGTCCGTTTCGGTCTCTTCAGTGAACGTGGTCTTGATGCCACCCGCGCGAAGGCCACCAATCGCGGCGGCATAGGACCACGCGGTGTCCCACGCGTGACCCGATGAATCGACCTCGACGGCGACAATCACGGGCACTCCGCGGCCGGCAACATATTCACGACGGACGGTGTGTCCCGGGCCCTTGGGCGCCACAAGAATTACGTCGACGCCCTCGGGAGCCTCGATATAACCGAAGCGGATGTTGAACCCGTGGCTGAAAAGAAGCGTTTTCCCGGCGGTGAGGTTCGGCAGAACGTCCGCTGTGTAAAGGTGACGCTGGAACTGGTCGGGGGCAAGAATGACGATAACGTCTGCCCATTTCGCGGCCTCGGCGGTGGGAAGAACAGAGAAGCCTGCTTCTTCGGCCTTCTCGATTGACTTCGAGTCGGGCTTCAACCCAACAACGACCTCGATACCCGAATCGCGAAGGTTCTGCGCGTGGGCGTGCCCCTGCGAGCCGTAGCCGATGACAGCCACTTTTTTGCCCGCGATAATCGAAAGATCAGCGTCTTTTTCGTAGACGACATCAGTCATGGTGTTTCTCCTTGTAGTGGGTTACCGAGACGCGTACGCGCCGGGGATTATTGGGTTTTGAAAACTCGTTCGGAAATTGATTTCGATCCGCGGCCCATCGCCAGCAAGCCGCTCTGGGCAATTTCCTTGATGCCGAAAGGATCGAGGACTTTCAGCAACGCGTCGATTTTCTGGGTATCGCCGGTGACTTCTATCACCAGCGAATCCGGTGCAACATCCACCACGCGCGCTCGGAACAAATTGACGGCTTCCAAGATCTGGCTTCGCGTGTTCTGGTCGATTCGCACCTTGACAAGCATGTGTTCGCGCTGGACAGATTGCCCGGGTTCGAGTTCAACAATCTTGAGGACATTGATGAGTTTGTTGAGTTGCTTGGTGACTTGCTCGAGCGGTGAATCGGCAACATCAACCACGAGTGTTATGCGCGAGAGCCCGTCGACCTCGGTGGTGCCGACGGCGAGGGAGTGGATGTTGTAACCCCGACGAGCGAACAGTCCAGCGACTCGCGTCAGCAGCCCGGGTTTGTCCTCGACAAGCAGAGACAGAACGTGTTTCGTCATGGTCTACTCCTCGTCCCAACTCGGTGCGTGATCACGGGCGTATTGAACGTTCGAGTTTCCCACACCCTGGGGAACCATCGGCCACACCATGGCTTCACGCGACACGATGAAGTCGATCACGACAGGCCGGTCGTTCGTTTCCAGAGCGAGTTTGATTGCTGGCTCTACCTCTTCTTCGGTGCGCACACGGATTCCAAGGCAGCCGTAGGCCTCGGCCAACTTGACGAAGTCGGGAATGAACTCGGGTCCGTCCAGCGGCTGCAGGTCGGTGAACGAGTGGCGCCCATCGTAAAACAGTGTTTGCCATTGGCGAACCATTCCGAGGGATGAGTTGTTGATGATCGCGACCTTGATCGGGATGTCGTTGATGACACAAGTGGCGAGTTCTTGATTCGTCATCTGGAAACAGCCGTCCCCGTCGATGGCCCACACAACGCGGTCGGGCTGGCCAATCTTGGCGCCCATTGCGGCGGGAACTGCAAAGCCCATGGTTCCGGCACCGCCCGAGTTGAGCCACGCGCCGGGGCGCTCATACTCGATGTATTGCGCCGCCCACATTTGGTGTTGTCCGACTCCGGCGGCATAAATTGCTTCTGGGCCAGACATCTGTCCGATTTTTTGAATGATGCCCTGCGGAGCCAGAAGTCCGTCGTCGAGGTCATCGAACCCGAGCGGGAAACTAGCGCGAAGTGATTCGAGTCGTTCCCACCACGCCGTCAATGGTTTTGCCGTCTTCTTGACCTTTTTCCATTCGGGTAGCAAGTCGAGAATGACCTCACGGACGTCTCCAACGATGGGAACATGGGCTTCGCGAATCTTGCCGATTTCCGCGGGGTCGATGTCGACGTGTATGACCTTGGCATTCGGAGCGAATTCACTCACCTTGCCTGTTACTCGGTCGTCGAATCGCGCACCGAGAACAATGAGCAGGTCGCTTTCTTGCAAGCCGAGCACCGCGGGGACGGAACCGTGCATACCGGGCATCCCGAGATTCTGCGGGTGCTTGTCGGACAACACTCCACGTGCTGTCAGCGTCGTGATGGCTGGCGCTCCGACGGCTTCGACGATCTCGCGCAATTCCTTTTGCGAGTTCGCGCGAATCGCACCGCCTCCGATATAGAAAATGGGGCGTTCTGCTGACGCAATCATTTCCGCCGCCGCCTGAACCTGCTTGCCGTGGGCTTTTTGCACTGGCTTGTAGCCTGGCAGCTCGACCTTGTCCGGCCAGATGAAGGGTGCCGATCCCTGCTGGCAGTCCTTGGTGACATCGATGAGAACGGGCCCGGGTCGACCGGTCGTCGCGATTTGGTAGGCGGCTGCGACAGTCGCCGGAATGTCTTCTGCCTTTGTCACGAGGAACGAGTGTTTGGTGATTGGCATCGTGATTCCGACGATGTCAACCTCTTGGAACGCGTCCGTGCCCATGAGTGTTGAAAACACTTGACCCGTAATCGCAATCATCGGGATGGAATCCATGTGAGCATCCGCGATAGCGGTAACAAGGTTTGTTGCACCGGGGCCACTCGTCGCGATACACACGCCGACCTGGCCCTTCGCAAGCGCGTAGCCCTCGGCGGCGTGCCCAGCCCCTTGTTCGTGACGAACCAAGATGTGCCGGATGGCGGTCTGAGACATCAGTTCGTCATAGAACGGCATAATGGCGCCACCCGGGAGCCCAAAGACATCTGTAATTCCCAAAAGTTCTAGAGACTTCAGCAGCGCGCCACTACCCGTCATCATCGGCGGTTCGCCAGCCTTTGTTGTTGTGGTCGAGGGGACCATCGGGTTCTCCTTAAAAACTGCGGTGGTGTTAGCCGGTGACAGCGCCCAGAGCGGCTGACTGCACAAGCTTGGAATACTTCGCAAGAACGCCGCGGGTATAACGCGGCGGAAGGGGCGACCAACCTGTGCGGCGCGCCTCCAACTCGGCTTCATCGACGAGTAAGTCGATACTCCGAGCTGCGATATCGACCCGTATCAGATCACCATCGCGCACGAAGGCAATGGGACCTGCATCCACTGCTTCGGGAGCTACGTGGCCGATACACAGTCCGGTTGTGCCGCCTGAGAATCGCCCGTCTGTCAAGAGTAATACATCTTTGCCGAGTCCCGCGCCCTTGATTGCCGCGGTGACCGCAAGCATCTCGCGCATTCCCGGACCGCCCTTCGGGCCTTCGTAGCGAATAACAACTACGTCGCCTGCGACAATCTCGCCGTTGGTCAGCGCGTCCATAGCCGCGCGCTCGCGTTCGAACACTCGCGCTGGCCCCTCGAATGTCGCGGCGTCGAATCCCGCGGTTTTCACGACCGCGCCCTCCGGCGCAAACGATCCGTTGAGAATTGTGATGCCCCCGGTTGCATGGATCGGGTTGTCGAGGGTTCGGATGACTTCGCCGTCTAAGGCGTCGAGGTTCATGTCGGCGAGATTTTCCGCCATCGTTTTTCCCGTGATTGTCAGCGCGTCGCCGTGCATAAGTCCGGCGTCAACGAGTGCTTTCATCAGGACGGGAAGCCCGCCTCGGCGGTCCACGTCATTCATGACATATTTTCCGAAGGGCTTGAGATCACCGAGGTGTGGGACCTTCGCGCCAATCCGGTTAAAGTCATCGAGCGTGAGCGGCACTTCCGCTTCGTTTGCGATCGCGAGAAGGTGAAGGACTACGTTCGTCGATCCTCCGAGGGCCATTGCAACGGCAATCGCGTTTTCAAAAGCTTTGATGGTGAGAATGTCGCGGGCGGTTTGACCGCGATCGAGCATGCCAACGACTGCTTGACCCGACAGGTGCGCGAAATAATCGCGGCGGCGGTCATACGACGCGGGTGACGCCGATCCGGGAAGACTCATGCCGAGAGCTTCGGCGACGGACGCCATGGTGTTCGCCGTGTACATTCCACCGCAGGCGCCTTCACCGGGGGCGAAAGCGCATTCGATTCGGCGGGCGTCTTCGACGCTCATCTTTCCCGCCTTGACTGCACCGACCGCTTCGAAAGAATCAATAATCGTGATGTCCTT
Organism: Gulosibacter massiliensis; assembly: GCA_945949175.1. Taxonomy (GTDB): domain Bacteria; phylum Actinomycetota; class Actinomycetes; order Actinomycetales; family Microbacteriaceae; genus MWH-TA3. The sequence continues at coordinate 40,856 of CAMFDU010000007.1, read as the reverse complement.
TTCGGTGCCGTCTTCTAACTTCACCCAGCCCGGAGCAATCGAGCCGGCGTAAAGGAAGGAACTTGCGAGATCAAGGCGAGCAGCGGCCATGAGCATCCCCGGAATGGACTTGTCACATCCGGCGAGAAGGACAGTGCCGTCGAGGCGCTCGGCCTGAACAACCGTTTCGACCGAGTCGGCAATCACCTCACGCGAGACCAGCGAGAAGTGCATTCCTTCGTGGCCCATCGAGATGCCGTCCGAAACCGAAATCGTTCCGAACTGAAGCGGGTAACCACCACCGGCGTGAACGCCTTCCTTGGCGGCCTGGGCGAGGCGGCCAAGCGACAGGTTACAGGGTGTGATTTCGTTCCATGAACTGGCGATTCCGACTTGAGGTTTGTCCCAGTCCGCGTCCCCCATCCCCACGGCGCGCAACATTCCGCGCGAGGTGGTCGCTTCGATTCCATCGGTGACGACCCGCGAGCGCGGTTTGCGGTCAATCTCAGTCATTCGACTATCCTACAAACCATTGGTGCGCTAGCGCACTGTGCACGGGGGTATCGTTGACGTCGGAGGTAGCGCGATGAAAAAGTTCCTGCTCAACGGCAGTTTTCTCAGTGCAATTTTTTCCGTTTTCGGTCTCGTCAAGGCAACAGTGTCCGGCAAACGTGACTGGAAACTCGCGCTGTTATGGATTTCCTGGATCGTGAGCCTTGTTGCCATCGTCGCAGCGATTTCTGAGCCGGACGAGAGTGACGAGGACACGGAATAGTTTCTCGATGAACGACAAAAGCCGACCCGAAAGGGTCGGCTTTTGTTATACGCAAACTGACTAGCGAAGCGCCTTGAGCAATTGTGGTTTTGACATCGTCGAGTAACCGGCTACGCCACGAACCTTTGCGGCTGCACGAAGCTGAGCGACAGTCCAGGACGCATCAGGCGCTCCGGTCAGGGCTTCCTTGACACCCGCCGCGACCTTTGTTGCACTCGACTTGACCGTCTTGCCGACAATTTTGGCTTCGGCGGCAATGGTCTTTGCCGCCTTGTTTGCGCGGACCTCGGCGGTCTTGGCTGCGGCGGTCGCCTTGCTCTTGACGTCTTTAGTGACGGCCTTCGCGGTCTTGGTCGCTTTTTTGACAACCTTGGTGCCTTCGCGCTTTGCATTCTTGACAACCTTGGTGCCTTCGCGCTTTGCCTGGGCAGCGAGTTTGTTGACCTCGCGCGATGCGTCGTCAGCGAAATCGCCAGCTCGCTTGGCTGCGTCTGAAGCGAGGTCACGGGCGGAGTCAGCGAGCTGGTCGGCCTTCTTGTTCGCGCCCGACACCATTTTTGAAAGGTTCTGGAAAAAACTCATGGAAAGAACGTCCTTACGTGTTTGAGTGATTCATGTGCGGGACGTGAGCCCGACTTATTTAGTTTACGCGCTAACGCAAACTAAGTACGGCAATCCATCGTTAGGGCAGCACGACGGTTACAGCACCCAAAGTCGTCATCGCGATTCCCCCGATGGTCCGCATCGCAATTACTCGTCCCTGCGACTTCGCGAACCAGTCGCGGGCAGCTCCGGCGGACAGTGCGTAAATCGCGTCCCCCGAGATACCGAAAACGACAAAAATCACGCTCAGCAGGATCATTTGAAAAACGATGGGTGTCCCGCTCGATACCACGAACTGGGGGAACGCCGCTGAAAAGAAAACAATTGTCTTCGGGTTGGACAGACCGACGAGGATTGATTCACGGAGGATGTGCGAACTCCTGGGCACGACGACGGGGGTCGTGAGGTCTAGCCCGTCACGTCGATGGCGAATCGCAGTGATTCCGAGATAAATCAGGAATGCTGCGCCGCCGAGTCGAATAATGGTTAGGAGAACTTCGTTGGATTCAATCAACACTCCCAAACCGACCGACACCGCGAGCGCTTGGACGAAAACCCCGATTCCGTTCCCCACAACGGTCAACACCGCGCCACGTTTTCCGAGCACCAGTGCGCGGGATATCGCGAACATCACCGACGGTCCGGGAATTGCGATAATCACGAGCGCGAACGCAATGAACGTGAGGATGTTCTCGAGTGGGACCACACCAGCAGTCTAAGACGGTGGCGTCACACGTGCCCAAGCCAATCGTGCTGGGCGCACGAATGTTATGCGTTTCACAAGATTCGGAAAGATTTCGCGTTACCGTGACATAGTCAAGGTAGGTCACAAAGGAGCCACGTTGTCCCCCGACGATTTCACCGAGCGATTCGCTGGATTGCGCATGCCCATCGCAAAGTTTCTTTATCGACGGGTAGAGATCAACGACGTGGACGACCTGTCGGCCCAGGTGTTCGAAATCGCCTGGCGCAGAGGTGGTGCCGTCACCGTTGGCGAGGAACTGCCGTGGCTTTACCGTGTTGCAACCAATCTCGTCGCGAACCACCGCCGCAAGAACGCGCGGGCGCAAAATCTGTTGGCCGCGATAGTCGCACCGGACACTTCTCCGTCCGCAGAATCCATTGCCGTCGCCGACATCGCCCTCGCTGACGCATGGGGGCGACTGCCGGCTACGTCTCGACAAATCCTTGCGCTGACAGCGCTCGACGGTCTCAGCGTCGCCGAAACGGCGTTGGCTTTGGATATCACCGCGAATGCGGTTTCCGTTCGACTGAATCGAGCTCGCAACCAACTGCGCGTGGCACTTGCAGAAACTGCCTGAAAGATTTCCCTCCACCAGGACATAACCAGAGTATGAACAAATCCACCGACGATTCACTCGACGACCGCCTCCGCAAATCCGACCCGGCTGGTCCAGGGGTGAAGGTTTCCCCTCCCGGTATGCCGAAGTCTGCAGCGTCTGGCCACAATCCAATCCGCGACTGGTGGCTGACCACCTCGACTCGGGTCCGCCGATCGTTGCTTGGCGGAGTTGGTGTCGCGTCGGCGGTCGGTGTCGTCGTAGCGGGAACATTCGGCACAATGAGCGGGCCGTTGATCGTTTTGGCAGGAAACACAAGTCCCGAGGCGATGTCAGCTCAATCATCCTCCGTCAGCGCTGACAAGATGATGATGCCCTACCTGTCATACCAATATGTCGCGGGTGACAACCTGTCAATGTCAACGGGGCGCGGGCACGTTTACCGAATCGATTTGGTGGGAACCCCCGAATCAGTGTTGCTCAGCGCGGCGAACTATTTCGGCGTTTCCGGTGAACCTCAGAAGTCTCAATACTTCGACGCGGCCTGGCCGACCTACGTTGTCGGTCCAGAAGACGGCTCAGAACCCAGCGTTATGGTCAGTTGGTCAGGAACTGGGTCGTGGTGGTATTCGAACCCTGCCGCATATCCCGAGCAGAAGTGCCTTGACCAACGACGTGTTGGCAAAGGCGCTGATTCTTATATTGAATGCACCGAATATGAACCAGCCATCACGGGGCTCAACCCTGATGAGGCGGAGTCCCGTCGATTGGCGAGTGAGTTCTTCACCGCCATGGGCGTAGCATTCGAGCCGGCCGACATCACCGTCATGGTCGATGAGTGGTCATCGTTCGCCAGCGTCGCCCTGACCATCGACGGCCAAAAAACCGCGATCGAGTGGTCGGTGTCATGGTCGGGTAACGGCGAATTGTCGTGGGCCCAAGGAAACTCGGTCTCGATTGTCGACGCCGGAGAATTCAACACCGTGTCCGACGTTACCGCCGTGGATCGACTCGCGGACTGGCGTTGGTTCGGTGCCGGTCCAACCGATTATCAGGGCGGAATGTGGGCAATGCGGTCATCCGTCGATGCGGGCTTCGGGGAAGTCGCAAGCGACGCGGTGACCGGTGAATCCGTCGAACCGACAGAGCCAACGGACCCTGCAGTTGAACCGACGGAAGAGCCAGTCCCTTCCGAAACCACTGAACCCGTGCCAACGGAAACGGATGCACCGATTATTGATCCCACCGAAACACCGATTCCTCTGCCGACGGAAGAAGAAATCCCGGTCCAAACAATTACGATCGATGAATCGCAGCCCGTCCTCTTGCTCGTGTGGGATGCATCGGGGAGCGCGTGGCTCGTTCCAGGCGTAGCGTTGACCGGCGCAGACTCATGGTGGCAGACCGTCATCACTCTGGAGGAAGGCGTCATTCAACTTCCCGAGCCGATGCTCATCGAACCTATGCCGATCGACTAAGGACAACCGTCGAGTAACTGAAGTGAGTAACAGTTAACGGGACTTTGCTCGATAGACTCGCGGTATGGTTCGACCACGCCTAGACGCGCCAGTACCGGAACTCCACCTTTCCCCAGCACTTGACGGCGTAAAGGCTCTAATGGGGAACGACATCGGTACCCGCGAGCGACTGATTCTTCTCGCCATCGACGAAATCAAGAAGCATGGTCCGGCTGACTTCAACGCGCGAATCGTGTGCGAACGTTTTGGAGTCAAACAATCAATGATTCCCTATCACTTTGGAAACAGAGATGGGCTCATCGTCGAAGCAACGATTTGGGCTTACCGGGAATGGTCGCGGAATGGCATCGACGCCGTTCGTCGGACCACGGGTGACGGCGAGAAACGACTTCGCGCCTATTTGAAGGCCGAAATCGATTGGGCTATGTGCATGGGCCCTCTCGCGCTGCTCGTTCAATACCCCATGTTGTCTGAGCCTGTTCGGATTCAACTTGAAACCGTTTACGGCACAGAGATGCGCCGCAGCTTCGAGTATCACCTAGCAGTATTGACTGACCTCGTAATCGATATCAGAACTGGGACGACAAATCCACTCGACTACGACGATACAAATTTTCCTGGCACCGACTTTGCCGTCAAGAATGCGAGCGAATTCCTTGCCGCCACAAGCGTCTCATTGGCCGCCCACGGACTGCAGATGTGGGCGAGCGGATCTCATTTATCAACACAAAGCTTTTGGTCGCTCGACCTTCCCAAAATCGGGGTCAAGTTAACCATGAAAAATCACATCGATGAAATCGTGGCGATTGCCAAAGGTCGTTAACCCGCCCCCCCTCAAGAGGTTTCAAAAACAGCCTCGGTCTGTGTACAGGGACGTTTTCTGACAATAAGATGGTTTACACCAATAATCGAAAGCATTTAGGGGAACCGTGAAACCGACGACGAGGCGCAGTGCGCTCGCCCTTAGCGCAGGGGCCTTGATAATGTTCGCGCCGATAACTTTTCCGGTATTTGCTGTCCCCGTTGTGGTGGACACAATCAACGTCGAGGATATCCCGGTTTCGGTCGCATTCAGCCCCAACGGCAAAAAAGCATACGTCGCAAACGCAAGCTCCTCCACCGTGTCCGCGATTGAGGTTCAAACTGGTGAGGTTACCGACACAATCAATGTAGGGAATACCCCTTACTCGGTGGCATTCAGCCCCAACGGCAAAATAGCGTACGTCGCAAACTACGGCCACAGCACCATCTCTGTAATCACGGTTGCAACCGGTGACATCACGGACACGATCAACGTTGGCGATTCCCCTTACGCGGTGGCCTTCAGCCCCAACGGTAAAAAGGCGTACGTCGCAAATTCCGTCGGTGACAGCGTATCTGTAATCACGGTTGCAACCGGTGACATCGCGGATACGATCAACGTTGGCGATTCCCCTTACGCGGTGGCATTCAGCCCCAACGGCAAACATGCGTACGTCGCAAATTCCGGCGGCGACACCGTATCTGTAATCACGGTTGCTACCGGCGACGTGACGAGAACGATCAACGTTGGCGATGGCCCGCGTTCAGTGGCATTCAGCCCCAACGGCAAAAAAGCGTACGTCACAAACCGCAACGAAGCAACCGTGTCTGTGATCACCGTTGCTCGGGGGGTCGTGACCGACGTAGTCAGCGTTGGTGGCACCCCGCAGTCGGTGGCATTCAGCCCCAACGGTAGAAAAGCTTACGTCACAATTTCCAACGACGACACCGTGTCTGTCATCAAGGTTGCAACCGATGAAATATCGGACACAATCAACGTTGGGGACAACCCATACTGGGTGGCGTTTAGCCCCAACGGCCGTAAGGCCTACGTCACCCACCACGTCGATGACGGCACTGTCTCCGTAATTTCAACACGTTGAGAAGCAGCCAATAAGCCCGTCTTTACTTGGTACACCCCCCGGGACTTGAACCCGGAACCCACTGATTAAGAGTCAGTTGCTCTGCCAATTGAGCTAGAGGTGCGTTGCGTTTGCACGCAAGTCACCACATTACCAAAGCGAGCGCCCCCGGCCAAACTGCGTGGCCGCGCCTCAAGCACTTGACTGGGTATTGTACTAAACGTACAATTTATACATGAACTCTGTTTCTTCCTCTTACGCCCGACAGAACTGGGCTGAAACCGTCGAAGCCGCCCGGAACGAACCTCTCATCATCACCGATCACGGTCGTCCGACGGTCGCCGTTATGGATGCAGTACTCGCAAAACTTGCGCTCCAAGTCCTCGAAGATTCGCGGGACATCGAGATGGCACTGGCCAGCCTGGCAAAGGTCGAGAACGGAGAGCCCACCTATACGTTGGACGAGGTCGCAGCCGAACTTGGCATTACCCGTGACTGAGCGGTATCACGTTACGTGGTCTCGTGATGCGGTGAAAAACCTGAAGAGCTTTGATCAACCCACGCGCGAAAGAATTTTTAGGGCGACAGAACTCCTCGCCAATCACCCTCGTCCACCCGCAAGCAAGAAGCTAACGGGGTTCACTGATCTGTTCAGAGTGAGGGTGGGCGACCATCGAATTGTGTATAGAGTCCGAGATGCCGAGCTTCTCATTGTCGTCGTTTCTGCGCGTCACCGCCGCGTTGCCTATCGAAATCTTCCGAATTGAGTCAGGTATCCTTGGCTCATGACACTAAACGTTGGCGACAAAGCCCCCGCATTCACTCTTCCCGACGCGTCGGGAACTCACCACTCGCTCGCGGATTTCGCGGGTCAGAACGTCATTGTGTATTTCTACCCGAAGGCGATGACCCCGGGCTGCACAACTCAGGCTTGTGACTTCCGCGACAATATGGCCGCCTTCACGAGCAAAGGCTATGTCGTCATCGGCGTATCCCCCGACTCGGGCAAGGATTTGCAGAAGTTCGCCGACGAAGAAAACCTCCCGTTCCTCCTTCTCGGTGATGAAAGCAAAGAGACTCTCAACGCCTATGGAGCGTTCGGCACCAAAAACATGTACGGCAAAGAGGTCCAGGGTGTCATCCGGTCGACGTTTGTAATCGACGGCGACGGAATCCTCACCCACGCGCTCTACAACGTCAAAGCCACAGGCCACGTCGAGATGCTTCGCGAAAAACTAGGCGTCTAAGCGACAGAGGTATTGAACAGTGAGCCGATTGCAAACGTGACGGCGAGCGCCGCTGAACCTCCAACGGCCACGCGGATAACGGATTTCAGCATCGAACTTCTGCCAAGATAAGCGCCAGCCGCGCCGGTGCCTGCAAGTGCGATGATTGACGCCGCGATTGTGGCGGGGATTCTGAATTCTTCTGCCGCGAACAAAATTGTCAAGAACGGAAGCAGAGCCCCCGCGAGGAATGAGCCGGTCGACGAGAAAGCGGCGTGCCACGGATTGACGATGTGGGATTCGAGGATGTTGAACTCAGCCTCGAGGTGAGCACGAATCGGGTCGGAAGCCGTCAATTCTTTCGCAACACGTTTCGCGGTGACGGGACTCAGCCCTTTGTGTTCGTAAATCGACTGCAATTCGGCGAGTTCAACTTCGGGTTGATCGCGGAGTTCAAACTTTTCCTTTTCGATTAGCGCAAGCTCGCTGTCGCGTTGGCTACTCACGGAAACATATTCACCGAGACCCATCGAGATGGCCCCCGCAGCAAGCCCCGCTGCACCGGCAATGGTGACTGCACCGATATCCGGCGTCGCCGCAGCCACACCAACAACGAGAGCCGAGATTGAAACGATTCCATCGTTGGCACCGAGGACACCGGCGCGAAGCCAGTTGAGTCTTGTGAGGTGCGAGCCACGGTTGGGTTCAAACGTTTCGATCGACATGACCTTCAGTCAACCAAGATTGGCTCGCTGAATCTAGAAAGGCAAACCTTACCTAAATCACACCCCAGACCAGGCGGCGTTCATCGCGATCGCCCCGCCACGTTGCTCAGGTTTGTGCAACGGGCTCACAACTCATGTGTCGGTATCAAGATGACGCGAAACTTCGCGACTGAAAAGCAACAAAAAGGTAACCGCAGCGGCGGGCACAATCAAGAGGCCGGCAATTTCCCAACGCGGTTCGACGCCCTGGGCCGAGGCAATCCCGATTCCAATCACCGTCATTTGCCACACAATGATGGCGCTTCGCATCGACGAACGACCGCGGCTGAACAGGACGGACGCGATCGACATCGCGACGGCGGAAACAACAATCAGGACGTCGAGGAAAATTGCACCTGCGAGAGAGTTCGATGGCTGGGTCGCGGTGTCATAGACAAACAGTGCCGCGACCCCCCACAAGGCAAGCGTTTGAAGAGAAATGACGCCAACAATCGCGTAAACACTGAGAGATTTGGGGTTAACGGCCACAAAACAATTGTCTCAGAACCCTTGACCTTATTGGCCAATCGTGAGAACCTGTTAGAGGTTGATGTTCGCACCCGATGACGCGTGCGGTTTCCAACACTTCCGTCCCACCCACAATGCCGACAGTTTTCGGCGTTCGTCGGCCCAATTGTGTGCCGGCATTAATTTAGGAGATCACCATGGATTGGCGCGATAAGTCCGCTTGCCTTACGGTCGACCCGGAACTTTTTTTCCCCGTCGGCAACACCGGCCCGGCACTTGACCAAATTGAAAAGGCGAAGCAAGTTTGCGCCCAGTGCCCCGTCGTCGAGAACTGCCTGCAGTACGCCATCGAGTCCAACCAGGACTCCGGCGTGTGGGGCGGGCTCAGCGAAGACGAGCGTCGTGCGCTGAAACGCCGCGCAGCTCGTGCCCGCCGCGCGTCCTAACAACCTCTCAGCGAAGCGCCCCTTCGGGGGCGCTTCCTCATTTAACGCCTTTAGCCGCCGCGATGTAACGAAGCGGAATCTCAATCGTCACGACGGTTCCGCCCGACTCACCACGCGACCACTCAATCGTGGCTGACAATTCGTTTTCAACGAGAGTGCGGATGATCTGAGTCCCAAGGCCCTGTCCGACCGTCGACGCATCGATGCCCGGCCCATTGTCACTGACCGACACCCGCAAATGATTGGTTGCGCGTTCCGCTCGAACGGTCACCTTCCCCTCGATCACGTCACGAAGGCCATGCTCCACCGCGTTGGTGATGAGTTCCGTCAACACGATGGCCAACGGTGTCGCAAACTCGCTCGGCAAATCACCGAAAGTTCCCTCGATTGTCGGCCGGACGGACGGCCCTCCCGTGTTCGCGACCTCGGCCGCCAACGGAGACACGCGAGCGGCGACCTCGTCAAAATCTACGGTCTGCGCCAATCCAGTAGCGAGCGCGTCGTGAACAACCGCTATCGCCTCTACTCGACGCATCGCCTGGGAAATCGCTTCCTTGACCTTGTTTGATTTGGTGCGACGACTCTGGATACGCAACAGTGACGCGACCGTTTGCAAGTTGTTCTTTACCCGGTGGTGAATCTCTCGAATGGTCGCGTTCTTGCTCGACAATTCGCGCTCTTGACGGCGAAGTTCGGTGACATCGCGAAGCAACAGGATTGCACCGATTCTCTCGCCATTCTGGGTCAGCGGGATTCCTCGTACGGCGATGACCATCGGACCGGCTTTGAAGTCGGTTTGCCACGGTACTCGACCGCTGACCACCATCGGCAACATTTCGTTTGCCGCAAGTTCCTCGGTGTTGCCGACAAGTCGGGCAACGTCGACGAGACCCATTCCCTCCATTGGGGCGGAATACCCCATTCGGTTGAACGACGAGAGAGCGTTCGGGCTCGCATACGTGACGGTGCCGTCGCGATCAAGTTTGATCAGACCATCCGATGCACGCGGAGCACCGAGTTTCGAACTATCCCGCTGTGATGGGTCAGGAAAGTCGCCTTCGGCGATCATCGAATAAATCTGTTCGGCCGATTCGATGAACGCCTTCGCTTGGCGATTCGTGAGGTTGTCAGAGACGAGAGCGTGGCGCGTCAGAACCGCAATGGGTTTCGCCCCACCGAGCCGGCGAATCGGAATCGCCCGCACCAGCGTCGCCGTTTCCTCGAACCACGTCGGTTCCGTCGGCTCAACCATCGTTCCGCGACGTTCACACTCGTCGACCAATTTGTCCCACGTGTCACTGATTCGCGTCCCGACAATGTCGCGATAGAAAACGGTACTAGCGGTACTGGCCCGAAAGAGAGCCACCGCCACCCACGACTGATCCGTCGTTCGCACCCACATCGCGATGTCGGCGAGCGAAAGGTCGGCGACAATCTGTCCCTCGCGCACGAGGTCCTGCAGCCACTCGACGTCATCGGGGGGCAACGACGCCTGTTCCGCAACGATTTCGGCGAGTGTCAGCATGTGTTAAAGGCTACCGCCGCCATCGCGACTTACGAGGTGTCGGCAATTTCACCCCGGCTTGATTTGCGACCTGTCGCCACAAGGTGGGGTGGCTCTGTGCCCGGTTAAATGCCTCGTCAATTCCCTTTCGCCCGTCTGCCGGGATAACGGTTCGCACGAGGTGGTCGCTAAAGCGTTGAATTGCGTCTGCCGCGTCGGCCCCGGAACCCGGCGCCACGCGGTTGAGAATCAGAATCGGGGGTTTGCACAGGTCGCGAATCTCGTCGAGTCCGCGAATGATTCTCGAAACACCGACCGGATCAGCGGTTCCAACCGCAACGACCGAATCTGCGAGTCGCAGGATTTCGCGAGCGGCTCCGTCTCGTTGTGGGGCGTCGTCTATCCACTCGTTCTCTTCAACTCCAAACCCCACATCGACAATCACCACGTCATAGATATCCCTGACCAGGTCCAACACAAGTCGGACTTTTTCCGTCCCGACTTCAGCCCAGCGCGAATTGCGTGGCAATCCTGTCAAAACCGAGAATCGGACTCCGTCATGTTCAACAGTGTTCGTAATCCGCTCAATTTCAGAGCCGGTTAACTCGTTTCGACCTGCCAATCGACATGCTGCAGCAAACCCGGGTGTTTCGTCCAAGACGCTTAGTGCAATGGCAATCGATGACCCGCGGGTATCGACATCGCAAAGAAGGGTCGATAATCCTGCTTGGGCACAAACGCTGGACACGGAAATTGCCGTAGTTGTAACTCCCGGCGCTCCAACCGGGCCCCAGACTGCGATCACGGATGGGCGCTTTACAGAAGTGGTTGTCACGCGCGCCGAAGTCAGGGGGCCTTTTATTCCCCCATCGGACTCCACGGAGCTTTGGACGGCGGAACGTGTCTCAGCGAAGCTTCTCACTGCCACAATTCCTTTCAAACCAACCGCCCATTCGAAGACGCCCTTCGCTTCGGCAACAGCACAAATCTGTCCAATGGAATCTGGTGTCAAGCGCATCAACTCGTCGGTCAGATAGGCCACGCTTGCTTCGGTGACGAGTACATCAATGGGCGCTTGGGAAACGCGTCTGACCACATCTCGAACCGAATCGACTCCCCACACGATGTCTGCCCAGTCAGCGAGATTGCTGAGGTCCGCCAACCTCGTTGACGGACCAAGCACTCCGACGGTTGTCACGGATTCTCTCCTAGCGAGGCGACGATGACATTCGACGAACCCAGAACTGCGAGCACACGGTGAACTTCAAGAGGGTGGACGAGAACCGTCACGACCGAGTCCCCGCCGAAACCGCTGCCGATCAGGGTCACAACAGTCGCGTTCCGTGCAACTGTGACGGGCGGAGTATCGCCGTCTTCGTCAACCGCCCAAATATCTATCGACGCCCCGTTTGTCATCGTAGACGGCGGGGTCACCCCGAGCGGCACCGAAATTTGCACCCGTGACAACACTGATGGTTCGAGCAGTCGAGCGGTTATGATTTCACCCGGGCCAACGTCCAGCCCAACCACGCGGCCGATGATTTCCGTCGGGGAGCCCCCGGGGCTTGTGCTGAGGGTTGAAATTCTTACCTCGTCGATGACGTCGGCTGTGATTACGGTTCCTGCTGGCAAAAAACTGATCGCCATGATGACCCTCTCACCGGGGGTGGAAAATCGAACAACACCGACAACACCGACGACACTGACGACAACGAGGGCAATACCGATGATTGTCCTAGAGGCCACCAGTCTGCGCCGAAGGAACGAGAGAATTGAGGACATTACATTTCCTTTCCGATACCCATCGTGGGGCGGAACGGAGCGTTCGGAAATAGTTGTCCACAATCGTTGACTTTTTGTGACTGCGTTGCTGATTCTCGTGGCAATCTCCTTACATGGTCGAAGAATGGATGTTGACTGTCGCGGATGTTGCAGAGGTTCTGGGCACGTCCCGCGAGAACGTTTCGGAGTTAATCGAGCGTCACGAACTTCGTGTTGTGCCGGGGCGCAGAGTTCGCGTCACACACGCTGCCGTCATCGAGTTTGTCGCTGCGATGCAACACGACGCCCTGATGCTGGGGCGTGAGCCCGATTTCGTGCCGTCGATTGTCGCGTCACGTCCTTTCGCTTTCCTCGACGAGAATCACCCCTAAGGCTGAGCGAGGCAGAACCGATTCACGGCGGCGTGAACGCACCGTGATGGCGTCACGCCAGACGCCGGTGATTCGTCCTCGAACTCCAAATCTCTCACCCACAACGGTGATCGAGGACGCGTGACGTTCGATGTCCCGCAACACTGCTCCAAGCGAGACCAATTCGAAATGATCTGGGGTCGATACGACACACGTGCAGTCTGAAGGGGAAAACGCAACCCGTATCGCGCCGAACGGAACAATCACCCGGTCAACTGAGCCACACACCACTCCATCGATCCACGTCATCCCAATGCGTCGAACATGCACGACGCGGTCTAACGACGTCGCCTGAACCGAGACACCGTCGTCTTCACGAAGTGCCAACATCGCGTCAGAAAAGAACAATCCTGATTTACGATCCCGTTCTCGTTCCCGCGCAACGTCAAGTTCACTATTCATTTGCTCGGAGTCCCAGAGGGAGCCTAGACCTAGGGTGTTTTCATTTATGGACATATGCCGAATGATAGGTATCACAATTCACTCTCATTGACTTATCCACAGATTTTCACGACCTGGCTCACGCTTCCGCAAATTGCGACAAGGTTGTGGCGTTATGAGGCAAAGCCTCTGTCACGAATCCACGCTCCGGAATCGAGCACAGCAATGGTTACAACAGCAACCTCCTCATCAGAATCACCTAGGCACAACGCATCACGCGCACGAGAGTTCTTTGACCCACAACCAACGCCGCGGGTTGAACTACCAAACCCGAGAGAAACAATCGAAAGACTCGCACTAATCGGTTGTGAAATCATTGCGGGAATCCGCCCAGTCGAGCAGATCGGGCGCTGGGTTACGGAAGACGTTTATCGAGTCATTGCCGAACGATCAATCGTCGCCCGCCGCAAACGCGTTGCCCACGCTGAAACCATCCAATCGGCGCCGCTGATTTTTGTTGGGCTCACGGTCGTCACCGAACCGCGCGATGGCGTCGCCGAAGGAGTCAGTCTGGTTCGCTTCGGGCAACGTACCCGCGCCGTGTGCGTTCGACTCGAAGGGCTTGACCACCGCTGGCGGGCGAGCGCCCTCGCGTTGCTTTAGTTACTCGAGCGACTGACCAAACGCACCCTTCGCGCCGCCCTGAGCGGGGGGCTGCGGGTTACCGCGCCGTGGGCGCAGTCGTTCCTGCGGTGCGTTCGGTTGACGGCCGGACTGATCGAGGATGACGGTTTCGCCGTCCTCGTTCGGGGCGGAATACGACAGCCCTTCCTTCGGAATTGGCGCTGGTGCGATGCCGGGTGCCTGAAGCTGGGTGACGCCTCCGGCCGGAACGACCTGGACATCGAGGTTGAAGATAAAGCCGACCGATTCTTCGCGAATCATGCCCATCATCGCCTGGAACATCGTGAATCCCTCGCGCTGATACTCAATCAAGGGGTCGCGCTGCGCCATCGCTCGAAGACCGATGCCGTCCTTCAAATAGTCCATTTCATAAAGGTGGTCTCGCCAACGACGGTCGATTACCGACAGAACAACGCGGCGCTCAAGTTCACGGATGGCGTTTTCACCTAGTGACCCTTCACGGATTCCGTACTGAACCATCGCATCCGAGACGAGTTCACGCGTGACATCAGCGGCCGTGATCTTTGCGCCGTATTCCCCAAGCACCTCGTGCACCGAAATCGTCACGGGGAAAATCTGACGAACATCGACCCAAAGTTGTTCCAAGTCCCATTCATCCGAATTACGGGCGTTACCCGTGTTCTGGTTGACAACCTCGGTGACGCTTCGTTCGATGAACGAAGTCACTTTGTCTTTGATGGAAGCGCCTTCCAAAATTTGGCGACGATCTCCGTAAATGGCCTCACGTTGGCGGTTCAAAACGTCGTCGTACTTAAGGACATTCTTTCGGATTTCAGCATTTCGGGCCTCGACCTGTGACTGCGCCGATTGAATCGCACGGGACACAAGCTTCGACTCGATGGCCATGTCCTCGTCGCCAGTCCTGCCCATGATGGCTGCCGCCGCGCCTGAATTGAACAGACGCATGAGGTCGTCCTGCAACGACAGGTAAAAGCGGCTCTCGCCAGGGTCACCTTGTCGGCCCGAACGGCCACGAAGCTGGTTGTCAATACGACGAGACTCGTGTCGCTCGGTGCCAAGAACATAGAGTCCGCCTGCGGCGACAACTTTCTTGGCTTCGACAGAGACGTCGGCCTTCACCGCGGTGAACACCTCGTCCCATCGTGCTTCGAATTCCTCTGGATTTTCAGTCGGGTTGAGCCCAGCCTGGTGGAGTTTGGTCACAGCAATGAATTCGGCATTACCACCGAGCATGATGTCGGTGCCGCGACCCGCCATGTTGGTGGCAACCGTCACTGCGCCAAAGCGTCCGGCCTCTGCGACAATGGCCGCTTCGCGCGCGTGGTTCTTTGCGTTGAGCACCTCGTGCTTGATCCCGCGCTTGGACAGCAGTTTCGACAAGTTCTCGCTCTTCTCGACCGAAACGGTTCCCACCAATACGGGCTGCCCCTTCGCGTGACGCGCTGCGATGTCCTCGACAACCTGTCGGTACTTCGCGGCCTCGGTGGCATAAATCAAGTCGGGCTGGTCGATGCGTATCATCGCGCGGTTGGTCGGAATCACCACAACAGTGAGTTTGTATGTCGACGCAAACTCTGCGGCTTCAGTTTCGGCGGTACCTGTCATTCCCGACAATTTCTCGTAGAGGCGGAAATAGTTCTGCAACGTCACCGTCGCCAACGTCTGGTTTTCGGCTTTGACCTCAACGCCTTCTTTTGCCTCGATGGCTTGGTGAACACCTTCGTTGTATCGACGACCCGACAGAATTCGCCCAGTGTGTTCGTCAACGATGGCAACTTCGCCATTCATGACGACGTAGTCCTTGTCTCGGCGGAACAGTTCCTTCGCCTTGATCGAATTGTTCAGGAACGAAATGAGTGGGGTGTTTGCCGATTCGTAAAGATTGTCAATACCGAGATAGTCCTCTACCTTGGAAATTCCGTCCTCCAAAACGCCAATCGTGCGCTTCTTCTCGTCGAATTCATAGTCGACATCTCGAACCAGCTTCTCGGCAATCTTTGCAAATTCACCGAACCATCGGTTCGCTTCGTCAGACCCCGGACCCGAAATAATGAGGGGGGTACGCGCCTCGTCAATGAGGATCGAGTCGACCTCGTCAACGATGGCATAGAAGTGTCCGCGCTGAACCATGTCCTGGCGTTGCCAGGCCATGTTGTCGCGTAAGTAATCGAAACCGAATTCGTTGTTCGTGCCATAGGTAATGTCGGCGTTGTACTGTTGGCGTCTGACTTCAGGCGACTGATTGGCGAGGATACAACCAACCGACATTCCCAGCATGCGGAAAATTCGACCCATCAGTTCTGATTGATAAGACGCCAGGTAATCGTTCGTTGTAATGATGTGAACTCCGCGGGACGGGATTGCATTGAGGAACGCGGCCAGCGTGGCAACGAGCGTCTTTCCCTCACCTGTCTTCATTTCAGAAATACTGCCGAGGTGCAGGGCGGCTCCACCCATGACTTGAACGTCGTAGTGGCGGAAACCAAGCGTACGTTTCGACGCCTCACGTACCGCGGCAAACGCCTCTGGAAGTAGGTCGTCGAGTGACTCTCCGGATGAATATCGCTCGCGGAATTGAGCGGTTTCATCACGCAATTCCTCATTAGACAGCTTCGCAAAGACGTCCTCTAGCGAGTTGACGACGTCCGCATAGTGCTTGAGTTTGCGAAGAGTCGCACCCTCGCCGACGCGCAGGACTTTTTCCAGAAGATTGGCCACTCGGCACTCCGTTTCATGAGTCGATACGGTCTTTGTGGTTCCGTATCGGCGTGCGTTCTATTCTACGGTGAAACGATTTCGGCTACCACGCCGACGGAACACGCTAAGAGAGTTGCCACGTGTTCGACGGTGCGATTCTTCGTTGCTCGGCAATCGCAATGACGAGTACTCCCACCACGCGTAGTCCCGCCGTGACACAGGCATCGGTCGCAGCATTTATCGACGCACCGGTTGTCATCACGTCATCGACGATGACAACACGGGAACCTATCGGAGGTCGTCGTGAACCGACGCGCATGTTGCGCCGGTGCCGCTCTGTTCGATGCCGGCCCCGTTGTGTCCCGAGGTCGTCCATGTGCAAACAGTTTGCGACGGTGAGATCCGCCGCCCGCGCGATGGTCGATCCGAGTCCGTATCCACGAGCAAGGAATCCCGGTTGTGATGACGGCACTGGAACCGCAATCACGTTTCCCCATGGCAGAGCCGCGTCGCGAAGCGCACCCCCGAGACGGTGAATCACAGCATGAGCGCTACGATGTTTCGCCGCCAAGATGAGTGACCGGAGCCCGCCACCGTATGTCCCGAGCGCGACGAGCGGGACACCGCGTGAGGTGATTGCGCGGTAGGGCTTTGCCGTGAAACGCGCGATGCAGGTGTCACACACCATCACGCCCCACACAGAGCATCCGACACAACGAGAATCAAAGAATTGTTCGATGAGAAGCACGTGTCAACGCTGTCGAAACCGCGATTCACTGTGTCGGCGACCCCACGACACGGTGGATAACCCGAGTTAGTGCTGGGTTGCGAGTACGTCGGCGAAAACCCCGGTCGTTTCCCAGACTTCACCGAGCGGCTTCCACAATTGTCCATTTCCAGAAATGACGACGAGCCCCGAGACGCCTTTGTTCCCGCCGGAAATTCCCGTCGGGTTCTGCGGTTGACCAATGAGCCGTGAGCCCCCGCCGACCGTTGCTACCTCGGCGTAAACCACGCCGTTCCGGTTCCCGAGCACCACGACGTGAGTCGAGTCCACCCACGCGAGGTCCACAATGGAATCAACGGAAACAGTGAGCCTACGGAATGCGGTAACACCGTTTGGTCGACCAAAGTCGTCAACCGAGATTGCCGCGACCAGAACGTAACCTTTACCGCCTTCGTTGATCGCGATAGCGACACGTGCATCGTCACGCGAGATCTCTAGTCCGACGATTCGTGCGGAACCGAGCCATGGTCCGTCGAAGCGAGATTCTCGTCCATCCACGAATACTGAAATGAGATCCGGTAACTGAGTTTCGACCCACCACACTGATCGTGAGCCGTCAATCTGGGGGTCCACCGAGGACACTTCAGCTGATATCCGCTCTGTTCGGTCAGTTACCAGATAGACCCCCGTAGACGTGCCAATGGCAGCCGTGTTGGTCGACGCGTCAAACGAAACCGACGTTGGCTCGAGGTTCACGATGCTCGCCGCATTCGGCGGGGCCGATTCAATCTCGGTACCGGTTGAGTATCCGAATGAGTTGTTGTGAAGGATGAGCGGGCGATCGTCCACGCGCGGATTGAGTTCAAGTCCGGGTAGCGCCGCAATCGTCAGTAATGACTGATTAACCGACATCGCCGTTGCGGTGACATTGGCGAATTCCCCGATACTCGCCCGCAGCTGCGACAGCATGTGTTGCTGATCGGTGATTGAAGCCTGACTGACGGCCCCGGAAACGTCAACGGTCGCATTTCCTTTTTCGTCATCCACCAGCACACTCACCAGTTCAGAACCTTTGGGAAAGGCGGTCGATGTGTTTGGCAAATACTCTGATGGCCCCGCAATCACCGCTCGAGCCACAGAGGCCACTGGGTCGCCCAGTCGGGCAAAAACTCGCACATCCGGGACAAGGGCGGTTCGATTGTGGTTGTAGAAGTAAGCGGTGTACTCGCCATAGGTCGAGGAAAAAATCGATTCCGTGATCAGAGTGGCGTCGGGTATATCGGAAAGTCGCCACTCGCCGTTGACGCGGGAGAAACTGAAATTCCACTCGCGAGTCTCTGCCGGTTCGATGGTGGTCAGCACGCCACCCTCGTTCAGCGCCAACGCAATTTCGGTTGAATACGTCATCTCTGTTGCCGCCGTTACCGTGACCGAGTCGTAGGTCCCGCGCACGAGTGTCTCCTTGGTCGGGTTCCACCGCAAGGCCGCCTCGTCCGTAAGAAAGCTCCGTGCTATTCGGAAATTGTTCTGCGGCGCCGAGCCAGCGCTGATAAAACCATCAAGAATTTCGCGCTGCGTTGCGCCCTCAGCTGGCCCAGCAGGCAAAAACTCCACTCCCGCTTGTGGCCCAACCGCGTTGGGCCCCGCGACTTGAACTGGTCCTGTCCTGGGAATTGATGCGCACCCGGTGAGCGTCAGCACCGCGAGAATAATCAGAATTTTACGCATCGATACCCTCGGCAATAGGTGGAAGCGCAAGCGGTGAAACGGGATCGACCGCGCCACCTAGAGGAATAGTCAGACGAAAACAGGCGCCACGATTGGGCTCAGACCAGACATCGATGACGCCCCCGTGAAGTTTTGCATATCCAAGCGCGATCGCAAGACCCAATCCCGTTCCTCCCGATTGGCGTTGGCGCGAGGGGTCCGCCCGCCAGAATCGATCAAACACCCGCTCGGCATCGGCCGGTGACATCCCGACCCCATGGTCGCGGACTGCAAACGAGACTGCCGTAGACGTTGAACCGACCCACAACTCGATGGGGCCCCCTTCTCCGTGATCAAGCGCATTAGAGAGAAAGTTGTGCAGAATCCGTCGAACTCGACGAGAATCGAGTTCGACCAGCTTGTGTCCACCTGGTGCACAAAGAGTAATCGTTGATCCTTGTTCGCGAGCGAGTGGATCCATTTCGTCAATACACGATTGGGCAAGCACAGCCGGGGAAACTCGTTCGAGTTCAAGTTGCGCAGCGCCGGCGTCAAAGCGAGATAGTTCAATGAGCTCCGTGAGCAGTTCCTCAAAGGTTCCAATCTGTCGATTCAGCAATTCGGCTGCGCGTGCCGAATCTTTGTCAAAGGTATTGCGCTGTTTGAATAGCATGCTGCCGGCGAGTTTGATAGTCGTCAGTGGGGTCCGTAATTCGTGCGAAACATCGGACACAAATTGTTGTTGAAGTGTTGAGAGGGTTGCTAGTCGATTAATCTGACCGGAAATCGCTTCCGCCATTCGGTTGAATGATCCAGCTAGCTTGGCTGAAACGTCAGTCCCCTCGACTTCGATTCGCTCGTCAAGATTACCGGCGGCAAATCGTTCCGCCATTGCTGCCGTAGTCATGATGGGTTGAATTGAACGGGTTGTAACGAACCACACAATGAGCCCAGTAATGGCGACGAAGAACAACTCGCCGGCGGCGAGGGCGCTTTGCACGAAAGCGAGATTCGCCTCGACGTCCGCCAGGTCATAGACCAGAACTAGATCGTATCGACCCGCGATGGGGACGTCGATATTTGCTCCCGTGACAATTCCCGGCGACCCACCGGGCACTTCCACCGACTGATAGTAGACGTTGGTCCGATCCTCATGGACCGCCTCTCGAAGTGAGTCGCTGACGACCGCCAAGGGGAAACCGATGGACGAAGAACTGGTCATTACCTGGTCGGTAGTTTGTCCCGGGGCACGAAGGATGGCGAACCCAATCAGTCCGGGCGAATTTGTTGTCGCCCGAATTGTCGCTTGTGCGTTGGAATTTGCCCTTTCAATGTCGATGACATTCTCGGCATTGATGGCGCCGTCGAATTGTGACTGCACAGTGCCCGATACAGATTGCGTTTCAGAAACAATCTCGTTTAGACGCGACTCAAAAAGATTTCTTTCGATTGTGTACGACAAGAATCCCCCGATTGCCGCGACGGCGACGAGCGAAAGCCCGACCGAGACCGCTGTCATACGAAGGCGCAGAGAACCGACCCACGCCTCTCGCGTTTGTCGGACAATCCGGGCAAAAAACCTCATGCGGGGGAGGTTTCACCCGCGCGATAACCCACACCGCGAACAGTGAGGACAATCTTTGGGTCGTCGACGTCGAGTTCCACCTTGGAACGCAGCCGCTGCACATGCACGTTGACCAGCCGAGTGTCCGCCTTGTACTGATAACCCCACACTTGCTCTAACAGCGCTTCGCGCGAGAACACTTCGGTTGGACGGGATGCGAGCGTGTGCAGCAATTCGAATTCGAGTGGCGTAAGCGCAATGGGGACTCCGCCGCGCGAAACGACGTGTCCTCGCAAGTCGATCACAATGTCTCCAACTTTGAGTGATCGAGAAGAGGTAGAGAGAGGCCGACGCATGCACGCCTTGATGCGGGCGCTGAGGACCAACTCGTTAAATGGCTTTTCAACATAGTCATCCGCCCCAGCCTTGAGCCCGTGGATGATGTCTTGCGGGTCCGTGCGCGCGGTCAACATGATGATAGGAGTCCCAGAGTGCTCTCGAATCGAGTTACAGACCGAAATCCCATCAACCCCAGGCAGGTTGAGGTCGAGCAGAACAAGGTGCGGCTGGTACTCGTTGAAAAAATCCAATGCTTGGGGTCCGGTCGTGGCGACCCGAGTGTCATACCCCTCTGAGCGCAAGAACATGTCGAGAACCTCACCGATGCTCGGGTCGTCGTCGACGATCAAGATGCGTTCGAGCATGACAACTCCTTTCCATCGGTTGTGTCCATTGTGCTAATTCTGACGAATGATTGCGAGTACCTCGTCGCGAACGGATGCCATCAGCGCGGGAGTTCCCCCCTCGACGTTGAGTCGAAGCAGCGGTTCGGTATTGGACGGGCGCACGTTAAACCACCAAAATTCGCGTACCTCGCCCGCCACAGGCGGAAGTGCCGTGTCATCAATCGAACCACCTGAGACAGTGAGCCCGTCGAGCACGTCAAACGTTCCGCGGCCCTCGAAGGCAGCTCGAATTCGTTTCAGCGCGGCGGGTACGTCCGAGACCGTCGAATTGATCTCCCCGCTTTGAGCATAGGGAGAGTATCGCGCCGAGATGACCGAGAGTGGTCCTGGCTGAGATCCGAATTCGGCAAGAACGTGCATCGCGGCAAGCATCCCATTGTCGGCTCCCCAAAAGTCACGGAAGTAATAGTGGGCGGAGTGTTCACCACCGAACACCGCACGACTCTCGCGCATGATGTCCTTAATGAGCGAATGTCCGACGTTCGTTCGAACAGGCTGCGCACCGGCACCGCGAATCACCTCGGGAACAATCAGCGACGTGATCAGATTGTGCAAGACGGTAATCGACGAATCCCCTGAGGCACGCACCCGGTCGATTTCCCGAAGCGCCACGATGGCTGCAACCGCGCTCGGTGAGACGGGGTTGCCGTTTTCATCGATAACAAAGCACCGATCGGCATCACCGTCAAACGCGAGTCCGATGTCGGCCTCGTGCACGACAACCGCTTTTTGCAAGTCGACCAGATTCGCTGGCTCGAGCGGGTTTGCTTCGTGGTTGGGGAAACTGCCGTCCAACTCGAAATAGAGCGGAACAATCTCGACGGGTAGTTCAGGGAGCCCAGCCGCCATTCCCAACACCGCTGGCACAGTCAATCCACCCATCCCATTTCCAGCATCGACAACGACTTTCAATGGCCGAATAGACGACAGGTCGACGAGCGTTCGAAGGTACGTCGCGTACTCGGCGAGGACGTCATGAGTTGTGGATTCACCGGGATCTGCGACAGCCGTGATTCCCGATTCGAGATAAGCGGTCGCTCGGTCGCGAATTGACGCGAGACCCGTGTCAAGGCTGATTCCTTGAGCCCCAGCTCGCGAAAACTTGATGCCGTTGTAGGCGGCGGGGTTGTGAGAAGCGGTGAACATCGCAGCCGGCGCATCCCACGAACCAGAGGCGAAATAGGACTCGTCCGTCGAGCAGAGACCAAGATTCGTGACGTTCGCACCGCGAGCCGTGGCCCCGCGAATGAACGCTGCCGCGAAACCGGGTGACGAGTCGCGCATGTCGTGACCAACAACTACCGTTCTGCCCGCTGCGCCGACCTCGTCGACGAAACCCGCGGCGAGAGCTTCGACTACATCGTCCGTAAGCTCAGTACCCACGAGTCCGCGCACGTCATAAGTTTTGACGAAGCGGGTCAAATCGACAGTCATCCGTTACCTTCCATCGGTCTGTTCACGATACCGCACGAGGTTCCGCCACGAGGAGGTGACGAATAGGCTGAACGCATGTCCGGATCACGTACAACCCGAAATCGGCATGGTCGGCAACTACGTTCCGACGTGCGCGGTATCGCCGCGGTTGGTACGGGTGGTCGAAACACGAGTTTCGCGGAAATCGCCAAAGACGTGGTCAACTATCTATGCGACGTCCAACCGACTTTGATGCATGAAATTCAAGTCGAGATGACGCTGTTGCCCAGTGCGGAACAAGCCGACGGTGTGCCTCGACGATGGACGGCACTTCGAAGTGAGCGTCGCGTGATCCTGTATCGGCTTCCCATCGAACGTGGTTCAAAACTTCATCGAGAAGATGATTGGCACCGGCGCAACAATATCGAAACGACTGTGATTGAAGCGATTGCCGACCTAATCGACATCGACCCCTACGAGTTAGCACCGAACCGGTACTTTCCGCACGCTTAGCCGTGGATGACGACGACATTCGACGCATCGATAGGTGGCGTCAAACCCCGAAGGGTCGCAATCCCGTCTCGAGTCAAGACAAAAACCGTATTCGAAATCGGTGAATTCGATGTCACCGACAGTAGCCCCGGTCCTACGGATCGCAGAAGGTTTCCGCGGGCAGGAACGACGACATTTTCCGTGATCTCACCGCCGCTCACAATCGTCACCGTTGCATCAGACGCCCCGACATTGGTTAGCCCCAGCGAGGCACCGACTGGCACCAACACTGATGCGATTCCCGTTTGTGCGGGTGCGGAGCTGGCCCAGGCAAGGTCCGTAATTCCATTCGACGCATCATGAAAACCGACCCGAGCTGCCGCAACGATTGGCTGATCTGACTCGACCGAAACCGCCCAATCGCCTGCGCTCAATTCGGTAATCGGAAGATCAAGCGTGGACCCGGCTGGAATCGACGCCGTGACGACTTGGGAGTCCCCCTCGCCGTAAGGGTCGAGGGTGATCGTTATTGTCGCGTCGGAATCACCAGGAACGAGGAATCGCAGTGCAGCAACGACATCGGAGTAGGCCTCGTCGACAAGAAGTTTGCCGATGGATTTTTCTGTCGGCACGTTAAGAACAGGGAAGGATACTGACGTGGTGGGTGCAGAGACAGGGCCGATGCGATCCAATCCTCCCGGAACCAGACCTCTGACGACAGTGGTCTGAAGCGTCGCCCACACAGCCGCCCCATTGCTCAAGAGATGTATAACCGGAGACGCTTCGTCGGGCGCGAATCCCGCCACGGAATAAGAGCGTTGCGATCGTGCCGGGATGACAATTCCCTGAGATCCTGGCGCATCCACTTTCCCAGCTGAGCCCCATATCTCGAGATCAATTCGCGCCTCGACATCACTTCCGTTGGAAATCGTCATGATCGTGTCACGACCCGTCGTCGTACTGCCACCAATCAGCCACTGGTCATTCAGAGGGTCACCGCACTCTGTCGCCAGATATCCGGCTACCGATTCGGTCTTGACAGAACCGTATTCAGTTGCCGCGGCATAAAGCGAACCTCCAGAGTTCGTGATTGCGGAACCATTTGTCGACGAATCCATCACAAGTTCCGTGATGGTTTCTCCGCCGGTCATGACTCGAGTCGTCGCGCTAATGCTCGAAATGGTTGCCGAGTCTCCGATATATCCAACAACGTCGCCCGCGCACACGATGCTTCGACTAACCGACTCGGGAGATACCACCGTCGTCAGAGGCACAATCTCGGACGACAATGGGGTTGGTATTGCGGCAACCGCGTAAGCCGAGAGACCCAGTGCGGTAAGTCCGGCTACGCCAATAGTGATCTTGCTAAGAATGTTCATCGTCGGCCTCTCCTGTCACCGGCGTGAGGTCGTCCGTCACTGGGCGACGGCGTGGTAACGAGGTGGGGACAGCCGCGATGAGAGCGACCAATCCAACGACACCGAGGATCACGCGAAATGCAAGGTCGGGCGAGCGATTCACGGGCGAAGCTTCAATCGGCTCGTTGACGCGCCACAGGATTCCCCGGTCAGTAACCCCAACCGACGTGAGCCCGGGGTGTGACGCAATTGCAGAAACCTCGGGCGCAGTCGGCAGTGCCTCGAGCACCAGAAATCTGATGCCCACTTCAGAAACGGCCGCGGTAACGTCGAAGTCGCTTTCGACAATCAGGTTCGCTGCGAGTTCGGCGATTGCGCTCTCGTGTTCCGAGAGAGTCTGCCGCGTTGCTGCTGCGGCTGTCCAATCAACGAGCGTCACACCCGCGTCTCGTTGCAGTTCCGCACGAATGCCTTCAGGCGTCGGTGTCAAAATCAACGTCGCTCCGCCCGGGTGGGCGATGGTTTCCGCCTGCACATATGCGGGGAGAGTTCTAACGCTCGTGGGGGCAACGAGTGACGTTCCTGTTGCAACCGCGGTGAGCGGGACGAATCCGACCGCGGCAATCACCGCGACCGCGATAGGAGCAAGGAACCCCGCAGCGAAGCGAATCGCACCTAAAGTGATGGCCGCACCACTGAGGAGCCCAAACCACACCACGTCATAGAGCGGTCCGGGGAACAACCCGACCGACTGGCCGTCCGATATCGCGAGCGTGATGGGACCCAATGCCGCCCACGTCAACAGTGCGATTGCACCCGGCAGAAGTAGAGCACCGACCCGAGGGTTTTCTGCGACGACCACCGCGATAACCGTCAACGCGAGACATACGGCGACAACGGCAAAGGCCGCGAGAGTGGCGATCTCGGTGTCCATTCCAGGAAAGCTGGGCATCGTCGGCCATAGCGTGAGCGAAACGACACCCTGTGGCGCTCCCGTTGGGAACGGAACACCTCTATCTGCAAAGTACGTCACCGGGTTCGATATAGACGCAATGAGGCGTGGCCATTCGAACGCCAGTGCCGGCACCAGCGTAAACATCGCGGTCGGCCTGCCGGTAACCGCGCGAATGATGACGACGCTCACAACGACGGGCGCGAGGGCTGGAACAGACACCCACGCAATTGCACCGAGAATCGACGCCCAGCCGAGAGACAGAGTGGTGGAACCTACGATTGCCCGCGCAAAAAGCGGCAGTGCGATGTGCGCGAGAACCGCCGTAATGCGCCCTTCAGAAATTGCGACGTGCAGCGTCGGGAGAAGGGCCCACCCTGCTCCAACAACGATTGCCACGCGTGAGTTTGTCGTCAGTGATCCCGCGCCAACAAATCCCGCGACAAACGACAACGGAATCGCGAATACAAAAAGAGTGACGACAATGAGATTGGGGTTCCACCACGTCAGTGAGCCTAGAATTCCCATCAGGGTGGCAAATCCGTCCGGGGCGGCGGTTATCCCGCCCGCAACGTCACTCCACGTTGCACCGATAGCCTCCATAGCTTCAATAACGCTGGCGGGCATCGGAATCAACGCGCCACCCGACAGCGCGGTGGCACCGAGGAAACGGCCGCCCAACATCATTCCGAGAACTGTTGCTAATCCCGTGAACCACATCGCCGCTGCGCGGAATTCGAGGCGAGGGGTGTCATCGGCCGCCTCCCGTTTCGCGAGTTCTTCATCCCGCTGCATCGCCCGACGGTGCCGAAGATCGGACGGGGAGACAAATAGACGCCCACCGCCCACGGGATTAGTCATCATCGTTCGGTAGAAACGGCGGGAGCGAGCAATTGCACCCACATCAAGGACACCCGCGACCGAACCTCGCCATTCAGCGAAAGGGTTTGCGCGCTTTCGCAGAAACCGCCCGAAGCCGCGAACTAGCGCCCCAAAAGTCAGGGCAAACGCCCGAAATGGTTGGGCCGCTGAGGGACCGTAGACCAATACACGATGTGCGCGGGCCCGGGCCTCTTCACGTTCCGCTTGCGACTCGGTCACCTCGCCCGCGAGCGCCTCGTACGACGTTACGGCTGTATCAATCACCGCAGCCGGCACAACCTCGACGAGCCAGCCAGCACTTCTCGCCCGAAAACAGAAATCGAGCGCTCCGCCGAGCGCAGGCAGGGCTGGGTCAAAACCGTTCAGCGACGTCCACACCGCCCGACGAACCAGCATCCCCGCCTCACCTACGGCAAGAACATCAGTGGTCCGGTCGAACTGGGCCTGGTCCAGCTCTCTTTCAGCGATCTGCAGAGCGTATCCCGAGCGGGTCATTGATTCGCCCATTTCACGAATCGTGACAGGAGACGCGGCATCCATTTGCTTTGGCCCAACAACCCCGACGGACGGAGACGTGTCAAGAATTGATGCCAGCGCGGCGAACGCGCCGGGTCGGACACTCGTATCGTCACGCAGAACCCACACCGTTTCGGCGGTGGAACCGTCGATGGCAAGATCAACAGCCTGAGAAAGAGACAGTGTCGACGGTCCGATGATTTCCGTCTGGCCTGTGAGGGCAACAGAATCCCCGGTGAGATTGACCACGGTAACCGTGCCGGGAACCTTGTCCGCCGCCAACGACGCCAGAGTCACCGAGAGTCGTTCGGGGTGCCGCCGTGTGACCACGACCACCGCGAGCGAATCGCGTATCACCGAACCGACTCCTCAGTCCCTATGCGCGACGACGGTATTTGCGGCGCTCACGTTCGGACAGGCCACCCCAGATACCGAATCGTTCGTCATTGGCTAGAGCGTATTCGAGACATTCAGTTTTCACGGTGCATTCGGCACAAATCCGTTTTGCGTCGCGGGTGGACCCACCCTTCTCGGGGAAAAAGGCTTCGGGGTCAGTCTGGGTGCAGAGGGCATCGGCTTGCCACGCGAGCGGGTTGTCGTCACCAACGGCATTGCCGGTTCCAATGACACCCAATCGAAGCGGATCGATAGCCCAGTTCCCGGGAACGTCATTTCGATATTCAGTCATGACGGGTTTTCCTCCTATTGGGTGAGCGAGACACCTAATTACACCGTTGTTATTCCCAATAGTCAAGTTATGTTTTTGGGAAATTTCGTGTAGGCAAATGTGCCACAAAGATTCGCCCGTTCCCCGTGACGTGCTGAAGCGTCTCTCCCGCCTCGATAAAGACCGAACGACCACGAGGAAGACCACATTCAAGATCCGAATGAAGCAACACCTCGCCCGCGACCGCAATGGCGATAGCCGGGCCCGAAATCGAGACACGGACATCGTCATGTGCCTCGATCTCGGTGAGGATGAAATCATCGAGACCCGGATCGAATGTTCGCACACCGTTCGACTCTGTCGCCAAGAGACGCGGCTCGTGCAGTTCGTGAAAATCGAGAATGCTCAGAAGTTCAGGGACATCTACATGCTTTGACGTGAGCCCGCCCCGAAGAACGTTGTCGCTCGCGGCCATCACTTCAATTCCAAACCCTTGTAGGTATGCGTGAACGTTGCCCGCCGGAAGGAACAGGGCCTCTCCGGGACGGAGCATCACGTGGTTGAGCAGCAATGAGAGAGCAATGCCGGGATCGCCAGAAAAATGGTCGGACAGCATCCGCGCAGTCTCGAGGGCGTCATCGACAACACTGTCAGAAGTCGCTCGGATTCCCGCTGACAGCTCCTCAACGAGTTGGGCCACGCCATCACCTCGAGTCAAAATCCATTCAACAGCAGCATGGAGTCCGGTCGTAGTCGCTTTCATCAGTTCCGATGAGCCAGAGATTCCTTGGTGGGTGAGCTCGGCAATGATTGCGGCTCGCTCCACACTGGGCCGAAACCCGCACAGTGCGGAAAAATCCGAGAGGGCGACAATAACTTCTGGCTTGTGATTGGCGTCTCGATAGTTTCTATTCGGAGAATCGGGATCGAGCCCCGCGGCGTTCTCCCTGGCAAAACCGAGTTCAGCTTGAACTCGATTCGGATGTGCCTGGATGGACAGCGGTGATTCCGCCGCCAAAACCTTGAGAAGGAACGGTAACGGCCCTGTTCCAAAGTGCTCAGGGTGCGACGCCCCCCAGGTAATGAGCGATTGGCCCGTTGCCTTTACTCGAGCGGGGCATGCTGGGTGGTCTCCGAGCCAAAGTTCGGCTTCTGGGGCCCCCGAGGGGTCCTTGCCGAGCAATCTCGCAATCGCGGACGACGAACCCCACGCATAGTCACGCGGGGTATTGACAATCTCGAACACAGCAACACCTCCACGTCGCTCACTAGGCTAGTGTCCCGTGGCCCAAATTATTGCGAAGAAACCCGTGATGGTGGCAATCCTCACGCTTCTTTTTGCCGGTGATTTCTTTCGCAACGCGCTCACCGTCCCAGTGTGGGCTGCTCTCGTTGTCATTTCCTCGATGTGGGCGCTGGTCGTCATCATTGTGAACCGGGTCTCGTGGAGAGCCCTACCAATACCTTTACTGGGGCTTCTCGCGTGGTGGGGAATGACCCCCCTGTGGTCCCCGTATGCGCCAACATCTCTCGTCATGTTGCTCAGCGCTGTGATGGGCGTCCTTTTTGGGCTCGCGATCACCAGTGCGGTTCCCCTAGACGAATTTGTTCGCCAGTCTGCGGTGAGTTTGCGCCTCATTCTTTTCGGTTCAATCATTTTCGAAGTGATTGTGGCACTCATCGGGCACCCGGTTTATCCGGTCGGTTTTTCCGAAACGGCAGAGACACCAATCGAAATGGCCTGGAGCCGCGGGCTTTTCTTCTCGGCGGGCAGAATCCAAGGTCTCGTGGGCAACGCGAACGTGCTCGGAATGCTCGGACTAGTACTTCTCATAATCGGACTCTGGCGCTTATACGTGTCACGACAACGGGGCATAGTGTCAGTTCTCGATTCAGCGCTCGCTATCATCATCATTGCCCGAACCATGTCGGCAACGGTCACGGTCACGCTTGTCGCGCTGGTGATCATTGCGGGACTTACCGCACTCGCACGACGGACGGGCTTGGGGTGGCGCATTGGATTGGGCGGCGCCATTGCCATCATCGGTGGCGCCGTGGTTACCACGGCGTGGCAGTGGTCGACGTTTGTCGCCCTGTTAGGAAAATCCCCAGACCTCACCCACCGTTTCGACATTTGGGCCGCGGTCGTTGACCGCATCAATGCGAGTCCGATTCTGGGCACTGGCTTCGTCGGTTGGTGGCCGAGTTGGGACCCGTGGTTTGCAATTCATGCAGTCGACGGACTGCCAATGTCCCAGGCACACAACGTGTGGCTAGATATCGCAATGCAAAGCGGGCTTGTCGGGGTGATGTTGTTTGCCATTACGCTCGTCACTGCCCTGTGGTATTTGTGGCGAACGTTCACCCAATCGCCCTTGTCCGATGCGTCGGTGCCCTTTCTTGTCCTATGTGCCCTTACGGTTCAGTCACTAACCGAAAGCCGATTTCTGCATGAGTGGGGTTTCGTCTGCTTCATCATCTGTGCAATCATCGCGGAACGAAGTCGAGTTGTGACTACCGCGAAACTTTAATGCTTCCACGCTGGAACGATTGCGACCAGGCCTTCGAGCTAGATTTGGCGACCCCCGTGGGCCAACCGAACCTGCCCTTGGCCCCGTTTTTCGACTGATACGCATTCCACACTTGATCAGGTATGGCAAACGAACCGACCGCTCCACGAATAATCATGCCCCCCTCGAAGGATTGTTTAGATCCGACAAAGCCATCTCTACCCGTGTATTCCGTCGCGTCGTTCGTCGGGACGCCCAAATATCCCGACATCCCCCCCGCGACCCGAAGTGCCTTCAGCGTGTCCGCCGGGATGAGAACACCCTGTGCGGACCCAACCTTGACGACACGACCTGCCGAATACAGTTGGGAAACCGTTCCATCGGAACGAACGGGCTCGGCGAGCGGCCAGCCAACCACCGTGACACCCCCGACATCAGCGAGGGCAGCAGCGAGTGTGTCGGCGACGAGATAGGCCGTGCCGTCCTTCTCATAAACAGTTCCATTTTCAAACTGTTGAATTCGACCGGATCCGAACGACCCGAAAGTTCGAGTCTCGGCGGCACTGATCGGGAGTCCCCACGGACTGTTAATGCCTCCGTTTGCCAAGAGATATTCTCCGATAGCGCCATCGAGTACAAGGAAATCGCTGGTCACACTCGACACCACGTATCCCCCGGCAAATTGTTGTTCGCACTTTCCATCTGTACACGTCGCGTTACCCGTAGGCCACCCGAGCGAACCGCTGGGGCCGCCCGCATCGCTGTAATAGTTGAAAATGTCATTAGGCACTACAAACGCTGCATCAGTCGGGTCCCGGTAGATAAACCCGTTAGCAAACTTTTGACGATAACCGTCTCCGTTCGAACCGCCATCGACCGTTTCCGTCGGTCGAGAAATCTGCCCGAGTTGACCACTAACTCCACCCGCCGCCTTGTATGCAGCCGCAATTGGCCCTGTCACGTACTTCAGCCCCGCGATGATGTTCCAGGTTGCAACGGCGTTGTCGTAGTCAGCCGAACAGGTGT
The DNA here is from genome assembly GCA_945949175.1 of Gulosibacter massiliensis. Classification (GTDB taxonomy): domain Bacteria; phylum Actinomycetota; class Actinomycetes; order Actinomycetales; family Microbacteriaceae; genus MWH-TA3. Next base: position 9,933 of record CAMFDU010000007.1, on the reverse strand, counting down.
TTGCCGTTTCGGTGCACGACGAATCATCAATCAACGAACCCCAGTCGTTGGTAATCGAGTTTCCCTGGTCGGCAATATCCGCGGTCAGGTTGGCGTGTGCATCGAACCAGTAGCTGTAGTACTCCCAAAAGTTGCTATTTCCATAACTGGAGCAGCTGTCGCCAATCCCATTGAGATTCGCCAGCGCCGCGTCGTTCGGTGTGTACGGCGTGTAGATGTACAACGCATGTGTCGCGAGGTTCACGATTTTCACGGGCTTTGTGCCACAACGCGCATTGGGATGGAAAAGAATTGGCGATCTGGCCCCAACCGGCTTGGAATTGTAAAACGAACTCGCGGGTTCGGTGTAGCGCTTCAACTGCGATGCCGCGGAATAAACCTGGTTGTAGAACCCAAAATACTTGGCGTCACACGGGGCAGTATCAGGGCACGCGTACCCCGTTGCAATCTTGAGTTTGTCGGCGGTCGGGTTGGCGTTTGTAATCAACCCCTGTTCCTTTTGCAACAGGACGAGAAGCACCTTCGCGCTGATGTTGCATGCGCGTTGAACTTTGTAAATGATCTGGGCCGCCGTTTCGTTCTTTGCACCGGCGTAGCTTTCACAGAGAGGGTCCGCGCCATCGCCCTGAACCGACGTCGCCTCCCGCGTAAAGGTGTCTTGCGTATACACCGACAGGCAGAGGTTGAGGGACCCACATTGTCTTACCTTCCTCGACAAAAACGTTTGTATCTCTTGCGCTGTCATTGCGCCCTGATCAAAGAATTGGACATCCGAAATGATGTCCCCCGCTTTGAAGTCGTTCCCCGAAAGTGTCAACGCGTTCGCCGAAGTGGGCACCAAAAAGCCCGCGGCGACGATGAGCGTCGCTACGGCGGCAAATACTCGCTTCCAAAAATTGGACACGACTTAAACCCCTTTACACAGGTGTAATTCGAGTGTATGTGACGCAATTGGGAAAACTACGGAAGCAAACAGGTCGGCGTCACCGCGAGCGAGTTGGCTAGCATGGGGAGCGTGAGTAGCCTCAACCCTGCGACGAGAATCGGAATTGTGACCGTGTCGTTTCGATCCAGTGACGCTATTCGCAAATTGATGACATCGATTCCTGGCTCAACTTCTCACCCTGTCGACATCGTCGTGGTCGACAACGTTCCCGGCGGCGACGATGAACTTGCAGAGGCGTTGATGGGGTCAGCTGCACGCATCGTGCCCCGACCCGACAATCCGGGCTACGGTGGCGGAATCAACGCCGGGGTCGCAACGCTTGATCCCGATATTGGCTGGATTTTTGTCGTGAACCCCGATCTCACGCTGGACTCAGGTTCGTTGGATGAACTTGTGCGCGTCGGCAATGGTGATTTGACCATCGGCGCACTGGGTCCGCGCATTCGTGATCACAACGGCACTGTTTACCCGTCTGCCAGGGCAATCCCGTCACTGCGGCTCGGAGTGGGCCACGCGCTGTTAGGAGACCTCGCGCCGGCCAACCCGTGGACCCGCCGCTACCACCAGTTCGCTGACTATGTCACCGAGCGGGATGCAGGGTGGCTTAGTGGCGCATGTATTCTCGTGCGGCGGACAGCATTTGACGAGGTTCGCGGTTTTGACGACGGGTTCTTCATGTATTTCGAGGATGTAGACCTCGGGTTCCGACTCGGCCTTAGCGGGTGGCGCAACGTGTTTGTGCCGAGCGCAACGGTTGAGCACGAAGGAGGGCATTCGACCCGTCAACACTCGGCCTCCATGATTGCGGCGCATCACGTCAGTGCGCGGCGCTGGATCAGTAAACGCTATCCGGGAATCGCATGGTGGCCGGTTCGCTTCCTCGTGGCGGTTGGGCTTCGTTTTCGGGAGTCAGCGAAAACGCGCCGCCGTTAGTCGTCGAGAAGCCCTAAAAGATACGCGCCGTAGCCACTCTTTTCGAGAGGCTGTGCAATCACCGCAAGTTGATCCGACGTAACCCAACCTTGTCGCCATGCGATTTCCTCTGGACAAGCAATCTTTGCGCCGGTTCGACGCTCAACTGCGCGAACATATTCCGACGCGTCCATCATCGAGTCGATTGTTCCCGTATCGAACCACATCGTTCCCGCGTCGAGCACACTGACTCGAAGGCGTCCGTCACGCAGATAGTGCTCGCTCACGGACGTGATCTCTAGTTCACCGCGGTGGCTCGGTTTGATTCCCTTCGCCACATCAACTACATCGGGGCCATAAAAGTACACGCCGGGAATCGCGAATCGAGACTTTGGCTTCTGTGGTTTCTCTTCAATCGAGAGAGCGGTGCCATCTGCGTCAAATTCGATAACGCCGTAGCGCTCGGGGTCAGGAACTGGGTACGCAAAAATGTGTCCGCCCTCGAAGTTCGTCGTGTTGGGCAGTGCGCTCTCGAAACCGGACCCGTGAAAAATATTGTCGCCCAGCGCTAACGCCACAGAGTCACCCGCAGTAAACGATTCGCCGATAATGAACGCCTGCGCCAGCCCGTCGGGGCTCGGCTGTATCGCGAATTCGATTCGCATTCCCCACGCAGAGCCGTCACCAAGCAGACCGCGAAACAAATCTGCGTGCTCGGGAGCGGTGATAATCAAGACTTCGCGAATACCTGCAGTCATCAACGTCGACAACGGGTAGTACACCATCGGTTTGTCATAAATCGGAATGAGTTGCTTGGAATTCCCCAGAGTGATTGGCCAGAGCCGAGAACCTGTTCCCCCTGCCAAGATGATGCCCTTCATGGTCTACCCCATTTCGGCAGTGACTCCGCGGCAAGCGCTTCGGCAAGGGTCGGGGCCGACGTATCTTTGTCAGACAATACGGGCTTAATTCCGGCCGGGAAGGTCAGAGCAATGTCAGGATCCAGCGGGTTAACACCGTGTTCGCGTTCTGGTCGGTAAATGTCGGTCACAAGATAGGTGACCGTGGTCAGGTCTTCTAGAGCCATGAATGCATGTCCCAACCCCGGTTCGATGAGAATCGCATCGTGAATTTCGCTGTCAAGCGTCACGCTTTCCCATTGGCCAAATGTGGGCGAGCCCTCGCGGATGTCCACGACGAAGTCGATAATCGAACCTGTCAGGGGCATCACGTATTTTGCTTGCCCGGGAGGCACATCGGCATAATGGATGCCTCGAACTACACCGCGCGACGACCGCGAAATATTCGCTTGAATCGGGTTCAGTCGAAAGCCCGTCACGGCCTCTAGGTGGTCTGCGCGGAACCATTCAGAAAACGAGCCACGCGCATCACCAAAAACTTGTGGGGAAATACGCCACGCGCCCGCGATGCGTAATGGTTGAATGTCCACGTGACCATAGTAACGACAGCGGGTTAAGCGTTGAAGACGACCTCCGTGATCCTCGACCAAGTGGTCGCGCCTATCCCTGGTGGTATTGGGCGCTATGCGCTCAATCTTGTTCGTGCCCTCTCGACGCGAGTTGATGGCGAGCGATCGCTTGTCGGTTTTGTCCCCCGGGTATCACATGACACGGTTCGCCAACTTGAGGGATTCATTCCACTACTCGATGGCATCGATGTCTCGCCGTTTCCGCGGGCAGTTCTCGCACGGGCGTGGGAGCGCGGAGTCGCTGTCCCCAAGCGCGAAGTAACCTATTCGCCCAGCCTTTTTGCGCCCCTCGCCGAACACGGTCAGCACATTGTGACGATTCACGATGCTGTGCCGTGGACCCATCCCGAAACGTTGACGAGCCGGGGCGCGCGCTGGCATCGTGCAATGGGTGAGCGTGCTCAACGCTTCGCTGACATCGTTGTCGTCCCAACGGATGCGGTCGCCTCTCGGCTTTCGACTTTCCTGACGCTCGGGAATCGGATTCGTGTCATCGGTGGTGCACCGACATCCGACCTGGTCGTGCCCGTCGACGCCGATGACCGCCGGTCTGCACTGGAACTTCCGGCTGTGTACATCACTTTCATCGGGACCCTAGAACCCCGCAAAGGACTCGAGCAACTTCTCATTGCGCTCGCCTCAATCGAAGACCTCTCGCTCGTGGTCATTGGACCGCAGGGTTGGGGTGGCGTGAGCGTCAATGACATTGTGTCCCGCACCGGAATCGCGCCACACCGTGTCCGCGCGCTCGGCCGACTCGGTGATTCAGATCTCGCTGCCGTCCTTTCGGCTTCTCGCGGGCTCGTCGTGCCCTCTATCGAGGAAGGTTTCGGGCTTCCCGTGCTCGAAGCGATGTCGTTGGGCGTTCCGGTCGTACATTCGACCGCCGAGGCGCTCCGTGAGGTCGCCGGTCAATCCGCTATTGCGGTTGACGTTCATGGTAAAAACGGGACCCTCAAGCTCGCTGAAGCGTTGACAGGGTTGGACGACGAAACACTTAGACGCGACCTGGGCTCGCGTGGAAAAGCCCGTGCCGCCCAGTTCTCGTGGGATGCGAGCGCGGCTCGGCTCGCGTCGGTGTTCGAGGAGCTGACCTAGAGTCCCCACACTGCGCGATGAGCCACCAGGCATTTCGACCAGGTAAACTGAGCCGCTCTTGTTAACCCGGCGGTTGACATTTTGGTTCGGCGTGACTCGTCAGCCAACAGTTCGGTCAAACCACGTCCAATTCCCTCAGGCGTCGTGTCAGAATACGCCACGGCGTCTCCCCCCACTTCAGGGAGTGACAACGAGCGCGACGTCAGGACTGGCGCACCACATGACATCGCCTCGAGTACAGGAAGTCCAAAGCCTTCGCCTTCGCTGGGATACGCGGCTACGACCGCGCCTCCCAGAAATGCCGGCAAATCGTCGAGCGGGATGTACCCGAGGTGTCGCACGTCAAACCCGTTGTCGGCGGCGCGAGAGATTGCGCCAGCAACCGCCCCGTCCCATCCTGGCGCCCCGGCCAGAAGAAGGCTCGGTCGTTTCACCATGTCACGCGTGGCGAGTTGGAAACCTTCAATCAGGGCAACAACGTTTTTGCGCGGCTCAATCGTGCCGAGGAACGCAATCCAGGACGCCGCGTGGTTTGCCTTCGCAAATTTCGCGATAGCGCGAGGTGTCGGTGGGTGAAACGCGTCTCGATCCACACCATGGAACGCCACCGTGATGTTGTCGACCTTCGCACGAGTAACGCGCTGATATTCCGCGCCGGTCGCCGCGGACGGGACGATGACGTCAAGACCCATGCGGGCGGACGCCACAATCCAGAATTTGAAAAACAACCTCTTCACTGTTGAATGACGATCAGGGTGCGACCAGAAGGTGAGGTCGTGAATGGTCACCGCACGGTGACGTCGCGTGAAAAACGGAAATGTGTAGTGCGGTGAGTGAATCGTCGTGGCTCGAAGTCGACGCGCGAGCGAGGGCAATCCAAGCTGTTCCCATAGAAATCTCACGAACACGGTCTCAACACTCCGCGGAGCGACAACAAGATCGCAGTGCAGGTCCGCAAAGGACTTCGCGTCGCGTGGCTGGCACACCACGACAAGAGATAGACCGGCAAGGGCGGACTCGCGAACCAATTCCTCGACATAACGGCCAACTCCGCCGCGCTGCGCACTGATTGCTGTTGCGTCCACGAGAACGAGCGGTTGGGCAGACGCATTCTTCACTCGCCCAGCCTATTGCCGCACTACGCTGAAGGACGAGGGAGATTGTGATGACTGCACCAATTCTTGTGACCGGCGGTGGCGGAATGCTCGCAACGGCCCTGGGCGAAGTCTTCGGCGATACCGCCGACTTCGTCTCTCGTGCAGACCTCGACATCACTGACGCGATTGCTGTTCAGCGTGCGGTTGCCGGTCGAGTGGCTGTCATTAATGCCGCCGCCTACACTGCCGTCGATGATGCCGAAGCCAACGAAGCCGTCGCGATGGAAATCAATGCCGGAGGTGCAACGAACGTGGCGCGGGCGTGTGCGGACGCAGGTGCACGCCTCGTGCAGGTGTCAACCGATTACGTATTTGACGGTCTCGCGACGAGGCCATATCGAGAGGACGCGGCAACAGAGCCGCGGTCTGCGTACGGCCGAAGTAAGCTCGCGGGCGAACGCGGAGTGCGGTCAGCCCACCCGGACGGAGCAATCGTCGTCCGCACCGCGTGGCTCTATGGCGCGGGCGGACCGAGTTTCGTCGCGACGATGCTCGCGAAGGCCCAGGCGGGCGACGCCGTTAGCGTCGTCACCGACCAATTTGGGCAACCGACATGGACGAGAAATCTTGCCGAACGAATTCGCCTACTACTTGATGTTGCACCGGGGACCTACCACGCAACAAATTCTGGTGTGTGTTCGTGGTGGGATTTGGCAATCGCAATTTACGAAGAAGTTGGTGCCCCGACAGACCTGGTCGGCCAAACTACATCTGATGCATTCGTTCGCCCAGCACCACGTCCGGCCTATTCCGTTCTCGGTGACGACGCGGCACAATCCGCAGGGCTCCCCGAGATGCTTCCGTGGCGCGACGCGCTCCGAACGGCTCTTCGCACCGATTTTTCGATCTAGCTGCGCTATGGCTCGGGCGTCGGCGTCGGCGTCGGCGTCGGCGGGAAAACGGCTTCGCGAACGATCTCGTGAGCCACCTGAAAGTTCGGATACAAGTGGTCAAAAATGGGCGGAACCAATTCCGCACGGAGCAACGGCATCTTACGGGCCTTCGTTCCGAGATCAACCATGACTCCAATCATGGACTGCGGTAAATCGGTCACGACCAAAGCTCGTCCCGCGGAGGCAAGTTGCTCAAACTTTGTGAGCATCGTTGCAGGCTGCACTTGACGAAGAATTGCTTCCTCCAACTGACGTTGGCGCCCCATGCGCTCAAAATCGTCAGACTCGCATCGGGTTCGGACATACATCAGCGCTCGTTTGCCATCCAGATGAGTCGCGCCGGCCGGAAAAGTGTCGGTGATGGGTTCTCCTACGACACAGACGTTTACGCGTTCGTCAATAACGATATCAACGCCTCCCAGGGCATCGATTAGTCCGCTGAAACCGCGCATATCGATGAGCACATAGAACTGTACGGGTAGTCCGGTGATTGCTTCGACGGAATCCCGCATTGCCTCGACGCCCGGCGATGATCCGGCCGCAACCGCATCCGGATACAACTCTGGGTGTTCTTCTGCCCACGGATAGATATAAGAGAACAGGCACTCATCACCGCAGTTGAAACCGTCTGGCCACTCGGCGCGCATCGGCGAGTCCTTAACGAACGGAGCGTTGTACATGTTTCGCGGAATGCCCACCACCGTGATTTGTCCCGTATTCGCATCGATGGTGACAAGGCTGACCGAATCGGGTCGAAGTCCAATCCGGTCAGCACCGGCGTCTCCGCCGAGCAACATGAAACTGTATTTTCCTTCGATCGGCGCGACCGTCGGCGCATCGGCAAAGATGCCCGCAATTGTGGTTCTCGTCAGTCCCGCGAGAAATGTTCCGTATGCTGCACCGCCCGCCGGCCCAAACATCGCAACCACAGTGAAAATCGCGACCCAGAGGCGGGTTCGGCCAGGGACATGCACAAACCGAACCAATCGAAATGTGTCCACAGCGGCGACGATCGAGATGACACCAAGAACGCCCAGAATCACCTGCAACCCGAATAGTCCCCAGTAAGAAACCCAGAATCCGAGAGTGAATCCCGGTGCGAGGAGGTATGCCACGAGCGTTACGACCGCGATGAAAACAAGGGTTAACCACGTGCCAAACAGGATTCGGCCTAGTCGTCGATTTCCTGCGAGCAACTGTGCCGAACCGGGGATGAATATCGACATTGTGACGAGCCACCACGCGCGACGGCGCATTACTGCCGCGTCGTGGAGGTTCGGGTTACGAATCGGTGATGTCAGACTCACGACAACGAATCTTTGAGTGCAGCGTTTTTCTCGGCGACGAGGTCAGCCAAGGACAGCGAATACTTATCCAATTGAGCGGCGAGCGGCGCGCTCGAGATTGACAACATTCGGACAGCGAGCAACGCGGCATTCGTCGAGTTTCCTATTGACACGGTTGCGACAGGAACACCGCCGGGCATTTGCACGATAGACAACAGCGAATCGAGCCCGTCCAATTGAGACAACGCGATCGGAACGCCAATCACGGGCAAACTCGTCACTGAGGCGAGCATGCCCGGAAGATGGGCGGCGCCTCCAGCTCCTGCAATAATCACCGAAACACCATTCGATCGAGCCTGTTTGCCCCATTCGATCATGGCCTCGGGTGTGCGGTGAGCACTCAGCACCTGCACGTCAGATGCCACGCCAAACTGTTCCAGGATGTCCTTGGCAGCGCTCATCGTTGGCCAATCCGAATCGGATCCCATAACGATAGCGACGAGTGGCGTGCTCACCTCTCCATGCTAAATGTCGGCATGGAAGATTTCCGCCACGGCACGCGCCCGAGACGTGGTGTCGGCGACGTCGGACCCTGTCGCTGTGACGTGTCCTACCTTTCGACCGGCTCGAGGTTCCTTGCCGTAGTTGTGAAGTTTGACATCGCTCGATTCGGCCAATCGGCCGTAACGCCCAAGGTCCATCGCACCGAACACATTGACCATGACGGCCCAGGGGTGTCGGGAATCAGTGGCGCCGAGAGGCATGTCGCAAATCGCGCGAAGGTGTTGTTCGAACTGTGACGTGACGCTGCCCTCGATTGTGACGTGGCCTGAATTGTGCGGTCGCATTGCGAGTTCGTTCACCAAGAGGCGCCCGTCAGGAGTTTCGAACAGTTCGACGGCGAGCACGCCAGTTACGTTCAGATCATTCGCAATCTGCCGACCAAGTTCTGCGGCAACCTCGATGATGCGATCGTCCCCGGTTGGCGCAGGAAGAGTCACTTCGGTGCACACGCCATTGGCTTGCGTGGTTTCGACCACGGGCCACATCGCCGTGTCACCGTTGGGGCGGCGAGCAACGAGCTGTGCGAGCTCACGTGAAAAATCGACCATCTCTTCCATCAGGACTGGACCGAGGGCTAACCATTCTTGGACTTGGACAGACTCGGTGACGACCGCGACCCCCTTGCCGTCGTATCCTCCGCGCGGCGCTTTCGCGATGATCCGTCCGCCGTTGGCCGCAAGAAAACCCTCTACGTCGGCAGTTGTTTCCGCGACGCCCCAGACGGGAAGGGGGTGACCCAAATCCTCCAGAATCTGACGCATCACAATTTTGTCTTGAGCAACAGTCAGTGCTTCGGAACCTGGTCTGACCGCGACTCCAGCTTTTTCGAGAGCCAGAATGATGGCGGTTGGCACATGCTCGTGGTCGAACGTGATCACGTCAACGTCGCGGGCAAATTGTAGAACGGTGTCCAGATCGCGAAAATCCCCTACCGTTGTTGCGCGATCGCGAGCCGCAGAACCGCTGCTTTCCGCCAAAACCTTCAGCTCGAGGCCGAGCTCAATGGCGGGACCAATCATCATCCGAGCGAGTTGACCTCCGCCGATGACGCCGATGGTTTGCACAGAACTCCTTTGGACGGGATGAGAACCTTTTCAGCCTACCGAACCGACTCGTCGCCCCCGAGGCGAACGTGCGTGACGTCTCCGGCCACAAACTCTTCGGAGCCGTTCGCGGTGTCCACAATCAAAGAGCCCGATGACCCGAGTCCCGTCGCGAGGCCCGTCACAAAACGGCCATCGGGTAATTCAACCTGAACCTGTCGTCCGACGGTGTCATTCGCGTGGGTTAGCTCACCCAGCAATAGTTCATCATCCAGTTCCTGGGCGCGGCGAATCACTGATTCGGCGAGCACCGGCACGATTGCCGCGGCGGTTAGTCCTATGCCTTCCGCCGAGAGTGACGTGACGGTTTCGGGGGGCAGTCCGGCGGGGACCCCAGAGATGTTGATACCGATTCCAACAGCTAATCGATCCGTGTCGAGCGATTCGATCAAGATCCCAGCCACCTTTCGACCGTCGATCAAAACATCGTTGGGCCATTTGACCGTTGGCCGGGTGCTGGCCGAGGCGCGCTCGGCGATGATTCT
>CAMFDU010000006.1 GCA_945949175.1 Gulosibacter massiliensis | reverse complement strand
GCAGTTTTGACGGAGAGCAGCTGGCCGAGGCAATCGCCCAGGTTGGCGTCGCAGCGCTCAAAGATGACGGGCAGCCGGCGATTATGAATATCTCCGTCGAACTTTCCCCAGAAAACATTTCGTTCACCGCAACAGACCGTTATCGCATCGCATCGCGGGACGTCAAGTGGTCTGCAACAGGAATAGTGGAACCATCACAAATCCTCGTCCCAGCGCGGGTGCTAATCGAGGCGGGAAAGATGTTTCAGTCCGAACAGACTGTAACCATGTCATTGCTGTCCGGCGGAGACCGAGAACTTGTCGCAATTTCTGCTGGCAATCGGGTGGTGACGTCGTCGCTCGCAAAAGGATCCTTTCCGAAAGTTCGCGGATTGCTCGACGAAAAGGGCGGCGGTTCTGCCTATGCCATCGTGCTCTCGTCTGACTTAATCGACGCAACTCGCCGGGTTTCGTTAGTGCTCGAGCGTGACGGAGCAATCAAATACACCTTCTCCAAAGAGGGAGTGCTTCTCGAAACCAGCGCCGCCGAAACGGCGAGCGCACAAGAAACCGTCGACGCCCACCTTGTCGGTGACGACACATTCGTGTGGCTCAAACCCCGATTGGTGATCGACGGAGTCGCCGGCGCTCATAGTGAATTCGTTCGACTTGGTTTTACGCCGTCGTCCGACCCAGTGAAAGCCGGTCCCGTTCTTTTTACTGCACACTCGTCGAAGGACTCCGAATCGATCGAACAGGCATACCGGTATCTCATGCAGCCGAACCTGCTCAATCGCTAGGCCATGAAAATCATCTCCGCCGAACTTATCGGTTGGCGGAACTACGAGCACCAGTTGTTTGATTTTGCGAGCTCACCAACGGTTCTTATCGGCCCTAATGGCCAGGGGAAAACCAACTTCGTCGAGGCTTTGGTTTATTCCGCGTCAGGCCACTCACACCGCACAGCGAGTGATGCGATTCTGGTCAAAAGTGGCGCGTCCGAGGCGATTATCAGGATGACAGTTCAGCACGACACACGCCGCCTCGCGGTCGATTTGCGCGTGGCAGGTTCTGGCGCGAACACGATTCGCGTGAATGGGGCAGTAACCAAACGACGCGAGCTCGCGCGACTATTGCCGCTCGTATTGTTTGCTCCTGAAGATATGGAGCTCGTACGAGGCGAGCCCGAACGGCGGCGAATGTTTCTCAATGACCTCGTGGCGGAATCATCACCAGCCTTGGCTGGTGACATCGCCGACTATGAGCGTGTACTGCGACAGCGAAACACCCTCTTGAAATCTCTTCGCCCCACGTCGGCCGCCCCACTGGGAACCCTCCACACATGGACGGATAGCCTCATCAGTCTTGCCACGCGAATAATGGTGGCCCGACGGCGCCTGGTCGAGGACTTATCCCCCCGACTAAGCACGCACTATCAGGCGATCGCTTCGTCATCAGACTTTGTATCGGTCGCCATGTCTGAGTCAATCCCCGGCAACACAGCCGAGCCCGACATCGCCGACGCGCTGCGGACGTTGTTTCACGTGAAACAACGTGACGAGATAGATCGTGGCTCGACTCTTTTCGGGCCGCACCGTGACGACATGTTGATCGTCCTCAATGACCTGCCGGCCCGAACCCACTCCAGCCAAGGGGAAGCATGGTCGTGCGCCTTGGCGCTGCGCTTGGCTCAGGTGGACATCGTCCGGCACGGGTCAATCGCCGGTGACCCGGTGGTAGTCCTCGATGATGTTTTTTCTGAACTCGACGCAAATCGCCGCAACCGCCTCGGTCAGCACTTGTCGGGAATCGAGCATGTGATTATCACCGCGGCCGATGCCGCCACAATTCCATCTTCGCTTGTAGGACGCCAACACACCGTTATCGGCGGGAGGATTGATGCCTGAATCGCCAATCAACTCGAACGAGCCAATTCGCTTCTTCGAACACTTGGTCGAGGTTTTCTCTGGACGTAAGCGCCGCCGAAACACGGTCGTCCCTGAGCAAAAGGGCTCTTTGCCTTTCGAGAAAGGACGAGACCCAAAGGCGATCGGTCCGATCGTGTCCCAAACAATTACCGAACGGGGGTGGGGGCCATTCTTATCACGTGAGTCCGTCATCGACCAATGGGAAGAAATCGTTGGAATTGATGTCGCTGCGCACACTGTTCCCGAAGTCCACGAGGACCTTGTTACCGTTCGATGCGACTCATCGGCGTGGGCGACAAACCTTCGGTTAATGCGCCATGAGATCCTCGCGGAAATTCTTATCAGATTTCCAAATTCAGAGGTCGAGAAAATCTCTGTCGTTGGTCCTGGTGTCCCCAACAAAATTCGGGGCCCTCGGAGCGTGAAATGGCGCGGTCCGCGAGACACCTACGGATAAGTCACGTGATTTGGTAATACGCGCGAAAGAGGCGCGCACAGGCGCGTATTTCCCGTATCGCGGGTACCTTTCGCGGTAGACTAGAACCCACAGGATGGGCCTCACGGGGTGCCGCAGAGGAGTTCTAATGGCCGAGTCAAAACCGAAGGCAAACCCCACCAACTACGGGGCTGAGAACATCCAGGTTCTCGAGGGCCTTGAAGCCGTTCGCAAGCGTCCGGGAATGTACATCGGGTCGACCGGGGAACGGGGTTTGCACCATCTTGTCTATGAAATCGTCGACAATTCGGTCGACGAGGCTCTGGCCGGTCACTGTTCTCACATAGAGATTACGATTCTTGCGGATGGTGCTGTTCGCTGTGTCGATAACGGTCGCGGCATTCCGGTCGATATCCACCCGACCGAGGGAAAATCGACCGTCGAGGTGGTTCTCACCATCCTTCACGCCGGTGGAAAATTCGGTGGCGGTGGATACGCGGTTTCAGGAGGTCTTCACGGCGTTGGCTCCTCGGTGGTCAACGCACTTTCAAGTCGTCTTGACGTTGCAGTTCGCCGACAGGGAAACGTCTACACCCAAACGTTTCATGACGGAGTACCGGTCAAGCCCCTCAAAAAAGGCGAAGCGACCGACTCGACGGGTACGACAATTACCTTTTGGCCCAACGCCGAAATCTTTGAGACGACCGACTTTGACTACGAGACTCTTCGAACTCGATTCCAGCAGATGGCGTTTCTCAACAAGGGACTTCGAATCGATCTGACCGACGAACGTGCGGCAGACCGACACGACTCATTTTGCTATGAGCGCGGTCTTATGGATTACGTCGAATACCTTAATTCTGCAAAAAAAATTGAGGTCATTCATCCCGAAATCATTGGACTGGAGTCCGAAGACAAGGCCCGCACAATCTCCTTGGAACTTGCGATGCAATGGACTAATGCCTACTCCGAGAGCATTCACACCTACGCCAACACAATTAACACTCACGAGGGTGGAACACACGAAGAGGGTTTCCGGGCTGCATTAACGACACTGATCAACAAGTACGCGCGGGACAAGGGAATTCTCAAGGAAAAAGACGAGAACCTGTCGGGCGAAGATGTCCGCGAAGGATTGACAGCGGTGATCTCGGTCAAACTCGCCGAACCGCAGTTCGAGGGTCAGACGAAGACCAAGCTGGGCAACACCGAGGCCAAATCATTTGTCCAGAAAGCCGTCGGCGATAAACTCGGCGATTGGTTCGATAGCCACCCGGCCGAGGCCAAGGAAATCATTCGAAAGGCGATTCAAGCGTCGGCCGCCCGCATCGCAGCCCGAAAGGCCCGGGAACAAACCCGCCGAAAGGGTCTGCTCGAGTCTGGCGGAATGCCGGGCAAGTTGAAGGACTGCCAGTCCAAAGACCCATCGCTTTCTGAAATCTTTATCGTTGAGGGTGACAGTGCGGGTGGATCGGCCGTTCAGGGTCGTAACCCAGAGACGCAAGCGATTTTGCCGCTTCGCGGAAAAATCCTTAACGTGGAAAAAACACGGCTCGATCGGGCACTCGGAAACGCCGAAATCCAGGGGATGATCACGGCGTTCGGTGCCGGTATCGATACCGAGTTTTCGTTGGAAAAAGTTCGGTATCACAAAATCGTGCTGATGGCCGATGCCGACGTTGATGGTCAACACATCACCACTCTCTTGCTCACTGTTCTGTTCCGATACATGCGGCCCCTGATTGATGCAGGATTTGTGTACCTCGCACAGCCGCCGCTGTATCGACTCAAATGGAGCAACCACGCGCATGAATATGTCTATTCCGATCGTGAACGTGATGCACTCATCGAATCTGGAACAAAGGCCGGCCGAAAACTGCCCAAAGAAAACGGAATCCAGCGCTACAAGGGTCTTGGAGAAATGAACCACCAAGAACTGTGGGACACGACGATGAATCCGGACTCGCGAACGCTGTTGCAGGTCACATTGAGTGATGCCGCTATCGCCGACACCGTCTTTTCGACTCTCATGGGCGAAGACGTCGGTGCGCGACGCACATTTATCCAGCAAAACGCAAAGGATGTTCGCTTCCTCGACATCTAGGAATCGACTTTAAGGGACAACGCGAAATGACCGACCAACCGACAGAACGTATAGAACCAGTCGATCTCCAGATGGAGATGCAGCGTTCGTATCTTGATTATGCGATGAGCGTTATCGTCGGACGTGCGTTGCCTGACGTTCGCGACGGTCTCAAACCTGTCCACCGACGTGTGATCTATGCCATGTTCGACGGTGGCTACCGACCAGACAAGTCGTTTTCGAAGTGTTCTCGCGTGGTTGGCGATGTCATGGGTCAATTCCACCCCCACGGAGACACGGCAATTTACGATGCGCTGGTTCGCCTCGTTCAACCGTGGAGCCTCCGTTATCCGCTCGCCTCGGGGCAGGGCAACTTTGGCTCTCCTGGAAACGACGGCGCTGCGGCTCCTCGATACACGGAAACCCGAATGGCTCAGCTCGCGATGGAGATGGTCCGCGATATCGACGAGAACACCGTTGATTTTCAGGACAACTATGACGGCCAGACCAAAGAACCATCGGTTTTACCGAGCCGTTTTCCGAACCTGTTGGTCAATGGATCGGTTGGTATTGCCGTGGGTATGGCGACCAACATTCCGCCGCACAACCTTCGCGAAGTGAGTGAAGCAGCGCTCTGGCACCTCTCCAACCCCACGGCATCACGCGACGAGCTGCTTGACGCGATCCTTCAACGAGTAAAGGGTCCGGACTTCCCCACCGGTGCCTTGATTGTCGGTACCACAGGAATCGACGAGGCCTACCGGACAGGGCACGGATCGATCACCATGCGTGCGGTAGTCGAAACCGAGGAAATCCACGGACGTACGTGTCTTGTTATCACCGAGCTTCCCTACCAAGTCAATCCCGACAACTTGGCGATGAAGATTGCCGACCTTGTCAAAGAGAACAAACTCCAAGGCATCGCGGATATTCGCGACGAATCGAGTGGTCGAACTGGCCAACGACTCGTGATTGTTCTCAAGCGTGATGCTGTTGCCAAGGTTGTTCTCAACAATCTTTACCGTCAGACCCAATTGCAAGACAATTTCGGTGCGAACATGCTCGCCATTGTGGACGGTGTTCCTCGAACCCTGCCAATCGACCAATTCATCACCCATTGGGTGGAACACCAAGTAAGTGTCATTGTGCGCCGCACTCAGTTCCGCCTAGACAAGGCGGAAGCGGATGCACACATTTTGCGCGGTTACTTGAAGGCCCTTGACGCCCTTGATGCGGTCATCGCGCTGATTCGCAAATCGCCAACGGTTGACGAAGCTAAAGAAGGCCTGATCAAGCTTCTCGCTCTGGACGACATTCAGGCGATGGCAATCCTCAACCTTCAACTTCGCCGTCTGGCGGCGCTCGAGCGCCAGAAAATCATGGATCAGGCCGCAGAAATCGAATTGCAAATTGCTGAGTTTAATCGAATCCTCGCTGACGAAGAGGTTCAACGGGGAATCATTAGCGCCGAATTGACCCAAATTGTCGAGAAATACGGCGACGACCGGCGTACAGCGATTGTTCCAAGCGAGGGCGATCTTCGTAACGAGGATCTCATTCCGGAAGAAGAAATCGTCGTCACCGTCACTCGCGATGGCTACGTTAAGCGCACGCGCAGCGACAACTATCGCTCTCAAAATAGAGGCGGTAAAGGCATCAAGGGCGCAAAACTGCGGGCCGATGACGTCGTACAACACTTTCTTGTCACCACCACGCACCATTGGCTTTTGTTCTTCACCGACAAGGGTCGCGTGTATCGCGCCAAAGGATTCGAGCTAACCGAGGCAGCCCGCGATGCCAAAGGTCAACACATCGCAAACCTACTCGCGCTTCTGCCGGGTGAATCGGTCGCACAAATACTCGACGTCCGAAACTATGCTGCAGCGGAATACCTTGTTCTCGCCACGGGTAAAGGATTGGTCAAGAAATCAAAACTCACCGACTACGACACCAACCGAACGGGCGGAGTTTTCGCCATCGATCTTGCGGTAGAAAAGGGCAAAGACGGTAAGCCCATACTTAACGACGAGGGCCAGCCGACGTATCTTGACGCGGTGGTGTCTGCAATGTTGGTCAATTCCGACAGCGAGGTCTTGCTCGTATCCAAAGCAGGAATGTCACTCCGCTTCGCCGCAAACGACGCGAGCCTGCGCCCGACCGGTCGAAAGACGGCGGGTGTTAAGGGTCTCTCACTTCGCACCGGCGACGAACTGTTGTCGGCCGCGGTTGTTTCTGACGTCGGCTACGTTTTTGTCGTCACTGAAAGCGGATTTGCGAAACGCACCGAGGTCAGCCAATACCGTGTTCAAAATCGTGGCGGAATCGGCATCAAGGTCGCGAAACTGACGGACGAGCGTGGTGGATTAACCGGGGGCCTCATTGTTGATGATGGGGACGAGGTCCTTGTAATCATGGAAGGCGGAAAGGTCGTGCGTTCGAGCGTCGACGGTGTTCCCGCCAAGGGCCGGGACACCATGGGCGTTGTGTTCGCCCGCCCCGACGAGGGAGACCGAATTCTTGCTATCGCCCGCAACGTCGAGCGTAATCTAGACTCGATAACGGAAATCGATTCGACGGAATCGACCGAATCAGACATGACAGAAATGGAAGACACGGACAATGAGTAAAGTATCCTCGGAAAAGCAGGTTCGGCTTCGCCTCGTTCACATCGACTTTTGGTCGGCTACACGAAATTCCTTTATCGTATCGCTGACACTTTCGTTGGTCTTCGCTGTTGTCAACATTCTGGGGTGGCTCATTTTTACGGTTCTCGGGGTGGTCGACACATTGAACGGAATCGTGAGCTCGATCGTCGGAATTGACTTTTTGGGGCTGACCAATCTCATGTCGTTCCCATCGGTCATAGTCTTCACCTTGATTCAGGTCATCGCGGGCATCGTGTGTGGAACTGCTATTGGAGCGTTCGCCGCCTTGGGGTTCAACTTCATCGCCCGCATTACCGGCGGAATACGGATCGCGTTCACAAACGACTGAGCCGGGGACCCACTTGTTCGATTTTTTGGCCCGACCTAAATGCGATAGGCTCGGACAGGTTTAGGGGCTATAGCTCAGGTGGTTAGAGCGCTTCGCTGATAACGAAGAGGTCCCAGGTTCAAGTCCTGGTAGCCCCACACGGTTTCCCGAAACCGCAAAAAACGGGGACTTAGCTCAATTGGTAGAGCGCCTGCTTTGCAAGCAGGAGGTCAGGGGTTCGATTCCCCTAGTCTCCACAAAGAAAATCTCCCTCCGGAAACGGGGGGAGATTTCTTTTTCCAACCCTCGCTACAGAGCAATATCCAATTGCTTGGCAATCTTCTTGCAGCGATTCTGAATTGATTTAGCGCCGGAGTTATTGGCTTTTCTAATCCTTGGAATGAAGTCTTGAAGTAATACCTCATCGACTTCCGCAAAGTCCGCTGCAGCTTGAAAGCCGTAGTATCCGACGATCTTGCTTTTATCGGTCTCAGCCCAATCCATAATCACTTCGTAGGCTCTGTGTCTTTGAGCTTTGGTTAGTTCTGCGTGAACTAGTAGTTGGGGAATGTGCCAGCGAACCTCCTGCTGGGTGTAGAGCTCAAGATTCTTCAAAAGGTCTTTTGTAAAAGGCTTTACAGACTCAGGCTTCTGCTCGGCAACCCTCATAGCAACGTAGCTTGATCGCATGGCCACCACTGGATCTTCATCAAGAAAGAGTTTGTAAACCTCGGCTAGACCAGAGGGGGCCTTGAGTAGTTTCTGTATAACCTGGTCTGCATCGCCAATGGAGGTTCTTGTCCCACCAGAAAGAGTGTCCCTAACCCCAGCCACGGCAACAACCCCCAATGCTTTGATCTCAGAACGATAGATTTACTCGAAAATATAGTCTGAAAAATAGTCTGAAAATGCAAATAGACCCGCTACAACTCCCGTCTTTGCTAGGGAAGTCGATCCCCCTAGTCTCCGCGAGGAATAGACTTCACACGTGAACCAGCAGCGACGCCACGACAACCTAGCGGGAACCACACTCGAGCGCTGGGGTGAGCGAATCACCTCTGTAGTCGGAACGATGTGGGCCGCAATTGTTTTCGCGGTCCTCGCGATCATCTCTCTTCCCGCAGCACTGGCGACTGGCGACCTTGTCATCATCGTCGCGTGGGTCGCACAGACCTTCCTGCAACTTGTCTTGCTTCCCATCATCATGGTCGGACAAAACGTTCAGTCTCGTAAGACCGAGCGCCGCGACAACGAAACCCATTCAGCGGTGATGGCAGCCCATCGTGAAACCCAACAGATCCTTGCGGAAATACACGCCGCTAGATCGTCGCGGACGAAATAGTTTCGACGCACTGTGTCATCGCGCGCACTTGTCTTATTCCTGGCTGTCGGGGTTGCCTGGGGAATTCCCTACTATTTCATTGCGATAGCCATCGAGTCGTTCAGCACTCTGAGCATCGTGTGGCTGCGCGTGACTCTCGGGGCGCTCGTGCTTTTGCCGATTGTGATTTATCGGGGCGAGTTCCGTGCGACATTGAGGAATTGGCGCGGAGTTCTGCTGTTTGCCACACTCGAAATGGTCGGCCCGTGGTGGCTCATCACAGAAGCAGAACGTTCAATTGCGAGTAGCTTCGCGGGGCTCATGATGACAACAATTCCTTTTATCGCGGCGTTTATCACGGGGACTTTCCTCGGAGACCGTGCGGCCCGTCACCCCGTCACCATCGCTGGGTTGATACTTGGGTTTCTCGGGGTCTTCGTCCTCGTCGGAATCGACGCCTTTAGCGGTGCCATCGACGTCGTTCCGGTCGCAATGTTGGCAGCTTCAGCCATCTGCTACGCCATCGCGCCGATTGTGGCAGGCCGAACAATGCCTCACGTCTCCGGCTTGTCCCTAAGCGCAATCGCATTGGCGATGGTCTCGGTGATTTATGCGCCCTTCGCGTTTGTGACACTTCCCCGTGATGTTGCTCTAAGCCCGCCACTGGAAGCGTGGGTTGCCATAATCGTTCTGGGCGTCATCAGTTCGGCGCTCGCATTTGTTTTATTTTTCGCGTTGATCAAACACGTGGGTCCACGTCGTTCAACGCTCATCACCTATATCAATCTGTTGGTGGCAACGATCCTGGGAATCGTTTTCCTGAGCGAACCAATCACGACGGGAATTCTTATCGGCCTGCCGTTAGTCGTTGCCGGCTCGTATCTTGCTGGACGCGATAACCAGGCTGTCGCCCCTCGCCAAAAGACCGGGTGATTTGTCGCGGTGCCGTGACAATCACGTCGTGGACTACGAGGTCGGCTGCGCTCGCGGCAGTAGAACAGTTGCGACAACGCCCGATCCGCCGCGTCCCGGCACAAGTGTCGCCGACCCACCACTTAGTTCAGCCAAGTGTTTGACGATAGCGAGACCAAGTCCGCTTCCATCTTTAGTCGCATCCGCCCGCCAGAAGCGATCGAAAGCCCGGTTACATTGATCGACCGTCATCCCAGTACCGGAATCGATGACGGCTAACTCGATTTGGTCTTTGAGTTCTCGAACTCGAACCAAGACTGCGGTCCCTTGGGGCGAATGCCCGATTGCGTTGTCCACCAGGTTGTCGACAATCTGTTCAGGTGCGTTCGTTAACGCGACCCCTATTGCGTGGGTTGGGCCCTCATAGGCGATGGTGACCTCACGTTCTTCCGCGAGCGCACGCCAGTTCTCGACGCGTTCATGGGCCAGAACGGCGAGGTCAACGTCAACGACGTCGTGAGAACCGCCCTCCGATCGAGCAATCGCCAGAAGCCCCTCGACAATTGATGTCAGTCGCTCGACTTCGAGCTCCGCGTCACCGAGACGTTCATCGGCAGATACTGGATCGAGCAGAAGAGCTTCGCGAGCTCGTTCGATTCTCAGCAACAACGCCGTAAGAGGGGTGCGCAACTGATGAGAAGCGTCCGAGGCAAAAGCGCGTTGCTGCCTGATGAGCGAATCCAACTTCGACGCCATGGAATTGTACGCGACGGCCAACGACCGAATCTCATGTGGGCCGGCGTCTTCTGGTAGTCGACCCGAGAAGTCACCGAGGGCCAGCGCGTTTACCTGCGATTCAACCCGTCGGAGCGGTCGAGTAACCAAACCGGAAACCACAAACGACATGACGGCCGCTAGGAGCAGCGAACCACCAGCCACCCACCAGAGGATCGCGGTTTTTTCCGTGACCGCGATGTCAATCTCGCCGTGGCGAAAAGACAAACGAACGGCGCCGTAAATGGACGAACCGCTGATAATCGGAACAGAAACGTAAACAAGATTGGCCTGAAGAGTCTCTGACCAGCGTTCGCCTGAGGTCACATTTCCAAGAAGTGCACTCGCAATCTCGGGACGATTCGAATAATCCGTTCCCAGTGCAAGTTCGGTGGGATCGCTGGTGAGGACGCCAATACCGGCTGAATCGACCACAATTACCTGAGTGTTACCTTCGGTCGCATACTTGTTCACCAATAACGCAAGAGTTGGGTCGACGCGATTAGGAGATTCAAGTAGCGTCTTTACCCGACCACCCAGAATGAACGCATCCCGCTCATACTCGGTGATTATTCGGTCTTGTTCAGACGCCGAGACGTAACCTACGACAGCCGCGCCCTGGGCGATAAGAAGCACGCAACTGACACCGACAATCGACGCGAGGAAAATGCGCCTCACGTCACAATCCTTAAGGTGAATCCGACGCCACGGACTGACTCCACCCACTCGGCGCTGCCGAGTTTTTTGCGAATGCTCGCCACATGAGCATCAAGGGTTTTTGTCGTTCCGTACCAGGTCGTTTGCCACACGTCACGAAGAATATCGGCTCGTCGAAATACGGTGCCCGGTTCTCGTGCGAGATAGGCAAGCAGGTCAAATTCTTTCGGGGTGAATGCGACAGACGTCTCACCAACACTCACCGTCCGAGATTTGGTGTCAATGACAAGGGAACCGACTTCGATATGTGTTATCGGTGCAACCGTGCCAGTTGCTCGCCGCATCACCGCCTGAATTCGCGCCACCAATTCTTTGATTCCAAATGGTTTCACCACATAATCGTCAGCACCCATGTTAAGCACGGTCACGCGGTCCATTTCGGTTTCCCGCGCACTCGCAACGATGATGGGCACATGCGAGAACGTTCTAATCTGACGGCAAACTTCGGTTCCATCAATATCAGGGAGTCCGAGATCGAGAATCACTGTGGTGATTCCGCCGTCTCGAACCTTTGAGATGGCTTCGCTGCCGAGGACAACATGCGTAACCGAATATCCGTTGACGCGCAGTCCGTCGACGAGCGCGTCCGCAATAGCTCGATCGTCTTCCACCAGCAAAATCGTCATGATTAGAGAGTGCCATGAATCCGACTCATCAGGGCTCTTTTTGCGCTCACCGAGAAAACCTTGGACGTTTCTTTACTAAACCTCGTTGTTCGCCTTTGGCAATCGAGGGAAACTGAGGACATGAACATACAAGGCCCCCTCCTCCTACTCGGCATGACAGCAACGACTGGTGTCGGTCTCGGAACCGTAGCGGTGAACTCCGGTGCGATCGACATCGATGACGTTTCCGGACTTCTCGCCGACACCACCAATGCGGTAGCCGGTTCGGTAGCAGGTGCAGCGAACCCGTTTGCATCCTCGTCTGCACCGATGGCCCCGCTCATAACAGCCGCGGGAGTTACCAACGACCTCAACGCGACGCTCGCTGAGGCGTCGATTGATGGAATACCCGGTGCGGCCGGCACGTCGTCAGTAGCTCCTGATGGCACGAGCTCCGGTTCGGCTGGCGGTTCCTACGGCACGGACTCGGGAACAAACGCCGGCTCATCGTCGGGGACAAACTCAGGGACATCGCATGGAACGAGTTCTGGTTCGGCTGGCGGCTCGTACGAGGATGACGACTACGAAGACGAAGACGAAGACGAAGACGAAGACGAAGACGAAGATGAAGATGAAGACGAAGACGAAGACGACGATCGCGACGATGAGGATGACGACTAATGGCTCACTTTATTGCTACTAAGGCACGGGTCTTGGTGACTGTTGCAACCGCGGGAGCGATGTTTGCAGGAGTTGCAGGACTTCAAGCGCAAGCTCAGGAAGCGACAGCGTTAGCGAACGCGGAAGAAGCCGCATCGACGATTTCCCCATCAACACCTGCCGCGCCAACGCCGACCGCTACCATCGCAAAGAAAAAGAAGAAAAAGACGACGCCGGCCGTTGTGGTGCAGGCTCCTGTCGCGCCGGTGAAAGCTGCTCCTGTCGCGCCAAAGAAACCCGCGCCAAAGAAACCCGCGCCAAAGAATCATGGCAGTTCTAGTGGCTCGAAGTAACCAGCCAATCTCATCGATCGCGGCGGACGCCATTCGGGCTGCTCAAGGCGAAGCGGGCGCACACACTGTCACTCGCACGTTTTTCACGATGGGAACTGTTGCAAACTTTGTTCTGGTTGGCGGCACAGAGGATATGCTCGATGACCTCGTGCGGAACGCCGGGTTCTTGCAGTCCCTGTGGAGTCGGTTCTTGCCCGAATCAGACATAACGAGACTCAACAACGCCGAAGGAGCCCCGGTAAAAGTTAATCCGTTGACCGCGAAACTCGTGAGTGAAATGTTGGCGGCCCGCGTGATCACCGATGGCGAATATGACCCAACAATATTGCCCAAACTATTGGCCGAAGGTTATGTGGCATCGCGCGTAAATCCGTCAAACATCACGGTTCTACCCGCTAGCGCGCGGTGGCCAATCGAGATGACCGGTACAACGATTCACGACAACATCGTCACCCTCCCAATAGGTGTCACTCTCGACTCGGGTGGTATCGGGAAAGGTATCGCGGCCGATGTTCTAGCCACAATGGCGCTTGAACAAGGCGCACTGGGCGTCCTCGCCGAAATTGGCGGTGATGTTCGAATCGGGGGAACCCCGCCGGACGGTGGTCACTGGCGAATCGACATCGAAGATCCCTTTGTCGAATCACGCTCGATCGCGAGGGTCAATTTGGTGGATGGCGCTGTCGCGACGTCAAGCACACTTAAGCGAACGTGGGATATCGACGGCCGACCGGCAAATCACCTCATCGACGTTCATACCGGTCAATCTATGGATTCCAATGTCGTCACCGTCTCGGTTATCGCCGTGTCAGCGGGAATCGCGGAAGTGATTACCAAGGCTGGGTTTACACGGCGCGACTTTTTGACGTGGGCGCCCACCCTCGGGGCCGCAGCATTCGTCGTCTATCGTGATGGTACAACAGCACAGACGGTCAATTGGAAGGACTATACGTGAACGACCCACACATCTGGTGGTACGTCTCTCGCGTCAGCGCACTCACTGCGTGGGGTCTCATGTCGTTTTCCCTAGTGTGGGGTGTTTTGCTTGCCAGCCGTGTCTTTCGCGGACTCGACAATCCAGCCTGGCTAAAAGATCTACACAAATACCTCAGCACGCTCACGGTTCTGCTCGCAAGCATTCATACGCTCGCTCTCACACTCGACCCCTACGTTAAATTTGACGCCGCGGACCTCTTCATTCCGGGCGTCGCGACTTACGAGGGAGCTACAGAGCTGATCAATCTTGCCCTTGCTGTCGGCGTCGTCGCGATGTGGGTGATGTCTGTCGTCTACCTCACCTCGCTCGTGATGGACAAGTTGCCGCGTGCGTTGTGGAAAGCAATTCACTACTTGTCCTATTTCGTCTTCTTTGCCATCGGCATCCACGCCGCATTTTCGGGCTCTGATGTCGGGTCATGGTGGTACGCGGCAGTATCAATCTTTGTCATTTCTATGGCCATGATTGCGCTCATGATTCGGTTTGTCGTGATCGCGCTGCGCGAACGGCGAGCGGTGGCTGATGCGAAAGTTTCCGCGCTGCGAATTGCCGCTCAAGCTGAACGCGACGCTGTGGTTCTCGAAAACCCTGATGAAGATAGCCGTGACAAGCGAACAATGGTCGTGCAAAAAGTCACGCGCCAAGCGAAGGATGTTCTCGGAATTCGACTCATCCCGGTCGGTGGGGGGCGAACCGCGTGGTGGGATGCAGGATCGCACATCACCCTCCATCTCGCCAATGGCATGGAACGCCAGTATTCCCTCTGCGGTGACAGCACCGATCGCACGGGTTACGACATCGCGGTTCTCGACACTCACGGGCCCGAGGGGGGTTCGACCTGGATCCATAACAACGTCAAAGCGGGAACTGTTATCACCGTCAGCGGACCGCGCAATCATTTCCCGCTGGTCCCGGCTCGAACCTATTTGTTTATTGCCGGTGGAATCGGAATCACCCCCATCCGAGCGATGATTGAATCCCTCCCTGCAAAACGAGACTGGCGCTTGTTGTATTTGGGCAAGAATAAGGAAGGGATGGCTTTTGCCGACGATGTGGTTTCCGAATACGGAAAACGTGTCACCATTCATGAATCTGACACCTCGGGTCGGTTTGACCTGTCGGGATTGTTGGAATCAACCAACGCGGATGTTTATTGCTGTGGTCCCGAAACGCTGATGTCTGAAATCGAACAAAGGGTCGAACGTAATCGTGCCCACGTCGAGCGCTTCAATCCGGTCCTTCGCGAAATTGAAGGCGGAGCAAAGCCGTTTGTTGTGCGACTCGCATCGACGGGCCGAAAAGTCAACGTCGCCGCGGATGTCTCGATCGCAGATGCGCTTGCGAAAGCGGGAGTGCCCATTGATACATCGTGTGGCAAAGGGGTGTGTGGCACGTGCGAGACTCGGATCATCGATGGAAAACCGAGCCACCTCGACAGCGTGATGCCTGACGGGGACAAAGACAAACTAGGAGTTATGTACCCCTGCGTTTCGCGCGCGGAAGGTGCCGAAATTACGCTCGACGCCTAGTCGACATCGAATTCATCGTCGACCCAGGCGTTGTCATCGGTCCGCAGCAGCTGCCACGCGACATAGGCGACTACAGCGACAATCGCCACCGCAAGCCCCGCGCCAATAAAGCCACCGATCCCTGACTTCTTTGGCCGCAGGGGGGTTTTCTGAACGAGCTTCCGGCCAGCAAGTTGAACCAAATTGCCAAGCAACTTTCCAGCGGACTCTAGAACCTCACGCTGTCGACCGAATCCAGAGTTTGCGGCATCGCGAAGAAACGCGCGTTCTCGTGAATAGGACCGTGCCATCGTTACTCCTTCGACCTCTACATTATGACTCACCAATGTCGTGAGCGCACATCGAAACGGGGCAGAATAGACATATGTCAATCCACACACAGACCGCAACAATCCACACCAATCACGGGGACATCCGAGTTAACTTGTTTGGTAACCACGCACCGAAAACGGTCGCGAACTTTGTCGGTCTTGCCGATGGAAGCACGGAATGGACACATCCGGAATCAAGGGAAAAGATGACCACACCCCTTTACAACGGAGTCGTGTTCCATCGCATTATTCCCGGCTTTATGATTCAGGGTGGCGACCCTCTCGGGATGGGTTTTGGCGGGCCTGGCTACCAATTCGACGACGAGATCCATCCAGAATTGAACTTCAGCCAACCCTTTATCTTGGCGATGGCTAACTCCGGTCCCGGCACCAACGGATCGCAATTCTTCATCACCACTGCCCCAACTCCGTGGCTACAGGCAAAACACACGATTTTCGGCGAGGTTTCGGATGACGAGTCCCGCGCGGTTGTGACGGCTATCGAATCGGTCGCAACCGGGGCGGGCGATCGACCACTTGAGCCCGTTGTAATGTCTCACATCACTATCTCGTGACAAACGAGCTGTGGTCGAGTATTCGACGAAGTAGAACTCCGGCCACCTTCGCGTTGCTGGCCCTTATCGCTTTCGGTTACGTAGCCCAACTCGTCGTCGGAGAGTCCCTCGTGTATTTCTTTGGGTTTTATCCACCGTTGATGTGGTCGGAACCGTGGCGCATGATCACGTCCGCTTTCATTCACAACGGAATCATTCACGTTATGTTTAACGGTTACTCGCTTTGGGTTCTCGGTAACCTGATTGAACGCGTAATCGGGCCGGCGCGATTCCTGCTCGTCTTTACAGTGTCGGTAATCACCGGCTGCCTCGCTGTCATGGTTTTGAGTCCAGAATCGTTGACGGTTGGCGCGTCGGCGGGAATCTTTGGGCTGTTTTCTGCGCTTTTCTTGATCAACCGGGGCTTTGGGAGCAATAACGTGTCGCTTCTCGCCATCATTGGTCTCAACCTGGCTATCGGGTTCATCGTGCCCGGAATCGCTTGGGAAGCCCACATCGGTGGGTTGATTGGGGGACTCGTGACGACATTGGTGCTGCGCCGAACACGACGCTGACACAACTTACCCACAAAGTTATCCACAGAAGTGGATAATTACACCGTTGTTATTCGCGGTTAACGCCAGCGAGTGGTCATCAGGAACCCGATGAACATCAAGCCGAAACCGATAATGATATTGAGCGCGCCGACCGACGGAATCGGAAACAGGCCTTGACTGACGTAGAACGTCAAAATCCACGCGAGGCCAAGGAGCATGAAGCCAAACATTATGGGCTTAAACCAAACCGGGTTAGGTGTGTCTTGAGCAACGCGCGATGAATTGTTGCTTGGGGCAGCGTCGTCGAGAGTTTTCTTTGCCATATCTCCAGCATACCGATACCCGATTGCACTAGGAACCCGCAGTTACACTTGAAGACATGCCTCGTCGCTTCGACAGATTTAACCTCCGATTGCTCATAATCGAATGGCGTCGTCGATCGACCGCGAACTCAGATTCGGCGGCGACAGACCGCACCTACGCGCTGCGAGAGCCACCAGGAATCAACAAGCCGATTGAAGAGATAACGGCCCGAAAGCGCCCTCGGTCCTTCATTGACTGGCGGGGAATCGGAATTCTTGTCACGACACGAGAGTTCGTCGACCGAGCGCTCGGTATCGCCGGTGAAATGTTGGTAACTGCTGGGTTGTTTGTTCTCTTGTTTCTCGGATGGCATGTTTGGTTCAACGATGTGGTTCAGGGTGCTGCGCAGGACAAGGCCTCTGCTTCACTGTCACAACAGTGGCAAGTCACGACAAGTGGGCAAACTGAATTCGATCGAGCGATCGGTTCATCGGATGGCGCTTTTGTCGCGACGACGCCTCCGGTCATGACACCGGTGAATGATGCAGAACCATTCGCTGCGCTGATAATTCCGCGATTTGGCGAGAGGTACGTGCGGACAATCGCAGAATCGGTTGATCTTGCAACCGTTCTGAACAACACTGCAACGTCGGTCGGACGCTATCCGACCAGCAACCTTCTCGGCGAGATTGGAAACTTTGCGATCGCGGGTCACCGGACGACTTACGGCGCGGCATTCGGATGGGTTGACAATTTGCGGGTGGGCGACCGCATCTACGTCGAAACCGAAAACGGTTGGTATATCTATCGCTTTCGAAATTTGGAATTCGTCTGGCCCAGCGAGGTCGACGTACTGAATCCCGTCCCACAGACGACCATCGGGGCCCAAGAACGCATTCTCACGATTACCACTTGTCACCCGAAATTGTCCGCAGCGGAACGACTCATCGCATATTCAGTTTTCGAATCCTTCGTTCCTCGGGAAAACGGTACACCGACAGAAGTTTTGGCCGTGGTACGTCAAAATTGAGTGACATGCATTCTCGTCGCGCAATCCGCCGGAAACGCAAAATGGCGCTTCTTCGGGTGATTGTGAGTGATGTCTTCATCACAATCGGTGCCGTGGCGTTGTTTTTTTATCTGTGGTACGTCTGGCTTGGCGATATTGTTGCGGGCGCTCGGCAGGATTCGGCAGCCACCTCACTGTCCGAATCCTGGGAAATGAGCGCAACCGACGTCGTCGAGTTCGATCGCGAAATCAGTAGTTCGCAGGGAGTCGGCCGATCACCAGAGCCGCCTGTTGTCCAACCAGCGCCTAAGGGCACATCCATTGCGACAATGATTGTCCCCAGATTTGGCGCACACTTCAAAAGGACCATCAAAGAATCCGTCGATATGAAGACTGTTCTCAATGACTCCACCGCGGGTGTCGGGCATTACTCGTCAACGTCAGCGCTGGGTGCTTTGGGGAACTTTGCGCTCGCTGCGCACCGCGGAACTTTCGGGGCATCATTTGGTCAAATCGACCAACTTCGTGTTGGTGATCGAATATATATCGAGACTGAGGAAGGCTGGTACGTTTATCGATTTCGGAATATGGAATTTGTCTATCCGAGCGCATCAACCGTGCTCAACGAAGTCCCCCAACTGTCAATTGTTGCGAAGGAAAGGATTCTCACGATGACGACCTGCCACCCGAAAGGGACGATTTCAGAACGATTCATCGCGTATTCAGTTTTCGAATCCTTCGTTCCTCGGAAGAAAGGTGCTCCAGCGGAGGTTGCCGGCACGGCTCACAATCCATGACAATGAACGGTAGCGTCAATTCCAATGGCCATCGCTCAGCAAAACCATCGAAGGGAACCAACTCAACATGTACTCCGCACTGTGGCGTGTCCTTCCAGGACCACGTTGGCTAAAAGTTATTGAGGCGGTCGTCCTCGGCATATTGGTTCTGTCGGTGTGCGTCGAATGGGTATTCCCCTGGGTTGCCGAAAACTTCATTCAAACCGAATCAACGGTGGGTCAGTGACGAGAATCTTCATACTCGACAATTACGACTCGTTCGTTTACACGCTCGCTGGTTATGTTCAACAGCTGGGAGCAGAGATCGACGTAATTCGAAACGACGGATTTATTGAGACCGAAATTTCCCAACGGCTCGAAGGATTTGACGGCATTCTCATCTCACCCGGCCCGGGAACACCAGGGGATGCAGGGTTGTCAATCCCTATCATTCGCTATGCCGTGGCCCACAACATTCCTTTGCTTGGAGTGTGTCTCGGGCACCAGGCCATCGCCGAGGCAATGGGTGGTTTAGTGACGCACGCGGACGAATTGATGCACGGAAAGACCAGTGCGGTCGTGCACGAAAATTCGGCGATGTTCGATGGTGTGCCGAGCCCTTTTCGCGCAACGAGATATCATTCCCTTGCCATTGTCGACAACACAACGCCAGCAGAACTTCGCATCACCGCTCGGACCGAAGGCGGCGTCATCATGGCTGTCGAACACGTTTCCGCACCGCTGTGGGGTGTTCAATTTCACCCCGAGTCGGTAATGACAGAGGGCGGCTACACGATAATCGGAAACTGGCTCGAATCGACTGGAATGGTTGGCGTCTCACGCCTTGCTCGAACGCTCAGCCCTCTCATGAGCTCGTGAACTAGTCCGCAGCGCAGTACACAATCGAAATCGCCGAACGCTGGGGTGCCTCGCCCTTGATTGACTGCGACCCGATAACCTGACCGCCACACGAGGTGTCGGGAACAACAGTTACATCGAGTTGCAACGAAGAGCCCTGAAGTAGTCCTGTCGCTTTGCCAATACTCATCCCCACCACATCGGGGATATTGATTTTGCCGTTAGAGATGATGATGTCGACCACACTGCCGGCCGAAATTCTGGTTCCTGCAGTTGGGTCACTGCCGACGACTGCCCCCACTTCGGCAGTTGGTGAATAGCCCGGTGTCACCTCTCCAATGATGAAGCCGGCTCCTTCGAGCTCTGCTGTCGCATTCACCAATGTCATGAAATCGATAGACGGAACGGTGACTATTGGTTTTCCAGAGGACTCAACAACGGTCACAATCTCTCCCACAGCGATACTCACCCCAGCTTCTGGCGAAGTCGAGATGACGGTGCCTTCGGCGACGGTTTCGCTTACCTGAACACGGCGGACGACGGTGAGGCCCAGAGCTGTCAATTCAGACTCGGCTGTCTCGAATGACTCTGCAGTCACATCGGGCATCGCGACCGCGAGAGACCCGATGGTGTTGCCTGAGTTCACGGTGAGCACCCAGTACATCAAACCGACAACTATCGAGGCAATAACCAAAATCCCTGCAGAGCCGAGCAGCACCCATCGGACGACGTCTCCCTTTGGAGGCGTGTCGCTGTTGAGAAGTGGGCGAAGGTCTTTGAGGTCCATGTCTGTTCCATTGGGGTTGGCGTTGTTGTTAAAGCCTGATTCTACGCCGATTTGCGAATCCCCACCTAGTTCTGACCCCGACGTTGCGACACTCGAAACGGGAACCGGGGGAGTTTCGGGTGGCCTGGTTGCATGATCTGCACGACCACCTCCCACCAGTGTGGTTACAGACCTCAACGCCGCGGCAAACTCGCCAGCGGTCCGATATCGAGCGTCGGGATTTTTCTCCAGACCTTTGGCGATGATCATGTCGAGATCCGGTGACAATTCGGGGCGGCGACTTCGCGCGCGGGGAGCGGTTTGCGTTACATGCTGGAACGCAATCGACACCGATGTGTCTCCGGTGAACAGCGGTGACCCGGTAACCATTTCGAAAAGGACTACTGCAGTTGAATACAGGTCGCTGCGACCGTCAATGATGTCACCTTTTGCTTGCTCAGGAGAGAAATACTGAGCCGTGCCGACAATTGCCGAAGGATCATTCGTTGGATCCTCTACGGCTTGCGCGATACCAAAGTCACACACCTTAACCAGCCCCGAATGGGTAATCATGACGTTTCCCGGTTTGATGTCCCGATGAATGATTCCCGATCGATGGGACTCATCGAGCGCGTCGAGAATTCCTAATGCGATATGCACTGCGACCTTCGGTTCGAACGCACCAGCATCCATGAGTCGTCGAAGGATTTTGCCATCGATGTACTCCATGACGATAAAAGGAATCGGAATTTCTGCAGACACATCAGGGATAATCTGCTCGCCTGCGTCATACACACGAACGATGTTCGGGTGTCCCATCGCACTGACCGAGTGGGCTTCGCGTTGGAATCGTTTGCGAGAATCCGCATCGACCGCCACTTCTGGCCGCAACGTCTTTATCGCGACTCGTCGCCTTAATCGAGTGTCGGTACCGACGTAAACATTGGCCATTCCACCTCGCCCAATCAATGCCTCGGGACGATAGCGATTTCCAAATAAGAACTCAGAATTCACAATTGAGTCCAATCCGAGTGCTCGGGGTTGCGGATTGTCACTCAACAGGAATCACCAAATCTTCTGATGGATTTGACGCGAGGTTTCCACAGCGGACGATATACGACACCCGTATTTCGGTGGTGTTGTCGTCAATGATGAGATCTGCAGCAGTCGTCCGCGGACCAAAGGTGCTGGCGTTCGAGAAGGAACCACCGTTGACAGTGAATTCATACGAATCGATGTCGAAATCCGCAGGACATTGGCGATACGTTGGCCAAGAGATTGTGATTGTTGATCCTGCGGTGTATGGACCGGCGCTCACGGTAAGTGCCCCCGGAGACGTGGGCGTTGGGATTGTGTCGTAGAAGTAGACCGCAATGAGCGTATTCGGCGGGACGCTTCCTTGAGGATTGACTCGGTAGGCCGTTCCGACCATATCGACCGACGTCGCGATGTTCCCCGTAACGGCGTCGAGTCGAAGGCCCATGCTGTCGAGCTTTTCACTAACTTGGTTGATTGTCAGGCCGATGAACTCGTCCTCGGTGATAATCACGTTTCCCGACAATGGGTCGGTCGGGGTAGGAGTCGGGACGGAAGAGCTCGTTGCTGACGGAGTCGGGCTCGGCGCGGTCTCTGTTGGCCGGAAGACCAGCGCAGCAACTATTCCAATCAAGAGGACAGCAAGCACGACAACAAGGCCGACAAGAAGCCATGTTCGGGGTAGACGGGGGAATCGGCGGGGAGAAGCAGTTTCGCTCGTCGACACAGACACCGGCAATATGCGGGTCGAGGTGTCTTCCGTCACGTCATGCGGTTCATCGTCGACAGCGGGAACAAGCGCCAACGCCTCACCGACACGACCGCGCGTAATCGCAATAGCTGCACGAGCGAGTTGGCGTGCTGAGGTTGGACGGCGTTCCGGCTTTTTTGCGAGACACGCAAAAATCAAGTTTCGGACAGCCAGTGGGATACTTTCGGGCAGAGGTGGTGGTGGATTTTTGATGTGTGCCATCGCAATCGCCACCTGGGATTCGCCGGTAAACGGCCGCTTTCCGGCCAGTGCCTCATAAGCCACAATCCCGAGTGAGTAGATGTCGGTGAGGGCTGTCGCTGATTTTCCCGAAGCCTGCTCTGGCGACAAATATTGAACCGTACCCATAACCTGCCCGGTCGCCGTCAAGGGAACCTGATCCACGGCCCGCGCAATACCAAAATCGGTGATTTTTACGCGTCCATCGGGGGTGATCAACAGATTTCCGGGTTTCACATCCCGGTGAACCAGACCCGCCTGGTGAGCAGCGTGCAGAGCCGATGCAGTTTGGGCGACAATGTCAAGAACTCGTTCGGGGGACAGGAATCGTTCCCGTTCGATAATCGTTGACAACGCTTCTCCTGGCACGAGTTCCATGACCAGGTACGCGCTTCCCTCTTCTTCACCAAAATCGTAAACACTCGCGATGCCCTCGTGATTGACCAGCGCAGCATGACGCGCCTCTGCTCGAAAACGCTCACGGAAAGCCTTGTCGCCCAAGTATTCTTCCTTGAGAATTTTGATTGCGACCTGGCGTTCAATGACCTTGTCTACGGCCTGCCAGACCTCACCCATTCCACCGATGGCAAGGCGAGATTTCAATTCATATCGTCCACCAAAGACGTGCCCAATTTGAGGTCTCATTGTGCCAACACCGCCTCCATAATCTTGCGTGCAATAGGTGCGACGAGAGAGTTTCCGCTGGCGGATTGACCGACGCCTCCACCGTTTTCCACGACGACGACGACAGCGACGCGCGGATTTTCGGCTGGCGCAAACCCGGTAAACCAGAGAGTGTAGGGCTGACCCTCGCCGTTTTCGGCAGTACCGGTCTTACCGGCGACCGACACACCACGGATTCGTGCGCCGCTGGCAACGCCGTCGGACACGCCGGCGACCATCATGTCGCGAAGAATGCTCGCGGTCTCTGGACCAATCGGCGTCGAGTATTCAACGGGGGTGAATGGGGCGAGAGGCGAAAGATCGCGCGCGAGAACTGAGTCGACGATTGTGGGGGACATGAGGACACCACCATTGGCAATCGCCGAGCTGATCATCGCGATTTGGAGCGGAGTCACGCGGACATCGAACTGTCCGAAGGCAGACAGCATCAGTTGTGCTTCGTCCATTCCCGAGGGGAATGTGGATGGCGTGACGGTCATCGGAATTTCGACCGTTGCCCCGAATCCGAACGCTTGGGCATAGTCGTGAATTTGGGATTCACCGACTTGGGCGCCAATTTCGGCAAATGGAATGTTGCACGACAAGCTCAAGGCTGTGGCGATCGTAACCGTTTCCCCGGGGCCACAGGAGTTTTTGCTCCAGTTCCGAATCACGGAGTCACTGAGGGGTAACTTCAACTTCGCTGGGTTGGGAACGGTTGACTGTTCCGACATGATTCCCGAGTCAAGAGCGGCGGCGGCAACAACCAGTTTGAAGACCGATCCGGGGTGGTACAGGTCACCCGCGATTGCTCGGTTAATCAGCGGCTGGGATGCCGAATTCACGAGGCTCGTGTATTCCGACAGAACAGCTTCGTTGTTATGGGACGCCAGATCGTTCGGGTCAAACGACGGGGTGCTAACGAGCGCAAGGATTCGCCCGGTCGACGGCTCGATGGCGATGGCGGCGCCCGTCAGTTCACCCATAGCGTCACGAGCGGCTTGTTGAACAGCCGCATTAACGGTGAGCTTGACTGACGCTCCGCGCGGATCGGTACCCGAGACGAGAGCCATGACTTGATCAAAGAACTGTGAGTTCGACTGGCCACTCAGCTTGTCGTTCATTGCAAACTCGAGTCCGCTGATGCCCTGATTGATGGTGTAGTACCCGGTAATCGGGGCGTACAGGCCTCCACCGTGATAGACGCGTTGGTAACGGTAAACGTCGTCGGCGGGAACTGACTCTGCGATAAGGGTGGAACCGACGAGTATTGATCCTCGTTCAGTCGCATAAGAGTCGTAAACGGTGCGGACATTTCGGGGATCCACTCGAAGGTTGTCTACTTGAAACACCTGGATAACGGTGGCTGACACGAAAAGAGTGCCGAAAAGAGCGCCGATTCCGAGGCTTAGGCGATTCAGTTCTTTGATCATGCCCCCACCACCTCTTCGCGCTGGTGACGAACCGTGTCGCTGAGTCGCAAAAGTAGGGCAACGATAATCCAGTTAGCGACGAGCGACGACCCACCAGCAGCAAGGAAGGGTGTTGTGAGTCCCGTTACCGGGATCACGCGGGTGACCCCGCCGACCACGATAAAGACTTGAAGTGCGATGACAAAGGTAAGGCCGACCGCGAGGAGCCGCCCGAAGTCATCCGCCCCATTGACCCCGATTCGAATTCCGCGCGCAACGAAAAGCATGAAGAGCGTCAGAATCGCAAACACGCCGATGAGGCCGAGTTCTTCACCCAGGCTTGCCATGATGTAGTCCGATTCGGCGAGTGGGACGATTCCAGGGTGACCGCCGCCAAGCCCCGTTCCAACTATTCCGCCGGACGCAAGGCCGAACAGTCCTTGGACAAGCTGATAAGAACCACCAACTGCGTCATAATTCTCTTGGTTGAAAGAATCGAGCCACGCAGCGAAGCGACCCTGCACGTAGGTGAGGAATTGGCTCGCGACGAGTGCTCCTGTCCCGAAAAGACCACCGCCCACAACGAACCAGATGGCTCGACCCGTTGCAACATACATCAGCACGAGGAAGAGACCGAAGTACAACAGCGATGTTCCGAGGTCACGCTGGAAAATCAAAACCAGCATCGCAATGATCCAGACGACAAAGATAGGGCCGAGATCCTTGATTCGAGGCCACGTCACCCCGAACATTCGTTTTCCGACGACCGACAAGGAGTCGCGCGCAGTGACGAGATAACCGGCAAAGAATAGCGCGAGAGCGATTTTGCCGATTTCTCCTGGCTGGAAAGTTACGAAACCGAGGTTGACCCACAACCGTGCGCCGTTGATGGTCGTACCAATGACGGGAACGAGCGGGAGCATCAACAGGCCGACGCCGATGAGCATCCACACGTAGCGATAGCGCTGCAGTACTCGATGATTTCGGATAACGATGATGACGACTATCGCCACGACAATGGCGATTGCAGTCCAGGCCATCTGCCGAGTCGCATTGGCTTGCCACCCCGTGAGTCCAGCGGCAAGGTCGAGGCGGTGGATCATCGCAATCCCTAGCCCGTTGAGAAGCGTCACGATGGGCAAGATCAGCGGGTCGGCATCGCGGGCGACGAACCGTTGTGCGATGTGCATGGCGAGCACAATCGCGCCCAGCCCAAGACTCAGCCCGATAATCGGCGGATTTAGTTTTCCTGTTGCACCGAGGTCGACGAGCGCTAGAGCGGCCGACGTCACAATCATCGCAAAAATGATAAGCGTTGCCTCGAGGTTGCGTAACTTGGTGGGCACCTTGAGTCGCAGCATCAGCTGTTCGGTGATCGTCGAATACTCGGTGTTATTGGGACTGAGAGACATTCTCAATCCTTTCGACAACGAGCAGTGCCTGTTTCAGGCTCAACACAGGGATGGTGAGTTCGACGGAAGTCCGCACAAACTGCGAGAGCGATGTCAATGAAATATTGGTGTCACGCACGACTGTGTTGAGTGGGATTGACCCAAAGTCGGCGTTGACACCGCGGTAAATCACGACGCTGTCCTCGTCGGATCCGACGAAGAATTGCGATTGCGTCCAGACGTAACCGTAGACGCCAATCATCGCAAGAACGGCGATTGCACTCGTGAGATAAATGGTCCATCGCATTCGACGTTTTGACGCACGCCTTTTGTCTTCGGCAATCAGCGTGTCGAGATAGTCAGCTGTTTCGAAGTGTTCCGCTTCTTCCAGATTTGCACCGAGATTAAAGATTCGCGAAGCAATTTTGGGAAGGCGCTGGGTAATCGTGTCAAAGATGAGCGGTTGGGACGCCGCCCCAACAAGCATTGGTTTGGCTGCCGCACTCATGTTTGTCTCGTTGACGCCGGCAATCACCACCGTCACATTGTCGGGCGCACCGCGTTCGAGAGCCAGATTGATGAGTTTGCTAGCGGCTTTGGCTGCATCTGGTTCGGATTTGAGAATGTTGGCGATTGCATTTTCACTTGCGTAACCGCACAAGCCGTCCGAGCACAGCATCCATCGATCGCCGGGTTCGGTGTCGAGCACCGCCGTGTCGACGTCGACGCTTCCCGCGACATCACCCAAAACGCGCATCAGAACGTTTCGACGTGGGTGCACCAACGCTTCCTCCGGCGTGATTCGTCCCGTTTCAACGAGCTTCTGCACAAAAGTGTGGTCGGTCGTGATTTGTTCGAGAGCTCCGCCGCGTAAGCGATAGATTCGCGAGTCACCGATGTGAGCGATGACAACCTGGTTGTTATGACGAAGGAGTGCGCTTACGGTCGTCCCCATGCCGGAAAGGTCTGGGTGTTCGCGCACCGCCTCGATAAGTTCGGCGGCACTGTTCTTCACCGATTCCACGAGTCGCTCTTGAGCGATTTCGATCGATTCAAACCGTTCATCGGCGACGGCGGTCACGGCCTGAGTAGCGAGTGAACTGGCGACGTCACCACCCGCGTGACCACCCATCCCGTCGGCAACAAGAAAGAGATGGGTACCGGCGTAACCCGAGTCCTGATTGCTTGCTCGGACTCGCCCGATGTGACTGCTCGCCACCGAGAGGACGCGGGCGTCCACTATGGCCTCAGTTCAAAAATGGTCGAGCCGACAGACACGGGGGTAAACATTGGAACCGGAGTGGGGACGCTAACGCGCTGGTTATCGACGAACGTGCCGTTAGTCGAGCTCAGGTCTTGAATGACCCAGTCCCCGTTCCACAATTGCAAACGCGCGTGGTTGGTCGACGTATATTCGTCGCGGATGACGAGACCCGATTGTGCACTGCGGCCAATCGTGAGCTTGTCCGACTCGAGCGGAATTTCAAGCCCCTCTCTGGCGCCCGCGACAATCACAAGTCGTTGTGCAGGGTTTGACGTCGACGTGGTGGCGACGGGCGGAAGGAATGGCGACGATTCGGCTCCGGGGTTATGGGTGATGTCGCCCTGAGTCCGCTCGCCTCGGCGAACATAGTGGCGGAACAGATCACTTCGCAACGCGAACACAATGGCGAAAACGAAAACCCACATCAACCCGAGGAAACCGAAGCGGAGGACGAAAAGGGTTAGCTCACTCACGCCGATACTCCCGGAAGAATTCGGAATACCATTTTTGTACCGCCAATCTGAATGACGTCACCCTGATCGAGGGGCGAAGACGTCACCCGAGTTCCATTGAGTTTGGTCCCATTTGTTGACTGCATGTCTTCGAGTCCCGCGATTTTGCCACCCCACAGGATACGAGCGTGATGACGCGATGCACCGCTGTCGCTGATTATGACTGTCGCCGTCGAACCTCGGCCGATGATGATTTCGGGACCGCTCAGGTGAATCGTTTCGCCATTGATTTCGAGCGCGGGGTGCCACTCAGACACCGCGTCGAGTGCCTGTGACGCGACCTTGATCACGCCACGCGCAATGTCCGACGCCGCAACGAGAGTGATGGATACAGGGGCGGCAAAGCTATATCGCTGGCGAGTGGCATAAGCACGGATCCCGTCGGTCAATTCACCGATCAGAACGGCGCCATGAGCGTTGAGAGGCACAATGTCATCGGAATTGAGCCCTACCGTGTAGGCGTGAGGAGCGAGGATGCGGTCACGTTGCACGACGACGGCGTGTGAATCGATTTCACGCTTGAGTGCGGCGATGATTTCGATCGGCTGAACACCACCCCGAAAAGACTTGGCGAAAGCGCCGCCGACGAGTCGCTCAAGACCACGTTCAACGTTGTCCAACATGCCCACGGTTCCCCCTCCACGGTCGCCCCAATTCTAACCGTGGCGGGTGTTGCACCCCTGCACCTCGCGGGTTTGGCCGGCGCTCGCCGTGATAGCCTTGACGGGCACGTCCGCGGACGCGCGCAAGTGGCGGAATGGCAGACGCGCTGGCTTCAGGTGCCAGTGCCCGTAAGGGCGTAGGGGTTCAAGTCCCCTCTTGCGCACCACAAATCGACATCGTTCTTCGATTGTTCGGAATAACGAGGACCTAATGGTTGTTTCACGAAGTAGTGAAAGGATAACCACATGAGCATTGCAGATTTCGGGGTCACCGGGTTGACTTGTAACCACTGCGTGATGACGGTGTCTCGGGCGGCGGCACTCGTGCCCGGAGTTACGGGGGTAACAATCGACCTCGTGGCGAACGGCCAGTCGACTCTGCACATCGAGAGTGATTCAGACGTTGACGCTGTGGCTCTTGAAAAGGCCATCGACGACGCCGGCTACGAACTAGTCCACTAATGCCCAGCACCCACGTCGATTTGGCGCTGGAGGGCATGACCTGTGCGACGTGTGCGGGGCGGATCGAGGGCGCCCTCGCGGCAGTTCCTGGTGTCACGGTCACGGTCAACTTTGCGACCGAGCGAGCGTCCGTTGACATTGATGGCGTGACAGACGCGACCGACCTCATCGCTGCCATCACGAAAGTAGGGTACGGCGCTCGGGTGATCGACCGCGAACAGCGCGAAACGGAACCCCCCACGGACCCGGTGCTTACGCTGCGAGTCTTCGTCTCTCTTGCTCTCGCGATACCAGTGCTTCTTGTGTCAATGATTCCTTCCTGGCAATTCGACGGTTTCCAGTGGGTGGCTGCTGTCCTCACGACCCCAATTGTGACGTGGGGGGCGTGGCCGTTCCACCGAGCCGCCGTCCGCAACGCGCGCCACGGTGCAACGACAATGGATACTCTTGTGTCTTTAGGCGTTGCGGTGGCGTATCTGTGGTCGATCTATGCGCTGTTCTTTACTATGGCGGGCACCATCGGAATGCGTATGGACATGGCGTTGTTTGGCTATAGCCCCCATTCCCTCTATTTTGAATCGGCCGCGGTGGTTACCGCGTTTGTTTTGCTCGGACGCTTGTTGGAATCGCGCTCTAAGCGCGCTGCGAAGATGTCGCTCACCGCGCTACTCAACACCGCCGCCAAGCAGGCTGTTCTTCTCGTCGATGGCCGTGAGGTGACGATCCCGGCTGGTGCTCTGCAACAAGGCGACACGTTTGTTGTTCTGGCCGGCGGGATTGTGCCGACTGACGGACGAATCATCGAGGGACAATCTGCGATTGATGCGAGTGCGGTGACGGGCGAGAGTGTGCCTGTTCCCGTCGGTCCCGGCTCGACACTCATCGGTGGAACGATCAATGCAGGGGGACGACTAGTGGTCGTTGCCACCGCGGTCGGCACCGGCACTGAACTCGCCAGGCTCACCCGAATGGTCGAAGAAGCCCAGGCGGGTAAAGCCCCTATTCAAAAACTGGTCGACCGCATTTCGGCGGTATTTGTTCCCCTCGTGATTGTGGTTGCCACCGCTGGCGGAATCGTGTGGTTCGTAATGTCGGGTGATGCGACGCACGCTGTGTCAATCGCCGTGGCGACTCTCGTCATTGCCTGCCCGTGCGCACTGGGCCTTGCGACACCGATGGCACTACTCGCTGGAACCGGCCGAGGAGCACGCAGCGGCATCATCATTCGCGGAACCGATGTGCTCGAGAGCACGCGCCGTATTACGACCGTCGTCGTCGACAAGACCGGAACGCTGACGAGCGGCCACCCCTCTGTGGTCGACATTTTCGCCGATGGCGTGTTGGCGGAAACTGTTCTCGGGGATGCAGCCCGTGTCGAAATGGGCACCGATCACCCATTGGCTCGAGCGGTCGTCGCCGAAGCAACTACCCGCGGACTCATGGGCGAGGTTGCTTCCGGAGTAGTGGCTGAACCGGGGCGGGGTGTAACGGGAAATCTGGGAAAGACGGTTGTTCGAGCTGGTTCATTGGATTGGGTGGCCGAGACAACAGGTCCTGTACCTAAAGCAATCTCCGACGTGGCTGCCGAGTGGACTTCGGCGGGACGTTCCCTCGTTTGCGTCGCGCACGGGAACCGCGTGATTGGGTTCATTGCAATCAGTGACGTCGTGAAACCCAGTTCGAGGGAGGCGATTAGGTCTTTGTCGAAACTTGGCATTCGCGCCGTCATGGCGTCGGGCGACAACACCGCCGTAGCCGAATTGGTTGCGCGCGAGGCGGGAATCGACGAATTCCACGGCGCGATGAACCCGGCCGACAAGCGCGACCTCGTCGCACGTCTTCAGCAACAAGGAGAGGTCGTCGCGATGGTCGGGGACGGAATAAACGATGCGGCCGCACTCGCTCAATCCGATTTGGGTATCGCAATGGGCCACGGCACTGACGTTGCGATTGAAACGAGCGACATTGTCCTGGTGACGACCGACCTTCGCCGCGTCGCCGACGCTATTCGACTGTCGCGGTCGACACTGGGGACGATTCGTGGAAACCTAGTGTGGGCATTTGGCTACAACGCGATTGCAATTCCCATCGCCCTCGCGGGAATCATGGGACCGGCGGTTGCGGGACTCGCGATGGCTTTTTCATCAGTGTTTGTTGTGCTCAATTCGGCGCGACTCCAGGCGTTTCGAACGAGCTAGACGCCGAGGAACTCGCGCAGCCCCGCTGGGGTGGAGACGGTCGCGGTCGCTTCTGACCATTCGCCCTCGTCGCCATAACCCCACTGCACCAGTACGCTGTCGACGCCGTGTATGGCAGCACCCTCTACGTCGTGAATTCGATCACCCACCAGGACAACGCGTGAAATGTCGGCACCGGCCTCGTCGAGAGCATCCAGGGCAAAGCGAACGACGTCCGCTTTCGCCGACCGGACGTCGTCGTCCGAGGCGGTACCCAGCACATCGAAATCCTCCTCAAGAGCGAAGTGCCGCAAAACCATACGAACGCCAGTTTCGACCTTGGATGTCGCCAAGGCAACGGGGATTCCCGCTGTTCGAACTGCTCGGACAACCTCTATCACGCCGGGGAAGAGGTCGGCAGTGATGGCTCCGCCCGCTGCGTATTCGGCGCGGTAGATGGCGATCGCGCGTTCAAGCTCGTCGCCAGACATTCCGAGGAGTTCTCCGAACGTCGTGGCGAGCGGGGGCCCGAGGAACGGGCGCATCACGTCGCGACTTGGAGCCTCTCTGTGCAGCATGCGAAACGTGTGTTCGAAGCAATGGAAGATTCCTGGTGCGGAATCGACGATGGTGCCATCGAGGTCGAACAGTACGGCGGTGTAGGTCATCAGAACAGTCTGTCGTGGTCGGTATCGCCGCCGCGTAACTCGTCGAGGTCAAGGACGACGCAGCGAATGCCCCGATCTTCGGCCAGAGTGCGTGCCTGCGGCTTTATCTCTTGAGCCGCAAAGATTCCGGTAACCGGCGCGAGGGTTGGGTCGCGGTTGAGCAGTTCGAGGTATCGCGTCAATTGTTCAACGCCATCAATATCACCGCGACGCTTAATCTCAATTGCGACGACCGCTTGGTTTGCGTCCCGCGCAAGGATGTCAACGGGCCCGATCGCGGTTGGGTATTCCCGCCGGATCAAACTGAAGCCTTCTCCGTAGACCGCAATCTGCTCGGCAGAGAGGCGCTGCAGGTGTGCCTCGACACCATCCTTGACAAGCCCCGGATCGTCTCCGAGTTCGTGGGTTGAATCGTGGTGGATTTCGAAAATCGAAATCGCCAGCATGTCCGCTGTCTTTGCGTGCGTCACTCGCCACAGTTCGATTACCCCCGCAGCGACAAGGTCGTCGTCAGGTTCCATGAAATCGATGATGCAGGGCGGGCTCATCCAATTGAGTGGCTTATATGAGCCGCCATCCGAATGGATTAGAACACTTCCATCGCCCTTCAACATCAGCGTGCGGGTTGCCAGCGGAAGGTGCGCGGTGAGCCGACCGGCGTAATCCACCGAACAAGTTGCGACGACTAATCTCACGTTTCCAGCCTATGGGCGTAATCTAGCGAGGTGGCTTCACTGACCTCCCTCCGAGAGCGACTCCGTGGTCGTTTCTCGATACACCCGACCCAGGTCGTATTGGTGGTCTATCTCGTGCTCATCACCGTGGGTGCGATATTTCTTTCGCTTCCAATTTCCTCAACCGGCAGCCCACTATCGTTTGTGGACGCGTATTTCATGTCCTCTTCCGCAGTTTCGGTTACTGGGCTGACAGTCATCGACGTGTCCTCGGCGCTAACCGACTTTGGCAAGGTAGTCCTCCTGTTGCTCATTCAAATGGGGGGGTTGGGGATCATGATGGTGTCCGGATTCATCGCCATTTTCGTGTTTCGGAGATTGTCGACGAGCGGCACCGACCTTATCTCGACCGAGTTTCGAACTCCTCAGGACATGGGCACGATGCGCGAGATTCTCACCCGAATCGTCAAATTGGTCTTGTTCTTTGAATTGGTGGGTGCGGTCATCTTGACCACGTGGTTCTGGTGGGAATACGACTACGAGTTCGGGGAAGCGCTCTGGTCAGGAGTTTTCCACTCGGTGTCGGCGTTTAACCACGCGGGATTCTCTCTCTATCCCGACAACCTCGTGGGCTTTCTTTATGACCCTGTTGTGAACCTGACCGTTTGCGCACTGATCATCATTGCTGGCGTCGGCTTCCCCGTGTTGATCGAATTGCGACGCGTCGGGTGGGCTCCACGGGTGTGGACGATGAACCTCAACATTGTTCTTGCGATGACAGTGATATTGACCATCGGTGGCACTATTTATATCGCGGTGCTGGAGTGGTCCAACCCGAACTCGCTGGGGCCCCTCGACACGCTCACCAAAATCATGGCCTCGTTTTTTCACTCGGTCCAAACCCGTAGCTCGGGCTTCAACACCCTCGACGTCGGCACGTTCTACCCAGAGACCTGGTTGGGGCTCGACGCTCTAATGTTCATCGGTTCTGGCCCGAGTAGCACCGGAGGCGGAATTCGTCTCACGACGTTTGCGGTACTTGCCTACATTGTGTGGACCGAGCTACGCGGTGATTCGGCAGTTAACATTTTCGGAAAACGCCTTTCACGTTCGGTTCACCGACAAGCAATCACCATTGGACTTCTTGCCGTCGCATACGTCGCCCTTTCGACCGTTCTAATGCAGGTTGTCACCGACATCGACACGGACAAGATAATCTTCGAGGTCATCAGTGCTTTTGGCACGGTGGGATTGTCCACTGGAATTACCCCGTCCCTCCCTGACGCTGCGCTCATCAACCTCATTGTGCTGATGATTGTTGGTCGACTTGGTCCTCTTACGCTGAGTACAGCACTTGTCCTCAGGCATCGCCCCAACCTTTACGAATTCCCCAAAGAAAGGCCACTCCTTGGTTAAAAAAACATTTGGCACGCGAAAGAGCGTGCGTAACGTCGCCGTCTTCGGACTCGGACGTTTTGGTGCGGCCCTGGCCTGCGAGCTCATGGAGAGCGGGGTGGAGGTACTGGGAATCGAAACTGACGAAGATCGCGTCCAACGGCACAACGGGTTGCTGACGAAAGTGGTTCGCGTCGACCCCGGCGTTGGTGAGGCTCTCGAGCAACTCCACGTCAAGGACTACGACGTCTGCGTGATCGCAATCGGATCCGATGTTCTCGCAAGCATTTTGATTGGGGCCTATTTGATAAAAATTGGAGCCAAGGAAGTGTGGGCCAAGGCAACATCGATCGAACACGGCGAAATCCTCGGGCAAATCGGCGTGCACCACATCGTCTACCCCGAACACGATATGGGCCGTCGCGTCGCACACCAGGTCAAGGGATCAACGGACTTCATCGAGGTCGACGACACTTACGTCATCATCAAGACAACGGCCAATCAGCACATCATCGGAACCCGACTTGGGGATTCCGAGATTCGTAAACGTTACGGTGTGACGGTCATGGCGGTCAAGCGAGGTAATGGAAACTGGGTCAACGCCGATAGCGACACGATTGTTGCCGAGTTCGACGAGATCCTGGTGGCAGGTCCGACCAAGCAAGCGGAACAATTCGGTTTGCTCAACTAACACCACCCATCTACAGGAGTGACCATGACGACGTCTGGAATTGAAATCGACGAGCGCGACGACGCAATTCGTCCTGCCGATGATCTATACCGACACATCAACGAACGC
This sequence comes from Gulosibacter massiliensis, assembly GCA_945949175.1. Classification (GTDB taxonomy): domain Bacteria; phylum Actinomycetota; class Actinomycetes; order Actinomycetales; family Microbacteriaceae; genus MWH-TA3. Next base: position 18,567 of record CAMFDU010000006.1, on the reverse strand, counting down.
TGGATTGAGCGGACTCCGATTCCTGAGGATCGCGCCCGATACGGGTCTTTCCATGTTCTTGCCGAAGAGGCCGAAAAGGCTGTTCGCGAAATTATCGAAGAGTGCCAAACGGCCGCCGAGGGTACCGAGGCCCGCAAGGTTGGCGACCTGTACACGAGCTTTATGAACGTCGATGCCGTGAACGTACTCGGCGCCACACCCTTGACGCCACTTCTGAAGCGAATCGATGGCTTAGGAAGCCTCGCAGAGTTCATGTCAGCGCTGGGTGAATTCGAACGAGACGGAATTGGTTCGTTCCTGTCGATGTGGGTCGACAACGATCCAGGTGACCCTGAGCGATACCTCGTTTTCCTCGAGCAGAGCGGAATTGGACTACCCGACGAATCGTATTTCCGCGAGGAAACCTTTGCCTCGATTCGCGAAGCGTACCGAGGTCACCTCGAACGAATGTTTGCAATTGCGGGCTTTTCGGACGCCTTCGACCGCGCAACGAGGGTCTATTCCATCGAGGAAAAGTTTGCGGCAATTCACTGGGACAACGTAAAGACGCGCGATACCCACGCCACCTACAATTTGGTGGGCTGGGATGAATTCGCCACGTCACTCGGGCCGGTGGCCGCACCGTGGCGCGACGCTCTCGATGTTGCGGACAATGTCTTTACCGAAGTTGTGGTCCGCGAGCCCTCGTTTGTCGAAGGCGCCCGCGCAATCTTTGAGTCCTCTGACCTCGAGTCATTGTCTGACTGGTTGCGCTGGCAGGTCATCCACGGACTTGCTCCTTACTTGTCAGCGGATTTTGTCGATGAGAACTTTGCGTTTTATGGAACGACACTGTCGGGCACTCCCCAGTTGCGGGACCGCTGGAAGCGTGGCGTTGGAATTGTCGAGGGCGGACTCGGTGAAGCGGTCGGAAAGCTCTACGTCGAGCGGCACTTTCCGCCCGCGGCGAAGTCCCAGATGGACCTCCTCATCGCCAATCTGATTGAGGCATATCGCCAATCAATCTCGAATCTCGAATGGATGAGTGACGAGACGAAGAGACGCGCACTCGAGAAGCTGGATAAATTCACCCCCAAGATTGGCTATCCGGTTCGCTGGCGTGATTATTCGTCCGTTCACGTATCGGTCGATGACCTTGTCGCAAACGTCTTCACCATTGCGCGGTTCGACTTTGCGCGCGAAACGGGCAAGGTAGGTAAGCCACTCGACCGTGGCGAATGGTTCATGCTGCCACAGACGGTGAACGCCTATTACAACCCCGGCTTCAACGAAATTGTTTTCCCCGCGGCGATTCTGCAGTACCCGTTTTTTGTCGCCGAGCGCGACGCCGCAGCGAACTATGGGGCAATCGGTGCAGTCATCGGGCATGAACTCGGCCACGGCTTTGACGACCAGGGAAGTGAGTTCGACGGGGATGGGCGACTATCAAACTGGTGGAGCGATGTCGACCGCGAGCGATTTACGGAACGCACGCGGGCGCTAATCGACCAGTACAACGCGCTCGAACCACGTGCACTTCCGGGTCACACGGTCAACGGTGAATTGACAATCGGTGAAAACATCGGCGACCTCGGCGGACTCAGCATCGCCTGGAAGGCGTACCTATTGGCGTTGAATGGTAGCGAGCCACCCGTAGTCGATGGAATGACCGGCGCGGAACGATTCTTCTTGTCGTGGGCGCAGGCATGGCGCCAATCCGCACGTGACGAAGAGGCTCTGAGGCTTCTCGCGATTGACCCCCACTCTCCGCCAGAGTTCCGGTGCAACCAGATCGTCAGAAATCTGGACGTCTTTCACGAGACGTTCGGTGTGACGTCGGCTGACCCGATGTGGCTCGACCCCACCGAGCGTGTGACCATTTGGTAAGGCGGGGGCGTCTCTTCAGAATCGAGACGCTCATTCGGTTTTTGCCGTCGCTAATCAGGGTTAGGCTATTAAATCTCACAGGCTTGCAAGGAGGTTCGTAATGCGTGGAAAAATTCTTTTGGTACTTGGTCTCGGTATTGGCTACGTCCTCGGTACTCGCGATGGTCGGGCGCGCTACAACCAGATGAAGAACGCTGCACTCAAGGTGTGGAACGACCCACGAGTGCAAGAGCAAGTGAATGCTGCGACCGAGTTCGTCAAGGAAAACGCGCCCGAGGTTGCCTCGGCCGTGACCGAGAACGTCAAAAAAATCGCGGAGCGCGTCGAAGCTGTTCGGTCGGCCAAGGCGCCAACCAAACCCGCAACCGCGGCACGAAAGTCTTCGGCCAAGCCCCCGGCAAAGCCCGCGGCCAAGCCCACGGCAAAGAGAACAACTCCCGCTCGTCCCGCCGCTAAACCGAAGAAGTAAACGCTAATGGCGAAAGACGCGAAAACGCGTGGCTTTTTTCGGTTAGTGGCGGATTTACCGCGGGAACTCAGTGATCTAGTACGGGCCGAAATTCGCTTACTGCAATCTGAATTTGCAGGGAAACTGCGAGCTGCCGGCATCGGAATTGGGTGGGTGACGCTGGGCATGACGCTGGTGTCCATGTTCCTGACGATGCTTGTTGTGGCCCTCATTCTTGTTCTGGCAGAGTTTATGCCGGCGTGGGCAGCCGCACTAACGGTCGCTGGAGTCGCCCTGGTCGGCGGCCTCGCCTTTATCGCACTCGGTGTCGCGTCGATTCGCAAGGGCTTCACCCCCTTCGAGTCGGTTGACCAGATTGCCAACGATTTCCGAAACTTAGGGAAGAGAACGACCGATGGCAAGTGAGCGACAAAAAATTGCAGCGGACATTGCGGCACGACGCAAACAGTTCCAGAAGTCGGTTTCCGAGCTCGAGCACAAACTGGACCTTACGGAACAACGCAAGGTATTAAGCGAACGGGTCGCTGGTTCGTATCAGGCCAACCCCCTCCCGTGGATGATTGGCGCAGGTATCCTCGGAGTCGTCGTAGTGAGCGCCGTTGCATGGGCGGTCTTTGGCGATGACTGATTTTGCTATTCGCGAGGTGAGCCCGACGGCGAGCATTCCGGTCATTCGCCGACTCGGCGATCAGACCGTGCTCATTCCCCGCGGTGGACGATTCGCAGAGGACATCACCAATCGGCTGACAACACTCGGTGCACGAACGGTCGTTGCTCCTGTCATCAACTTTGCTTCTGCGGATGACGCCAGCGCTCTTCAATCCCAGTTCGACTCGCTCGCCGCCGGATTCTATGACTGGATTGTCCTGACCAGCGCGACGACCGTCGACGTGCTTCAACACCACAAGGTCGAGATTCCCGAGAAAACTCGTGTTGCGGCTATTGGAGAAACGACGGCTCAAGCCTTGTCGTTTGCGAGTATTCAGGTGGATTTCGTGCCGTCGACCGACAACTCGTCTCGTGGATTCATCAGCTCGCTACCCGACGGTTTCACGGAGTCCACAATTCTTGTTCCTCACTCTGAAACGTCGGAACCTATACTCGCCGCGGGATTCGACCAGCGCGGAATCAATGCGACCTTTGTGTCTGCCTACCGAACTGTCGGAGTTCCGATTCCAGCAGATGTGCGCACTCGGGTCCACTCGGGAGACATCACTGCGATCCTGGTGAGTTCGGGAAGCGTTGCGCGACAACTTGCCGAACAACTCAGTCCCATACCGGAGTCGACCGCGGTCATTTGCATCGGCCCTCGGACCGCGTTCGACGCCCAGCAGGCGGGCTTGGCCGTGTCACACACCGCCGCGGAACGCAGCATCGACGCGCTTATTGACGCATTATTGGAATTCCGCGACGCCTAGCCGAAGAGCAGAGCGGCTTCGGACCAGCGGGCATCGGGGACGGTTTTGAGTTGCCCGAGTGCAGACTCGAAGGTTGTGGTGACGATGTCGGTGCCACGAAGCGCCACCAGAGAACCCCAGCCACCCTCGGAAACAACTCGAACCGCGTTCATCCCAAACCGAGTGGCGAGAACTCTGTCGAAAGCCGACGGGGTCCCCCCGCGCTGGATGTGACCAAGTGTCGTTGCACGTGTCTCGATACCCGTCGCTGCTTCGATTAATGGGGCGAGTTTCTCGCCAATTCCACCAAGGCGCGGTCGACCGAAGGCATCGAGCCCACGTTCATTGTGCGCGTCGTCCATCGTGTCCAAAAGAAATCCTTCGGCAACGCACACAAGCGGTGCGCGGCCGCGCTCGTAGGCTGATTTAACCCAACCGACAATTTCGTCCAGTGAGGTTTTCCGCTCGGGAATTAGGATCGCGTGGGCACCTGCCGCCATCCCAGAGTGAAGAGCAATCCAGCCAACATGGCGGCCCATGACTTCCGCGACCATGCAGCGGTGGTGCGAGTCTCCGGTCGTGCGCAGACGGTCCATGGAATCAGTGGCAATGTTTACCGCGGTATCAAAACCAAACGTGTAATCGGTGGCGGACAGGTCGTTGTCCACCGTCTTAGGTACGCCAACAATCTTGACTCCGGCCTCAGAAAGGCGATTTGCTGCGGCGAGAGTCCCTTCTCCGCCGATGACCAGAAGTCCATCCATGCCGGCGTCCGACATGACCTTGTTGATGCGGTCAATGCCACCGTTGCCCTCGAAAGGATTGGTTCGAGAGGAACCCAGAATGGTCCCGCCCATCTTGCCAATTCCCTTGACGTCAGCTCGTTCGAGTTTTTGGAAGTCGGCGTCGACCAAGCCACGCCAGCCATCCCTGATGCCAATGAAGGACATCCCGTAATGACGTTCGCCGTTCAGCACAGCGCCACGAATCACCGCATTAAGACCAGGGGCATCGCCGCCTGAAGTAAGGACTCCAATTCGCATGTATCCATTCTCGCGTCACGAACGCCGGCAACGACACATGTCAGAACATTTTTTACAGAATCCGACGATGAACGAGCCTCGACAACATGATGGATGAACGCGTGTGGTCGACGTTGGGCGCAATGCGAACCTTTTCAAGCGCCGCCTCAAGGGCAGGGATTGACGAGGCCCGCATGTGCACAATTGCATCAGCCTGTCCGGACACAGTCCCCGCATAGACCACCTCGGGGACTCCGTGTAGGAGTTTGCGCAAGTCGTCCGGCGAGACCGTTCCGCGACAGTACAGTTCCACGTATGCTTCGACGCCGATACCTTCGGCGGCAGGGTCTACGTTCACGGTGAAACCGCGGATCGCCCCCGAATCAACGAGCCGGTCGACGCGGCGTTTCACGGCGCTTGCCGATAAACCCACGACATCGCCGATTTCGGCGTAGCCAGCACGGGCATTCTCGCGCAGTTGCTCAATAATCCGCTTGTCAGTTGCGTCCACGGCACTACTCTAGGTGATTTAGTGCGTGGTTTCCAAGGATTCGGGGGTTTTGGAGCGTTAAGGTCCACGTTCGGTGATGGTGATCACCTGGGTTGCCGTGTCGGACGTGTCGGTCGACGATCGAGTGAACGCAGACCGCACCGTGTCCATGGTCGAAATGTTGTGAGAACTTCGCATCCACACCAACGCGACAACCGTCGCAAACAACCCGCCCAGGGCGGCAACGCCGATCGCCCAACGGGGACCGAAAACGTTCGATACCCACCCCGCGAGAGGCGAGCCGATGAGTGTCGCGCCCATGAGCAGGGTCGAGAAAATTGCCATCACCCGCCCGCGATAAATTTCGTCTGTCGTGGTTTGGATGTAACCGTTGATAGTTGCAACCATGAGCACCGCACCGAAACCCAAGATGGGAAAAAGGACAACGAACGATGTCACGGTCGGTGCGAGCGCCGCCGCGAGACCTCCGACGGCAATCGACGCGGCAGCCATCGTAATCACCGAAAGTCGAGGACGGGAGCTTCGGGCCACGAGAAGAGCCCCACCAAGCGATCCCACGGCGAGAGCCGACATGATGAAGCCGTAGTCATGCGCCCCGAGCCCGAATTCGATGACGGCCATGGTGGCTGAAAATATCCCGAAATTGAACACGAGAGCACCGACGACGAAAAGCATCGTGAGCACGATGAGGAGGTCTGCGCGCGATTGAATGTAGGCAAGCCCAGCTCGGAATTGACCGCGTTCCTTTGGAGCCTTCAGAACCGAGTGCAATTCGCCACGGCGAAGCATCGAAATGGCCACAACTGCTGAGGCGAGGCTGAGGCCGCCAAAAAGAAGTGTCCAGCCCGTCCCAACTAACGAGATACCGATTCCTGCCAGCGCTGGACCAATGAGTCGCGAGGTATTGAACATCATCGAATTGAGTCCGATGGCATTGGAAACGTTGTTTTTGCTGACGAGTTCGTTGACAAAGATTTGTCGGGCAGGCGTTTCTATCGCTTGAGTGATTCCGAGCCCGAGAGCGAGTGCATACACGAGCCCGAGTGTTGCAATACCGGTCAGAACCGCAATTCCGAGAACAACACCAAAGAGGGTCTCGATAACAGCTGACCAAAAAATAATGGTCCGACCCGGGAATCGGTCGATGAACGGTCCGACGAACGGTCCGAGGATCAGAATTGGGCCGAACTGCAGTGCGAGACTGAATCCGAGCGCAACGGCATCATTATTGGTGAGTTCGGTGAGGACGAGCCAATCCTGGGCTGCGCGTTGCCCCCACCCGCCGATGTTGGCGAGTAGCGCGCCAATAATCCAGATGCGGAAGTTACGATTTGCCAAAGCCCGGAACATTGAGGGTCGCGGTTCACGTGACTTACCTTTACGACGAACGACCATGCTTCTCATCCTAGGCAGGCGGAGCGGTTTCCCCCGCACCGCCTAAAATGGGCCTCATGGCCAAAGTCCGAGGAACTAAGTACACCTGTGACCTTTCGCTGGTCAACAAGTATTTGGCGGGGGCGTCCGCGCAGCGACGTGAATTCTCGACGTCATGAAGGGTGAATACAAGGTTCCCGGCGGAAAACTGATTGTCGTCGAGGCCGACGAACGAGACGGCAATTTTGTCGACGTAGTGATTTCAGGAGACTTCTTTCTCGAACCCGACGAAGCGCTAGAGGCAATGACACTCGCAATCGAGGGACTTCCCGTCACGTCCGACGCGGGCGAAATCGCACGCAAAGTTCGGGACGCACTCCCAGACGACGTCGTCATGCTTGGGGTCCACCCGGAAGCAGTCGCAACAGCTGTCCGCCGCGCGATTGCCGAAGCACGATCCTTCGCAGAGTACGACTGGGAATTCCTTGCACCAGAGCCACTATCGGCGGCCGAACACATGGCTCTAGACCAAGTCTTGACCGAAGAAGTGGGCGCGGGTCGCCGCGGACCGACTCTGCGGTTTTGGGAGTGGAACGAAAAAGCCGTCATCATCGGGTCATTTCAATCACTTCGCAACGAGGTCGATTTAGAAGCCGCAGCCGCCCGAGGCATCGGTGTGTTTCGCCGAGTGAGCGGAGGTGGCGCGATGTTTATCGAACCAGGCAACACCATCACCTACTCGATATATGCCCCTGCCGACCTTGTACGTGGAATGTCCTTCGCGGATTCTTACGCGTTTCTCGACGATTGGGTACTGCAGGCACTTCACTCGATTGGAATCGCTGCAGAATACAAACCTCTCAACGATATAGCTAGCCCTATGGGCAAGATTGGCGGGGCAGCGCAAAAGCGTTTGGGTAACGGCGCGGTGTTGCACCATGTCACGATGGCCTACGACATCGATGCACACGCGATGTTGCAGGTGTTGCGAATCGGTCGCGAAAAGTTGAGCGATAAAGGGGTCACGAGTGCCGCAAAGCGGGTGGATCCCATCAAGAGCCAGTCGGGAATGACACGTACCGCGGTAATCGACACGATGGTCGAGACATTCCGGGGGCTCTATGGGTTGACTGACGGTGTCATCACGGATGATGAGCGATTCCGAACGGCTCAACTGGTGGCAGAGAAATTTCGCACCGATGAGTGGTTGCGTCGAGTTCCCTAGACCTCGAATTTGTAGCCGAGGCCGCGAACCGTCATGATGAGCTTCGGATTAGCGGGGTCGGGCTCGATTTTGCCTCGGATGCGCTTAATGTGGACGTCGAGCGTCTTCGTGTCGCCGTAATAGTTCGAACCCCAGACGCGGTCGATGATTTGACCGCGCGTCAACACTCGGTTGGTGTTGTCCATCAGATATTCGAGCAACTCAAATTCTTTGAGTGGCAGTGTCACTGGTTGGCCATTCACGGTCACCGCGTGTCGTTCGGTGTCGAGGCGGACTGGACCCGCTTCGAGAACAGAACGCGTTTCGTTCGAATCCGGAAAGGCGCCGCGACGCAGAACAGCCTTGATCCGCGCGAGTAATTCGCGGGTCGAATATGGTTTCACAACATAGTCATCAGCACCGATCTCTAGACCAACGACTTTGTCGACTTCCGAATCCTTGGCTGTGACCATGATGATTGGGACCGTGGACTTCGTTCGGATTTCGCGACAAACGTCGACGCCGCTCATGCCCGGAAGCATCAGATCCAACAGAATCAAATCAGGAGAGTTGTTTTGCCATTGAATCAGTGCGGATGGCCCATCCACGGCTTCGAGCACGTCGAACCCTTCACGCTGCAGGATGTACACCAGAGGCTCTCGGAGGGATTGTTCGTCTTCTACTACGAGCACACTACTCATGGGAGTTCTCCTCGCTAGTGTCCACAAGCCTAGGCAGGCGAATGGTAAAAGTTGACCCGACGCCCTGTTGTGAAAACAGGGTAACCTCACCACGGTGGCTCATGCTGATGTGTTTCACGAGACTGAGACCGAGACCTGTTCCACCCGTTGTGCGGTCGCGGGATTCATCAACGCGATAGAACCGTTCAAAAACTCGGGCTTGTTCGTCTGCGGGAATTCCGACACCCTGATCTGTGACGATGATATCAACGTGCCCATTTCGGGCAGTGACGCCGATGCCGACGTGTTGGTTTTTGTCTGAATACTGAATCGCGTTTTCGAGAAGGTTTTTGACGGCAACGGTCAACAGTTCGCCGTCACCCATCACGAGAATGTCGTCGGAGAACTTGGCATTGATTTCAATGTTCTTTGCTTCGGCGACAACAACCGTGCGCTCGAGCGCCTCACGAATTACGGCCCCGACATTGACGGGACGGGCGTTAGACAGAATGTCAGCGGATTCAACGCGCGACAATTGGATGATCTCGGTTACCAGGTTGGACAGACGACGAGCTTCGCGACGAAGGCTGGCTGCAAACTTGTGCATTTGTTTCGGGTCGTCTAACGCACCCTCCATCGCCTCGCTGAGCAACGTAATCGCCCCGATGGGGGTTTTGATTTCGTGTGTGACATTCGCGATGAAGTCGCGACGAATTGTCTCAAAGTCGCGTTCTTCGGTTGTGTCTTCGACGAGCACGAGCACGAAATCGCTTCCGATGGAAACCGCGCGAGCGCGCAAGAAACGAACGTCACCACCCGCACCGAGCGTGAGCTCGAACTCGACTTCGTGAGTCGAATCGGAATCTTTGGCGTGGCGGACGAGTTTTCGGATTTCACTATTGCGGATTACGCGACCTGAAACCAGACCGAGAGCAATCGCACTGTTAGTGGCGCGAAGCACCGCGAGGGAATTATCCACCACAAACCCGGCTGTCGCCAGAACACTGATGAGGCTTGACGCAATGTCGGTAAGTGATTCGTCGGACGGGGAACTACCAGAGCGGATCCGCACCGATCGGAAAAACAAATAGGTAGCACCGATGGCGGTGACCGCCACAATTGACGTCACCACCGCGAGAATCTCAATTGTTACCATTCAGTTCAGGTTAGGTGACGAACGGCACGCTATCGTGGTATTCACACCACACGGTAATGCTATTTCACCGTGCGTTAGCGAGTTGTTAGAGCAGAGTTCACCCTGCTCTGGTTCGTTAGAAGGACTGATTGAGAGGGTTGCCATGCGCGAAATGTTTGATCTGGAATTAGAGTCCGTTCAAGAGCGAATTGTTGAGATCGCTGAAAGTGTGTTCAGCATTGTTTCCGACGCGTCGATGGCACTTTTGGAAGCGGACGTCAAAGCGGCAGACCGAGCCCTCCTCGGTGCAGAAGGCGTCAGCGAGAAGGCGTTATCTCTTGACGAACTCGTCATTCGCACGCTAGCCCTCCATGCGCCCGTTGCGCGCGATCTGCGGACGTTGGTGTCGACTCTTCGCATTTCTGCGTCACTCGAGCGCATGGCAGCACTTGCGTCACACATTGCCACCATCGCACGATTCCGCTTTCCGGATTCCGCCGTGCCAGAAACGTTGTCTGACACCTTCGACGAAATGGCACGAATCGATATTCGCTTGTGCAAAAAGCTCGTGAAACTCCTCAAAAACACCTCGGTCGATCTCGCTCGATCGATTCAGGCCGCGGACGAACGAGTCGACGAACTTCACCGCGAGGTGTTTGAAATTGTCCTCGACAAAAAATGGAAAGAAAAAGCCGTTCAGACAGTCGATGTGACGCTCGCGAGTCGATACTTTGAGCGCATCGCTGATCACGTCGTCGAGATTTCGTCAAAGGTGAGCTACCTGACGACCGCGGACTGGTCGGACAACGACCTCGACGACTAACGGGTTGTGAGCGCCTCAAACTCGGGGTGTCGTCGAATCACCACGGGGATGAATGGGCATACTCCGACAATTCGGTACTCCGTGTTGTCGCGGAACCATTCGAGTACGGAAACCACGAGGTCCGTGCCAGCACCCGTGTTACGCATCGTCGGCAGGACCTCGGTGTGAAACAGGCGGGCTACGCCGTCGGTGACCTCGAAATCAACCCATCCGACGGCAATGCCACCACGCAGACCCGTGATGCGGTCGTTGTCAATTTGTAGCTCCATCAATCCTCCTCAAGCGCAGTGGTGGCCGACTGGCAGTTTTCTGCAGCGGTCGGTTGCGGCACGACGGAAAGCATACGCCCGATAACCTTGAGTGATGATTCGTTCACGTGCGCTCCCTCCTTTCGTCGCGTTAGTTCTTGCGGGTTGTGTTGCGACGACGCCAGCGCACTCCGAAATCCCGGCGCCGATGCAAATGCCGTTGGCCACAGAGGCAATCACGCCCGTGCCAATTCCAGCGCCGACGGTTGCGTCGTTCGATATGACAATGCATTCAATTGATGACGCTGATTCACTCTGGGTGGTAGCCGATAAACGGCGCCGCATTCAGCCGAAAAAGTACGTCCCGTCGGGACTCAGAACGCTCGATGTTCCACACACCTATGAGCCAACTCTTCGCGATGACGCGGCGAAAGCGTATTTGAAGATGTTTCGAGCGGCGAAGGCTGACGGTATAAACCTCGTCGTTCAAAGTGCTTACCGTTCATACTCCACACAGGTGTCGGTTTACAACGGCTGGGTAGCGTCTTTGGGGCGAAAAGCGGCGGATTTGCAAAGTGCACGACCCGGCTATTCCGAACACCAGACGGGCCTGTCTGTCGACATCGCATCGGCAACTGCCGGCTGCACGATCCAAGCGTGTTTTTCGAGGACACCAGAGGGAAAATGGTTGACTAAGAACGCGTGGCGATTCGGTTGGCACTTGCGCTATCCCAATGGAAAGACCTCGATTACGGGATATAAGTTTGAGCCGTGGCATTGGCGATACGTCGGAAATGATCTGGCGGCGGAACTCAATCGCACCCCGCAGATCACGATGGAAGAGTTCTTCGGCCTGCCCGCCGCCCCTGACTACGCCCGGTAGCTCTCGGCTGAGCGCTGCCGCGGGCGATAGTCTGGAAACCCCGGGTGTTCGAAAGGAGCCGACATGACATACGCCTATTTAGGACCCGTCGGCACCTTCACGTGGACTGCCTTGGGACAAGTTCCCGAGGCCGCTGGTGCCGACTGGCTCGCCGTGAGCAATGTCGGTGAGGCACTGTCGGCGGTTATTGACGGTCGAGCAGTGGCGGCGATGATTGCCGTCGAAAATTCCATCGAGGGTGGTGTCAGTGCTGCACAGGATGCGCTTGCACAGTCGGCTGGACTTCAGATTTTGGGCGAATACCTTGTTCCCGTGAACTTCGATGTCGTAGTGCGGCCCGGTACGACGATCGCTGACATCCGAGTTGTTGTCGCACATCCCGTCGCGTATGCGCAGTGCCGTAGCTGGCTTGAAGCGAACGTCCCTCATCACGAGCACCTCCCAGCGACATCCAACGTCGCCGCTGCCTATGAAATCGTTGATGGCGCTCGCGGTGACGCCGCGATTGCTCCAGCTGGTTTTGACTCGCACGTAGATCTTGCGACCCTCGATGCTGGAATCGGGGATAATCCTTCCGCTGTGACAAGGTTTGTTTTGATCGGCCGTCGTCGCCCCGTTGCCCCGCGCACCGGCACTGACAAGACGACGGTCATCGTTGAACTCCCCGACGACCGTCCGGGAGGTTTGCTGGAAATGCTGGAACAGTTCGCTACGCGCGGAGTGAACTTGTCGTTACTCGAATCGCGACCCATCGGTGATTCCCTCGGACGATACCGATTCGTGATCGATATTGACGGACACATTGAAGATGAACGAGTTGCTGACGCACTTCTTGGTCTAAGGCGCTACAGCCCGGGGATGCAGTTTCTCGGGTCTTACCGCCGTGCCGACGGACACACCCCTAGCGTGACCGCTCAGTATTCCGACGCCGCGTTCGTTGATGCCCGTGAGTGGCTCGACCGTCTTATCGCCGGAGGTGAGGCATAACGATGATTGACCCCACGCTTTTGCGAACCGAGCCGGATACCGTTCGCGCGTCGGTCATCGCACGTGGTGACGATCCTTCGATCGTCGATGCGGCCATCGCGGCCGATCAGGGTCGCCGCGATGCGATTTCCGCGTTTGAGAAACTCCGTGCCGAGCAAAATGCTCACGGCAAACTGGTGGCGGTCGCTCCCAAGGAAGAAAAGGCCACTCTTGTGGCCGCCGCTCAAGACCTGTCCGATCGGGTGAAGGCGGCCGAAAGGTCGGCGTCCGAAGCCGGCGAGGAATTCACGCGTATTGCGGGCAGCATTGGGAACATCACTATTAGCGGAGTTCCAGCCGGTGGCGAGGACAATTTTGTTACTCTGCGGGAAGTGGGTGCAATTCCGACGTTCGAGTTCAAACCTCGGGATCACCTCGAACTCGGTGAAATGCTGGGGGCCATCGACACGGTTCGAGGCACCAAGGTATCTGGTTCGCGATTCTATTTTCTTTCTGGAATCGGAGCGCGGCTCGAAATTGCGCTTATGTCGCTCGCTCTTGACCGCTCGCTCGCGGCCGGATTCACGCCGCTCATTACCCCGACCCTTGTTAGCCCCGCAATTATGCAAGGGACGGGCTTCCTCGGTGCGCACTCTGATGAGATCTACTACCTACCCGCGGATGATTTGTATTTGACTGGAACTAGCGAAGTTGCGCTGGCGGGATTCCACGCGGACGAAATCATCGACCTCGAGGCTGGGCCTAAACGTTATGCCGGTTGGTCGACCTGTTACCGCCGTGAAGCGGGATCGTATGGCAAAGACACTCGTGGAATTTTGCGCGTGCATCAGTTCAACAAACTCGAGATGTTTTCGTACTGCGCACCTTCCGAAGCAGAAGCAGAACACGCCCGCCTCGTGGCATGGCAGGAAGAGATGATGGGGCTGCTCGGATTGTCGTATCGCGTGATTGATGTTGCCGCAGGAGACCTCGGTTCGTCGGCTGCTCGAAAGTTCGACATCGAGGCGTGGATTCCTACCCAGGGAACGTATCGCGAACTAACCTCGACGTCGAACTGTACGACGTACCAGGCGCGGCGACTCAATATTCGGTATCGCCCCGACGGCGGATCAACCGAAACCGTTGCCACACTGAACGGCACGCTTGCGACGACCCGTTGGCTTGTCGCAATTTTAGAGATGCACCAGAACGCGGACGGATCGGTGACTGTTCCCGAGGCACTTCGCCCGTACCTCGGCGGCCTTGCCGTCGCGGAGCCGCTTCCGTGATGGCGGAACGCCCAGAACCGTGGCTGGTCGCAATTGACATTGATGGCACTCTCGTGTCCGACTATGGAACCCTCAACCCTTGGACCATCACAGAAGTAAGGCGACTGGTTGATTCTGGTCACCACGTCACCATCGCTACTGGTCGTTCCGTTCCGATGACTCTTCCGTTCATCAACGAACTAGGAATCTCGCCGGAATTCGTGGTCTGTGCGAATGGCGCAATCATCGTTCGTCGGGACGAGTCGCACCCGACGCGATTCGTTCGGGATACTGTCGAGTTGTTCGATCCGGGTCTGGTGCTGCGCGAGATACACGACACAATTCCGGACGCCCATTACGCCGTTGAAGACGAGACGGGGCTGCTGCGTTATATCGGCTGGTTTCCTGAAACGGGTGTCAATATGCACACCCAAAAGATGGAAACCTTCGAGGAACTGTTGACCGATCAGGCAACCCGCGTGGTGGTCATCGCCCCCAATTCTCGCCAGGACTATTTCACGGATGTCGTCGACATGCTTGGCCTACACAAGGTGACCTATTCAATCGGGTACACCTCGTGGCTCGATATTGGGCCGCAAGGGGTCAATAAGGCGACAGCACTCGAGAAGGTCCGGGAACGATGGGGAATACCTCGAAACCGCGTGATGGCAATCGGGGACGGCCGTAACGACATCGACATGCTCGAATGGGCCGGCGAATTCGGGCGCGGAATTGCGATGGGGCAAGCCCCAGAGGAAGTGCGGAACGCGGCGAGCGAAATGACGCTCGACGAGTCCGAGGGCGGTCTACCATCGGCTTTGGCGACACTCGACTAACTCACCCGATTCACTCGGTTAGACTTAATGACGGAGGGCTGTCCGAGAGGCCGATGGAGCTGGTCTTGAAAACCAGTGGGCAGCAATGTCTCGTGGGTTCGAATCCCACGCCCTCCGCCAAGAACATCCGGGAGAACAGTGACCAACGCAACACCGATCACACCACCAGAGGCACCACCGCGACACGCGACACCTTCTGTTCGCAGGCCGTGGGGGACGTTTCTGCGTGTTGTGGGATTGTCGCTTGCTGTTGCGATCGCGTCGTCGGCTTCGATTGCGGGAATTATCGCGTGGAAGATCACATCGTCTTTCGACTCCGTTTTTTTAGCCGGAGAGGAAGTCAAGCTCTCGGGAATTGGCGCGATCAAAGGCGCATTCAACGTTCTCATTGTCGGGTCTGACACTCGCCTTAATCAACCCGCAAAATTTGGCGGCGAGGCGGCGGGTGCGACGCTCAATGACGTCAACATAATCGTTCACGTTTCTGAAGACCACTCGCGCGCCGTTGCCGTGTCAGTGCCGCGTGACATGGTCATTCCTTTCCCGTCGTGCCCCCGCGAAGACGGTTCGGGCATGAACGCTGCGATGGCCGCGCAGCCAATCAACGTCGCGCTCTATTACGGGGGGCTCGCGTGCGCCGTGCTCACTGCCGAAAACCTCACGGGACTCACGATCGATTACGCGGGTCTCATCACGTTTGACGGTGTTGCGTCGCTTGCCACCGCAATCGGTGGGGTCGACGTGTGTGTCAACGCCCCAGTGAACGATCCGTATACAGGGCTCAAGTTTCCGGAAAAAGGTACGTACAACATTTCAGGTTGGGAAGCACTCGCGTTCCTTCGCTCGCGACACGGCGTAGGTGATGGGTCAGATCTTGGCCGCATCTCTTCACAACAGGTCTATCTTTCTTCGCTGGTTCGGAAGATTCAAGACGAGGGAGTGTTGCTCGATCCGGCCAAGGTTTATGGGCTCGCATCTGTCGCTGCCAATTCGATGACATTGTCGAACTCGTTGTCAAACCTCGACACCATGGTGGCTATGGCATTGGTGCTCAAGGACATTCCTCGCGAGAACATCATGTTTGTTCAATACCCCAGCACCACAGGGCTCGGTGGGGTGTATGCCGGAAAGGTTGCTCCGCTACCAGACCTGGCTGACGCACTGTTTTCAGCAATTATCAACGACGCGCCGTTCCGTCTTGACAAGGATTCGACAGGGGTCGGTTCTGAGATAGAGGCAACTGATGTTGAATCTGAAATAGAAGACAAAGCGGAACAAACGGGATCCGGCGAGATTTTGAGCGGAATTAAGGGTCAGTCCGCTGCGCAAAACACCTGCTCCGTCTCGAACAGCTCTTAGGAACAATCATCGGCGTTCGCATTGTCGTGCATATCGGCCCGATGAAAACGGGAACCGAAGCGCTGTCGTCACGACTTCTTTCTGCCCCACTTCCCGACTCACTCATTATTCCGGGCGGAAGCGCGTGGCCTCAAAGTCGATCAGATGTCGCCAAACATCCCCAACTGGAACTTTTGGGGACACGTCGCGGCGCTCTCGTTGAACGTCGACTCGAGAAGATTGTGGCTGACGCACGCCGACGTGATGTGCCTGAAGTCACGATTTTGCTGGTTGCCGAAGCGCTTAACGTGGCTCGGTTTCCTGACTACATCATCAAGCGTCTTCGGCAAATGGCGGACAAACTAGAGATTGTTTTTTTCGCACGAGCGCAAAGCGCGGCTCTTCTATCGTTCATTGCGCATCGAGTCCAATCCTGGACCTCGCCCAACTACGTTCGACCCGATTACGCCAAAATCCTGAGGGGCACGCGAAAACGTTTCTATTACGACGTTTACGCGAACCGCTGGTCTGGGGACGACCACACGTTGATAATCCTTCCCTATTTCGAAGACGACCACTTGACGGACGCACTCATGAAGCGATTTGCCCGACACACGGGAATTCAGGTACCAATGGCCAAAACCTCCGAGCGCATGAATGCGTCTCTCGGGAAAGAGCAACTTGTTCGCATCGGACTTCTCAAGCAGAAGTTATCCAGAATTCGGTCAATTCCAGTCCTCACAAACCTCGCCGCTTGGATGTATCACTATGCCCTAAGGCGAATTCAGAGAGAGACACAAGGCGCTCGCTGGGCACTTACCGCCGGGGAACGACGCGAGATTGTCGAGCGTTATCGCGAGTCAAATGCCCGATTCAAAAAGTTTTTAGGCTCGAAATCCAAGCGCGACGATTGGAAACGCTGGTTCGCGGAGCTGGAATCACCTCGCAGGAAATAAGTGGGTAACATGGACTCGTACGGGAGACGTCGCATAGTTCGGCCTAGTGCACCACCCTGCTAAGGTGGAGTTCCCTTTAGGGAGCCGTGGGTTCAAATCCCACCGTCTCCGCTCGGTAACTATTCACCGCGACGCTTGGTAACAAAGGAGATTCACCATGGCAACTACTCGAGTAGTTGTTCACGTTGGACCTATGAAAACCGGGACAACCGCAATTGGCGCCTACTTTTCTGCCGCACACCAAGCCGGGATTCTTCCGTCGGACGTTGTTTATCCCTCGGGCGATCTATGGTTTCCCGCAGCGGGGAGCATCACCAAACACGGCCAACTCGCCGACTATTTGTACCCAAACGGACGCAAAAAGGCTGGCCGAAAAACAGCGATTCAAACTCCCGACAACATCGTGCGCAAAGTTCGCGATCTCGCGGCGCATGTCGCTAAAGGACGCGGTTCCCAGAGGACTGCGGTGTTCATTAGCGAAACGTTGGTTGGCCGAGCGAACCTCGGACGCTTGGTGGATTTGTTTAAGTCCACGTTTGATGAAGTGATTTTTGTTCTCGCCGTGCGGTCCCCAGTAGAGGCAACGCAATCACTTCTTGTTCACAAAATCAAAGAATGGCGATCGGATCGGGCCGACCTCGATTTGTATGGGATGCTTCAGCATCGAAACGGATCAATCGGCTACGATTATCGGCGCATGCTTTCGCAGTTACAAGAACTACCCATCGATGATTTTTTCTTGATTCCCTATTTCGAAGACGAATCAGACGGGTATGCAGTGGTTGATCGCTTCATGAAAGTTGTGACCGGAAAATCGGCCCCCCGATTAGAGGGCGATTTTGGTTCGCGCCGAATTCACCCCAGCCTTCCGTTGTCGTCGCTAAAGCGCCTTGTTGCGCTGAAGAAGCTGAAATCCCGCCTCCGACGCATCCCGTTCCTTTCCGGAGTAATTCACTCACTTTTTCTTCGAATCCTGAACGCCGATCGCTCCAAAGTAATGCGGGCGGGGTTCAACACTCGTTCGTCTGATTCCGGCGATTGGGTGATTTCGCCAGAGGAACGTGCCCGAATCATCGCGCTCTACGGAAATCTTGGGAACGAACTCCGAAAGGCATTAGGACCCGAATCAAAGCAGGCAGAATGGCGTTCGTGGTTTAAGGCGACGGGAATCTAGATGTCAAAGGTTCGACTCCTTGTCCACCTGGGGCCGATGAAAACCGGAACCAGCTCGTTTGCCAATCATTTTTCTCGACTCTCGTTAGCCGGAACACTTCCGCGATCCGTGATCTATCCAATGGGGGACTTGTGGTTTCCGGCTCGGGGCGAGATCGTCAAACATCACGACCTGGTAGAACTTGCCGCCGCGCCACTCAGCGCATCCAGGGAACGTCGGCGTATCACGGACGCGACCCCTGCAGTAATTCGCAGTCGATTATCGTCAATTGTGGCTGAGGCGACTTCACGAGGAGGGGACGTCCGCGTGGTTATGGTGTGCGAGATAGGCGATCAACGCGCCACTCCGACACTGGGAAAGATTCTGCGTGAGTATTTCGACACTGTTGATTTTGTCATCGTCGCGCGCGACCAGTCG